>NZ_JAJGUI010000099.1:0-25408 GCF_020784875.1 Limosilactobacillus reuteri subsp. simiae | reverse complement strand
TTCATCTGATTATTCAAACTACTATGACCTCGGCTGACTTCTGGCTTACTCAACACTGCATCACTGCACCGCTTGTTTCTGTGGAAATTAAACTTATTCCTCTTGTCGGAAACGTGTAGGCCAGATCTCCCCGGGTAAGGATATTAACTTTCATACCATGTCACCGTTAGCTTTACTAAGAGTAACTTCGAGTAGTATTGGACTTCAGTTTGGTTTGCAACCTTATCCAGTTACCCTCAGCCTTATAGCTACTTCTTGTTCATCGGTGCAGTATTTTGCCTTAGACTTCCTTCAGATTCCGTCTCACGACGGACACCCTTGTCCTCAGCTCATGGTTCCGACTACTACGGCCCATAGCGGACTTTCACCGCCTAGTTAATACCCATGCCGGGCGCACAAACAAAAAGAGACCGAGTTAAACTCGATCTCTTTTCTTAATTTATTAAGTGTTTAATTAGCAATCAGTAGCTGATTACTTAAGACCCTTCCAAGTCCAGTTAGTAACTTCTGGTAAGTCCTTACCTTCTGAACGAATGTAGTGGTTGTGCTTGTTGATCATGTTGTCCATCTTGGCAACAAATGCAGCACTCTTTTGTTCGTAACCAGGAACACTTTGGATAGCGTCCTTAGCTAAGTGGAACCGGTCAAGTTCGTTTAATACACGCATGTCGAATGGAGTGGTGATATCACCATTTTCTTCGTATGAGTGAATGTGAACGTTACGGTTAGCACGATCGAAGAACAATGCTTGGATCATGTCACGGAATCCGTGCCATGCAAAGATAACTGGCTTGTCAGTAGTGAAGTAACTATTGAATTCAGCATCAGTTAAACCTTCAGGGTTCTTGTCAGTGTTCATCAAACGCATAATTTCGATGATGTTGATGTAACGAATCTTCAATTCAGGGAAGTTGTCATGAAGAATGTCAATAGCTGCAAGAGCTTCTTCAGTAGGTTCAGTACCAGAAGATGCAAATACAACATCTGGTTCAGTACCTTGGTCAGTAGATGCCCAGTCAATGTAGCCAAGACCATTGTCAGCCAATTGAGTAGCTTCATCAATAGAGAACCATTGTGCACGTGGGTGCTTAGAAGTTACGAAGAGGTTGATGCATTCTTGGTTACGGAATGCCTTGTTAGATACAGCCATTAATGAGTTAGTATCTGCTGGCAAGTATTCCTTAACGAGGTCTGGACGTTCCTTTTCAAATAAGTGAGTCAATAGACCTGGATCTTGGTGAGTGTAACCGTTGTGATCTTGTTGGAATACAGTAGAAGTATCAACAAAGTTCAATGCTGGGTATTGGTGACGCCAGTAAAGATCTTTAGCCTTACGTAACCACTTCATGTGTTGAGTAAGCATTGAATCAACAACACGACCGAATGCTTCGTAAGTTGCGAAGAATCCGTGACGACCAGTTAATGTGTAACCTTCAAGGAATCCTTCAGCTTGGTGTTCTGAAAGTTGTGAATCGATCATACGACCTTGTGGAGCCACATCTTCGTCGTTTGGTTCGTGGATACCTTCCATCCATTGACGCTTTTGACCATCAAGGAATGCGTAAAGACGGTTTGACTTAGATTCGTCAGGACCAAATCCACGGAAGTTAGTTGGGTTCAATTCAGCCATCTTGTTGAGGTACTTACCCCATTCAAGCATGTCTTGCTTTACAACAGAACCAGGATTTTGAACATCAACAGCAAAATCACGGTAGTTTGGCAATACAAGTGGCTTAGGATCGATACCACCATTAGTGATAGGGTTCATAGCCATACGACGGTTACCTTCTGGTGTGTTCTCTTCAACAAGAGCAACTGGGTGACCATCTTCGTCGAACAATTCTTCTGGCTTGTATGACTTCAACCAGTCAACAAGAATGTCCTTGTGTTCCATGTCATCTTGGGATACTGGAACTGGAATTTGGTGTGCACGGAATGAGTTTTCAATTGGGTTACCATCAAGGTCAGTCTTAGGACCAGTCCAACCCTTAGGTGCACGGAAGATAATCATTGGCCATTGTGGTAATGAGTTATCGTTGTTTTCACGAGCGTTCTTTTGAATAGCCTTGATTTCTTCAACAACCTTGTCCAAAGTCTTAGCCATTTCTTCGTGAACTTCCATGTGAGGCTTGTAACCCTTGAATTCACCATCACGGTCAGCTTCTTTGTAAGCTGAAACAAAGTATGGCTTCCAACCCATACCTTCGAAGTACTTAGTAAGTTCTTCGTCGCTCATCCGTGAAAGGATAGTAGGGTTAGAAATCTTGAATCCGTTAACTTGGATGATTGGTAATACCGCACCATCCTTGATTGGGTTGATGAACTTGTCTGAGAACCATGATGCCATTAATGGACCAGTTTCAGCTTCACCATCACCGATTTCAACAGCGGCAATAACTTCTGGGTTATCTAAGATAGCACCAACACCGTGTGAAAGTGAGTAACCAAGTTCCCCACCTTCGTGGATTGAACCTGGTGTTTCAGGTGCAGCGTGTGATGCAGTACCGCCTGGGAATGAGAAGTGCTTGAATAACTTAGCCATTCCCTTAGTGTCTTGAGTATATTCAGGATAAATTTCAGTGTATGAACCATCCAAGTATGAGTTGTTAACCATAACTTGGCCACCGTGACCTGAACCTTCGATGTAGAACATATCAAGGTCATACTTCTTAATTACACGGTTCAAGTGTGCGTAAATGAAGTTTTGAGGAACAATAGTACCCCAGTGACCAATTGGCTTAGGCTTAACATCTTCTGCCTTTAATGGTTGGCGAAGTAATGGATCACCCATTAAGTACAATGTACCAACTGAAAGGTAGTTAGCTGCACGCCAGTAAGCATCAACACTTTCCAAGTATTTCTTGGAATCGTAATCTACTGCCATCTAATAAACACTCCTTCTATATAAATCAATACGTCCTGTGCTTTCTAACAACATAACGTAAATCATTAAATTTACAATGTTAATGATAAACTGTTTTTTCAAAAAGTCAACCTTTTTACAAATTGATACGGTCCAATTATAAAAAATTAATAATTTTAAACCGCTCTTTAGTTTTGCAAACCGGCTAACATCCTTAGTCTAACACCATTTGCCACCTTCTATGGTTATATTGCGCAAACTTATGATAATCTAATAACTTAAATTAATATTAGCCTTCCTGATCTAAGCTAACAAAAGTACTATATTTCATGTATTTATAGTGAATGCGCATATTTGAAACTTCAAATGGTGTTCCATCATCTAAAAAGAAGATTCCATCAATTATGCCCACCGGTTCTGTCGAGTTTAACTTTAATAATTCTTGGTCTTGTTTATCTGACGGTGATACGCCAATGGTCATAAACGACTTGGTAACTCGTTTTCCCATCTTATCCTCCAGATAATTAAAAATAGAGCCGTTAACAATTTCAGGAGATAAGGTTGGTGTAATCTTAATCGGGATAAAACCAGTTTCAATCATAAAAGGTTGGTCATCAATTAGCCGTAACCGTTTGATTTGGTAAACAAAGTCATTATCATTGAGGAACAACTCTTCTTGTACATCCTTATTTGCGGGAACAACCTGGTAATCAAGCAATTTAATCCCTTGCTTCTTCCCGTCAGCACGGAAACTATCCGTAACTCCCAAATTACTCCCCTCATAATGAAATAAGGACTGATTTTTTAGGTAGAGCGGATTAATAAAAGTTCCTGAACCGCGTTTTTTGAAGATAATTCCTTCTTGCGCTAATACACCTAATGCTCGTTTGATTGAACTTCGACTTACCTCGTAAATCTCACTTAAGCTTCGTTCGTCCGGTAGCCGCATTCCGGGGTATTCATTGCCTAAAATTTTTTGTTTTATATCACGCATTACTGAGCGATATACTAAGTCTGCCATCTAATTAACTCCTCGGATTTATTTAATTCGAATTTTAATGATACACTTTAAGTATAGCAGACCTATTTTAAATTGGGATCTTTTTGTAAAATATTGGTGCGACCCAGATAAATTTAGGAGATGATCTTCTTATGAGTAAAAAGAATAAAAAAAGTAAAATGAAAAAAACGCAGGTGGAACAAATCTTAGACAAAAATAATATTTCATATGAGCAAGCTGAATTTCCGACGCATCAAGATGGCGATGTCCGTTCAATGAGCGTTGACCACACCGGCATTGATGAACATATTATTTATAAAACTCTTGTTCTTACTGGTAATGTGACTGGCCCCTTAGTCGGAGTCATCCCCGTCGATACTCACCTTGACGAAAAGAAATTAGCTAAAGTTTCCGGCAACAAAAAAGTTAATATGGTTCCGCTTAAAAACTTGTTAAAGACAACAGGGTATGTTCATGGTGCTAACACGCCTGTAGGAATCTATGAAAAATTTCAATATCCGATTTTTATTGATACTGAAGCAAAAGAACAAGGCGAAATTTATGTTTCATCTGGAAAAGTTGGTCGATCGGTTAAACTAAACGCTGAAGACTTAGCCGGATTAGTCCATGCCACTTTTGCTGATTTAGAACAAAAGTAGTTTCCGATTGATTGACCTCCCTAAGTGTGAAGACTAAACTTATTACTATAGTTTTATTTAAGGTCATTATAGAAAGGTCCTGAAAAAATGAAGAAAAATCTATCTGCTTGTACGACTGTTCTTGTAGGCCGTAACGCTACAATTGATGGTTCAACTATGGCAGCACGGAACGATGATACTTTCGCTCCACTTACACCACAACGTTTTGTAACTTATCCGGCATATCATAATCATCCTAATCAAGTTAAAGCTTATTTAAATAAGTGTGTGATTGATCGCCCCGCTGATGGTTACCGTTATCAAGGTACTCCTAATGTCGATTACAAAACTGAAGGGGTCTTTGACGAAAGTGGTTTTAATGAAAAGAACGTTGGGATGAGCGCCACAGAAAGTGTTTATGCTAATGCACGGGTTTTAGCCTGTGATCCGCTTAATACTGAAACAGGAATTAATGAAGATCTTATCGTCGCCGCTACCCTTCCCTTCATTGATAGTGCACGCGAGGGGGTTGCTTACCTCGGTAAATTAATCGCTAAATACGGTTCCGCAGAAGGAAACGGGGTTATTTTCAGTGACAAAGATGATGTTTGGTATATGGAAATCGTTACTGGACATCACTGGGTTGCACAACGGATTCCAGATGATGCATACGCTGTTACTGGAAATCGAATTGCCATTCAACAGGTTGATTTTAATGACAAGGCTAACTTTATGTGGTCTGACGGAATTCAAGAATTTGTTGCAAAGAACCACCTCAACCCAGACAAGTATGAATGGAATTTCCGCCATATTTTCGGAACTGCTGATATTTTTGATCAACACTACAACACTCCACGACAATGGTACGGTCATAAGGTATTAAATCCGGAAACTGAATTTGACCCGCTTGATTTTGATATTCCGTTTATTATGCAAACGGACCACCGAATTACCCTTGAAGACGTTGAAAAGATCCTTAGTAGTCACTACCAAGGAACCCCTTACGATCCACTAGGCCATGAAGGTACCGACCAGCAAAAGCATATGTTCCGGCCAATTTCACTAAACCGGACGCAAAATTCCCACGTTCTTCAGGTTCGTAATGACTTACCGGAAGCTGCTTCAACGATTATGTGGATGAGCTTTGGTATTCCTACCTTTACCCCATACGTTCCATTCTTTGGTAATGCTGAAGATATCGATGTAAGCTATCGTGAAACACCAGAGAAACTTAATATGGATTTAAAGAGTGCTTACTGGATGTATCGGGCGCTTTCAATGATTGTCGAATCACACCATGCAGAATTTTCTAAGGCCGACTTAGATTATCTCAAAGATGCCCGCGAATACCTCTACGGCTGGGTCAATGAAGTTGCTCCACAGGTTAAGGGGATGTCATCTTCTGAAGTCAGTGCTTTCTTAAGTTCAAAGACGCATGAAATGGTTGCCGAAATGGCTAAACGAACAAAAGCTTTAATGGCTGAGTTAGTAATGAACGGACTCGAACTTTCTAAGTTAACATTCAAAATCGATAAAAACTTATAAAACAATAATAAAAAATGGGTTAGTTTATGGTAAAAACCACAAGCTATCCCATTTTTCTTTAATTATTTCCGGCAAACTGACTATTATAAAGATTAGCGTAAAAACCTTTTTTATTCATTAATGATTCATGGTTACCTGTTTCGATAATCTTCCCATGATTAACCACGACAATCTGGTCAGCCTTCCGAATCGTTGATAGACGGTGAGCTACAACAAAACTAGTCCGTTCTTGCTGCAGAGCATTCATCGCTTCTTGAATCAAGACTTCTGTTCGGGTATCAACAGAACTAGTAGCTTCATCCAGAATTAAAATTTCCGGATCAGCTAAAAATGCCCGTGCAATCGTTAATAATTGTCGCTGTCCCTGTGAAATATTAGAAGCGGACTCGTCTAAGACCGTTTGGTAACCATCAGGCAGTTCACGAATGAAAGCATCCGCCCGGGCCATCTTAGCAGCATGATAGACTTCTTCGTCCGATGCATTCTCATTCCCATACTTAATATTTTCAAAAATCGTCCCAGTAAAGAGCCAAGTATCTTGAAGAACAATCGCAATATGCTTACGTAAGGTATCACGAGTCATTGAACGAGTATCTTTCCCATCAAGATAAATATGGCCACCTTGCGGATCATAAAACCGCTCTAAAAGATTAATAATGGTCGTTTTCCCTGCTCCGGTTGGGCCAACAATGGCGACCATCTTATCTCGCGGTGCTTTAAGGTTAAAGTCTTGAATAAGCGGTTCATCAGTATAGCTAAACTTAATATCCTTGAATTCAACTTTCGGAATATCCTTTCCAGTAAGAGATGGAATATCTTCAACCTTATCACTCATCTCTGGTTCATCCAAAACAGCAAAAATACGTTCTGCCGAAGCAATTGTTTGTTGGATGGTGTTACTTAAATTCGCAATTTGGGCAATTGGTTGAGAAAACTGATTGGTATATTGTAGAAATGCTTGCACATTACCAAGAGTAATCTGACCATGAATAACTTGAATCGCTCCAACCACTACTACAACAAGGTACCCAAGATTCCGAATAAAGACCATCATTGGCATCATTAAGCTAGAGAAAAATTGTGCTTTCCATGCTGCTTGGTAGTACTGATGGTTCTCTTTATTAAACTTTTCTTCTTCATCTTGTTCCTTGTTAAATGTCCGCACGATCGTATGAGCAGCGTATGTTTCTTCTACTTGGTCATTAATTTTTCCCAAAGCAGCTTGCTGACGACCAAATAGACGTTGTGAAGTTGGGGCAACAAAAGCAACTACCAGAACACTAAGCGGAATTGTGACAAGGGCAATGATTGTTAATTTCCAACTAATCGTAAGCATTAAAATGAAAACACCAACAAGTGTCAACAAACTCGTAATGATTTGAATCAAACTTTGCTGGAGAGTTCCCGCAATATTATCCATATCATTAACCATTCGGCTCATAATATCTCCATTATTATGGGTATCATAATATTTAATTGGCACCCGGCGCATTTTCTCTTCAAAATCTTGACGCAAATTGTAAACAACACGTTGCGATACTCGTGTCATAATTTGTAATTGGAGGAAACTAAATAGTCCAGAGAACAAATAAAGCAAAATGACGGTAATTCCAATTTGCCAAATCCGGGTAAAGTTAATTGGAAGGGTGCTTAAGTGGGCACCAGCTTTCATTTCTGCATACCCTTTAAGCATTCCGTCATAAATGATCGTCGTAGCTTCACCAAGAATTTTTGGTGCTAAGATTGATAAAATAACAGAAATAACAGCTAAGAGAATTGAAACAATAACCCCAACTCGCCATGGCCGTAAGTAGGCAATTAATCGCTTTGTGGTTGGCCAAAAGTGTTGAGCCTGTTCAGGTACTCGTGGTCCTCTACGCACGATCAACATCCCCTTTCTCGACTTGTGACTTAATTATTTGTTGGTAAGTTTCATTATGTGCTTTTAATTCTTGGTGAGTCCCTTGACCAACTACTCGTCCTTCATCAAGCACAATAATTTGGTCAGCATCAACAACAGTAGAGATTCGCTGAGCCACGATAACCGTTACGGCACGTTGAATTTGGGGGTCTTTTGCTAAGGCCGCTCGAAGTTTTGCATCAGTTTCAAAATCCAAGGCCGAGAATGAGTCATCAAAAACATAAATCGATGCGGGCTTAATAATTGTTCGAGCAATCGCTAACCGTTGGCGTTGACCACCAGAAAAGTTACTCCCGTTTTGCTCAACAACTGCGTCCAATCCGCCTTCTTCACGGACGAAATCTGCCGCTTGCGCAATTTCAAGTGCATGCCACATTTCTTTATCCGTTGCTTCCTCATACCCAAATTGAAGGTTAGACCGAATAGTCCCACTAAAAAGGACCGCTTGCTGTTGGGTAATAGAAATAACCTCATGCAGATTATGCTGACTTAGCTTTTTAACTGGGACACCATCAACTTTAATCTCCCCGCTTTCAATATCAAATAACCGCGGAATTAAGTTAACCAAAGCTGATTTACCTGAACCGGTCCCTCCAATAATCGCTAAAGTCTGACCTGCTGTAACTTTAAAGTTCAAGTCATGCAAGGCCAATCTTTCCGCCCCATGGAAACGAAAATCAACATTCTTAAATTCAAGTGAAGCTGGTTGATTAATCGAAATCTTTTCTTGATCCTTTTCTGGTGCATTATGAATACTGATCGGTTGATCCAAGACAGCATTAACACGGGCAGCAGATGCCGAGGCTCGTGGAACAAAGACAAAGATCATTGAAAGCATCATAAAGCTAATCATAATCTGAGTAGCATATGTCATAAAGGCAATTAAATCCCCTACTTGCATGCTCATATTAGCTACAAGATGGCCACCCAGTAAAATAATGGCAACATTTGTCATTCCTAAAATAAGCGTTACTACTGGGAATAATGTCGAAACAATTGTAAAGGCCTTGATTCCGGTTTGCGTGTAGTCCTCGTTTGCTTTTTTGAAGCGATTTTGTTCCCGATCTTCCTGCCGAAAAGCACGGATAACTCGAACTCCTGTTAGCCCTTCCCGAAAGATTAAGTTAATGCGATCAGTTTTTTTCTGAATGCTCTTGAATAACGGAACCGCAAAGTACATAACCACCATGACAATAATTGCTAAAATCGGCAGACTAATAAAAAACACTTTAGTTAGTTGTGGTTCTCGAACATACGCTAGAACACAAGCTGCAACAAGCATTACAGGTGATTGGAGCATCATCCGAAGCATTTGCACCATGACATTTTGAATCTGCACAATATCATTGGTTGACCGCGTAATTAAAGATGAATCGCCAAACTCATCCATTTCACGATTCGAGAAACGTAAAACCTTATGATAGATCTGGCTTCGTAGCTTTTCACCCACCTTCATTGATTGGGTCGCCGCAAAATAAACATTTAATCCGGCGGCCACTAATCCAATCGCAGCCACAATCATCATTTTAATTCCTTCATTCCAAATCACGCCCATATCTTTTTGCACAATTCCCCGATTAACAAGATCGGCGGTAACTGTCGGCAAATATAGGTCACACGAAACTTGGATTAATAAAAAGAAAACTGCACCAATTGTTGCCCATATGGCTAAATTTTTTCGTGCTATACGTATCAAAACAATCCTTCCTTCATCTATTTTTAGTCATCTTGAACTATTATACAGACTTTTTAAAAAATTAGCTTTTATTCTGATAATCCCTTTGATTAACACTTTTGTATAAGATAGAATATTATTTGAAAGCAATTACACACTTTTGGCACATACAGAAAGAAGATAGATATTTATGGTTAAAAAAATTTTTGCTTTTAGTATCCGGAAAGATGAAGAACCTTACGTTAAAGAATGGGCTAAGAACCATCCCGAAGTAGAAGTAGAATATACGGATGAACTCTTAACTCCTGAAACTGCCGCAAAAGCTAAAGGAGCTGATGGGGTAGTCGTTTACCAACAACTCGATTACACGCCAGAAACGCTACAAGCACTGGCTGACGAAGGCATTACAAAGATGTCGCTACGTAATGTTGGTGTTGATAACATTGATATGGCTAAGGCAAAAGAACTTGGCTTTGAAATTACCAACGTTCCTGTTTACTCACCAAACGCAATTGCCGAACATGCTGCTATTCAAACAGCCCGAATTCTTCGCCAAACCAAGGTCTTAGATGAAAAGATTGCTAATGGTGACTTACGTTGGGCCCCAACAATCGGTCGAGAAGTGCGTGACCAAACTGTTGGTGTTATCGGAACTGGTCATATTGGACGTGTTTATATGCAAATTATGGAGGGCTTCGGTGCTAAGGTAATTGCATATGACCCATTTGAAAATCCAGAATTAAAGAAGCAAGGATATTACGTTGACAGCCTTGATGATCTATATGCTCAAGCTGACGTGGTTTCTCTTCACGTTCCAGCTACCAAAGAGAACTTCCATATGATTGATAAAGACGCAATTGCTAAAATGAAAGACAATGTTGTAATTGTTAACTGTTCACGAGGCGCATTAGTTGATACTGATGCTGTAATCGAAGGACTTGATAGTGGAAAGATCTTTGGCTTTATCATGGACACTTACGAAGATGAAGTTGGAATCTTTAATGAAGATTGGCGTGGCAAGGAGTTCCCTGACAAGCGACTTAAAGACCTTATTGATCGTTCAAACGTCCTTGTTACTCCACATACCGCTTTCTATACTACTCATGCTGTCCGCAACATGGTTCTTAATGCCTTTGACAATAACCTTAAATTAATTAATGGTGAAGAAGCTGACACACCGGTTAAGGTTGGCTAATAATTATTAATCTTTCTTAAAAAGCTCGACTATTAGTGCAAGACTAATAATCGAGCTTTTTTTGTTCACTAAACTAGTGCTGTTTGTAAAGCACACGCAAGAAGACCTCCAACAATTGGACCACACATTGGAACCCATGCGTACCACCATTCCGAGGCTCCCTTATTAGGAACTGGCAAAATAGTATATGCTAATCGAGGTGACCAATCACGGGCTGGATTTAAGGCAAAGCCAGTGGTTGTCCCAAGACATGTACCAACAACTGCAATAACCATTCCTACAATAAATGGCTTTAACCCCTGCGTAAAGTTACCAAGATTTAAGAGCACGAAAATAAATGCAAAAGTTGCAATTACTTCTGAGAAAAAGTTAAAAATTGGACTATTTATTGCTGGGCGAGTAGCAAAAATACCAACATTATTTCCTTCTTCTTCATTTGGAGTTGCTTTAAATTGTGGATAGAATTGAATAATTACTAATACTGCACCAACAAACGCACCAAGAAATTGACCAAGTAAGTAAGGTATAACGTTACTCCATGGGAATAAGCCAAAAATAGCAAAAGGAATTGTTACAGCAGGATTTAAGTGCCCTAATGAGCCCAGAAATCCTGCAACATAAACTCCCATTGTAACTGCTAAGCCCCATGAAATACAGATAAACCACCAGCCACTTTGTTTCCCATATGTTTTATTCAAACTATTACCAGCACAACATCCTGCTCCTAATAGGATTAAAACCATGGTGCCAAAAAATTCGCCAATAAATCCATGCATGTCTAAACACCAACCTTTTTATATTATTCCCAAATTGTATGCGTTTTCTATACATATAATGCTAACACATTAATTATGTATTTTATTGTCTTTATTGGATTAACTGTTCAATAACGGCAATATTTTACAAATTAATACACAAAAAAATCATGTTCCTTACCAGAAATTATTAGCTTTTCTTAAAATAAAACCTAGTCCTATGAAAATAATCACCAAGAAAATCCCACAGTAAATATATCTTTGCGGATGTCCTTTTACGTGTCCGTACCGATAATCATTATTATAACGTTGCATGGCCCCTATTATTAATCCACTAATTCCATTTATTGTTGGACTAAGCGCAAAGGACGCCGACACTCCATTTATTTCATTATTAATAAAGCTAAAAATAATAAAAAGGACTCCACTCATCACCGTTGAAATTATTGTTGCAAGATTAATCCCAACTAACAGTTCATAAATAATACTGTTATTAGCTGGAACCTTAACAAGTATTCTTGGCATCTCTTGCCAACTTCTTGCAATAAAGAAGATGAGTAAAAAGCAATCACCAATAATAAACGGTAAAGTCCAACCATTATGTAATTCTAAACTTGGCGGAGTTACAATCCCTGCAGCGCATAGAACTACTATTGGCCAATACATCGAAGCAAATTTTCGGCGTGATTGCGGTCGTTCCAGGAGAGCAAAAAATTGTCCCAAAAGAGCTTGTAAGAAATTTAAAACGATAAATATCATGACCCATATATTTAAGTAGCTAGGAATTAATACTACTTTAGGCTGTCCCCAAGCTAAGACAATCGAAATAATTAAAATAATAGCTAATAACAAAGCCCTTGGTGCATAAGGGGACAGATTTCGATACTTTTCTGCTCGTTGATAAATTAATATCAGATTATACATATTCATCACTAAAATGACAGCTGAAACCAGTAAAACAGAGTCCTGCAACTGATTTGGGGATGGGGGTTCTCCACCTAAAATAATATATGCTGACATTGTACAAAGCCATCCCACTGTCCACATCAATGGAATAGTTGGTGTCAAGATTAATGGCTGACGCGACAACCATTGTTCCATGTGAAACACCTCCTCAATATGGTATCTTACCATAAGAAATTGCTCAAAATCTGGTAAGATAAAATAGTAGTTAGTTTTTAGGAGGTAAGGTATATGTTTTTACCACAATTAGGATTAAAGGGAAGCAGTCAATTGAACCAAATTGAGGATCGCTTACAGTACAATCCTACTACTTATGAATTTTACACTGATGCTCATGACTTTACTGATGAGGGTTATCATCGTCTCTATGATGCAATTCAATACGTTAAAGATGCTGGAATTAAAAATATTATTCTACATCACCCAATGAAGTTTCAGGATCATCATTCAGAAGTAGTGGCCCCTGAAAAACAGTACCCCGACCTATATCGCTTTATCGAATTTACAACTGAAAAGCTCCTTTATTTAGCCGATGACCTTGATGTTCAAGTTTTAGTTCATGGTGGTTATGCCGGTCCTGAATCACGTTACTTTGTTTCACTTTATCCTAGTGTAGAAGCTGCCCGAGATGCTGTCTATCAGCGATTGGACCGTTTTGCAGATGCTGGTGGAAATCATATCATGTTTGAAAACTCGATTGCGCCAGTCTTTGCTTACGGCGATCCCCTACAAGAAGATGAAATCCTGGCACATGATTATCGACTTGCCTTTGATACATCCCATTGTTTTATTGAACTTCATGGGAATAACCAGAAATTAATAGCATCCCTAGAACACTTAAAAGATCGTATCGTTCACTATCACCTAGTTGATTCAATGGGCAAAACTCATGATAGTCTTACTCTCGGCATCGGTAAAATTGACTGGGCTAATGTTCTGCCTCACTTAAACCCAGCTGCTACTAGTATTTATGAAATTAACTTACATGATCAAAATAATTGTCGTGAACAAATCGACAGTCATAACTATTTACTTAAACTTTATCAAAAGCTTAATAATAGAGGAGAGTTATCGTGAAGCAATATATCAATCGCCGTCATATTTCTTTAGTATTAGCCCTATTTGTCCTCTACTTAGCAATCACCTATTGGGAAATTGTCGCTAAATTTATCCAAACAATTTTTTCTGCAACCGTGCCGCTTTTAATAGGAGGAATAGTCGCCTATATCGTTAACCTATTATTAAGACAGTATGAATACCTGTACTCGCATTTATTTAAGAAACCAAGTTCGCAAAAATTCAAGCGGCCAGTTGGAATAATAATGTCCTACTTAACAATCCTCCTAATAATCACCATCGTTTTTGCTCTGGTAATTCCCGAACTTATTACGTGTGTAAAACTGCTTATTGCAAATCATAGTCACATTATCAACCATTTTATTGATTACTTTGAACATAGCAGTGATTTTAAGGGCTTCATCAATAGCTTTGATACTAGTAAAATTCAATGGGATAAAATTGGTAAATACCTTACATCTGGTGTTGGTGGAACTTTCCGGACGGTCATTTCAACAGCCTCGTCTGTATTTTCAGTTGCCACAACCGCAATTATTGCGTTTTTCTTTTCAATCTACCTCTTGATTTATAAAGAGATGTTGCAACGTCAATTTACTAAATTACTTTCAACATACTTTAGCCGATACCAGACACAAATAATTAAAGTTCTGAAAGTTTTTGATGAAAGTTACAGTAATTATATTGTTGGGCAATGTAAAGATGCCGCTATTCTTGGAATCTCGTGTTTTATCGGAATGACGATCTTACGAATGCCTTATGCCTCCATGATCGGAGTTGTAACTGCATTTGGTGCTTTAATCCCAATCATCGGCGCCATCCTTGGAGCGAGTGTCGGAGTAATTATCATCTTTGCCGTTTCTCCACTTCAAGCTGGCATTTTCTTGATCTTTATTATTCTCCTTCAACAGTTAGATAACCGTATTACCTATCCACTAGTTGTTGGAAGATCAATTGGTCTCCCAAGTGTATGGGTATTTGCTGCAGTTATTATTGGTGGAGGAATTTCCGGAATTCTTGGAATGATGTTCACTGTTCCTTTATTTGCAGCCCTTTATAAATTGTTAAGTGCTGATGCAAGAAACAGAATAACAATTCAAAAAAATGAGTGAAAAACCGTAGCATTTTTCACTCATTTTTTTATAAATTATCTGGAACATCAGCAACAGGTTGGTCCTTAGTTAGTCGATAAACTTGCGATGTATTTACACCAAAGTACTGGTTAATTAACTTGCTCAATTCTTCCATCGCTTCATTAGCGCGTTCAATTTGTTCTGGATTAATTGCTTCCATCACTGCAACTACATTTTGAGAATCTTCTGTCAACATTGTTCGTTGAGCTTCACGCCAATTTAGACAACGACAAACAGCACCTTCATCGTCATAATAAATAACTTCCCCCGCCAAAGCAGGTTCATCTTCTTCAGCACCGACTGGCCGAAATGCTTCGCCACCTTTTGCAACACCAAGATGAAGGTCACCAGCAATCTTATTTCGGTCTTCAATGCCCACTGGAACACCGTAGCTCAAAGAAATACTATTGTAGACATCCACAAGAGGTTCAATTGGTTCAAATTTCCGTCCTTGATTGGCACGCTTTAATAAGGCCTCAATTGATGAGCGTGCACCTTTCTTTTTCTTAAATTGTTGAAATGCTTGACGCCATTGATCAACAACTGGATTCAAACGAAAAGTCTCATTGGTTAGAAACTTATCAGCCTCATGGGTAGCATTTGCTAATAGCTTCTTTCGTTCATCATAGTTGTCATCAGTATCATGGTTATCAATGCCATTTGCAAACAAGACGTTTACCTGTGCATCTGGAAAAAGTTCCCAAAAACTTGGATCAATCGTCACTTGCTTCATAAAAATAATCTCCTCTTTATAAATTAATATTGACGTTTGCCCCCATGCTTTACAGTATCCCAATCGCCATCAATATTTTGGCGGATGCGAACTAGATAATCATGAACCTGCTGAGCCTCTTTTTCCGAGAAGCCTTTCAATGCCTCACTATTTGAAAATTGGTTTTCACGAATAATAAAAGGATAAATCTCTTTTCCTTTTTGAGTAACATAAAGTCGTTTAATTTTCTTATTCGTTGGATCACTTTTTCTTTCAATAAAGCCATTTTTTTCAAGCTTTTTTACAGCACGGGCAATCGTTGTTCGGTCTACTTTTATCAAGTTTGATAATTGTTCTGAAATAATTCCTGGATGCTCATAAATACGAACAACATACAGATATTGACCACGTGCTAAGTCGATTTGTTTGAACTCAATATTGGCAATCGAATCGAGTGCTCGATCAATCATCCCTATTTCACGTAAAATATCAATCATTGATAAAAATTCTCCTTGTCTACAATATTAAAACGTTTTTGTTGTAATTGCAACAAAATACTAAAAGCTAATTATTTTCCAGCGGCGCCGGCTGAGCAACTTTTTGCATGGCTGTTAATAATTGAGCTGCATCCATTCGCGATAAAACTGATTTCAGTGCTAATGTCATTAAACGATCATTTTGTGTATTAATCACATTATTGCTTGGAATTTCTTCTCCCGCTAAAAGTGCATTTAAGATTTCGACAAAGCGGTCATACGCAGCCTGCGGATAAGAATTCATAGTAACCTGAGCAATTCCTGCACGAATATCATCTAGTGAAAAATTCGATTTTAATAATCCAATAAGCAAAAGATCTACTAATTGGTTAACGGCATACTTTTTCTTGATCGGTGCTTGAATAACTTTCTTTTTCACATAATTATTTACCATTGATTTTGTAAGTGGCTCAATTCCTAAATGATTTAATTGCTCATTTACAATCGCCACCACCTGGTCAACATACAAGCCTAGTGTAGGTAATTCTTTCCATCGTGGAAACCGCACCCGTGCTAAATTATTTTGCCATCGTTGATATTCTTCTAATTTATCCATATCACAACCTGCTTTCTTATGGTGCAATTCCAATCGATTGATTCCGAAAATCATCGGTAGTAACTGCCTGTTCAATTATCTGTGCTACTTGTCCTAATCCAATCTCTTTACCTTCTAAAGGATTGCCTTCACTAACAACCTTAAGAGAAGTTTCTTCATTAGTAATTGGCAAAGCTCTAATAATAGTATATGGTAACTCAAATTCATCAATCATTTTAACCGCATATTGATGAGCAAGGACCGCCTGAGTTGCCTGTTGTCCATACCATTCCTGTAGTTGCTGATTGGTCGCATCATCTGCTGTTCCTGCAATCGAAAGCATTACTATTTTTGATGGTAAAAACAGGGAACGATCGATCAATTCAGCTAACTCTTGCACTTCATCATCTACATACTCATTAACAGTAGGAAGCCAACACAACACATCCCCACGTTGAATTTCAAATTTAAAACTAGTAAGCGCAACTGCTTCTGGAACCCTTTTGATAATAGTTGGTACTAAAGCGTCATGCCGGTGACTAATAAAAACTATCCGACCCATCACAACCTCCAAATCTATTAGTAAGCCATCAATTCATCTTCAATCGTTGCATCTTCAATTCTGACGTCAGTAATGGTGCTTTGCTCTAGTAATGGCAATAATGTTTGAATATTTCCAGTGAAAAGAAAACGGGTCTCATTACCTGCTTCTTCCAACATGTGCGCCCCTAGCTTTACTGCATTGTCGATTGGGAAACCAGTTCCCATTACTGTCACAGTACAATCTACTCCATCATTCATCGATAAATCACGTGCAGAAGTCAAATGACTGCCATTAAAGTAATAAAGAGTATGAGCAAACCGCATCAATGTTGAAATATTTTTACTTGTGAAAAGCACTAAGGCATCGACCTTTTGAGCATAGTCTTTAACAAGGTGACCAATCATTTGCCGTTTATCTTCTTCCAAGCCGTCAAAGGCATCACTCAAAATAACGATTGGACATTGCCAAGCAAGGAGGAGTGCTATCCGTAGTTCTAGTTGTTGAGCATCACTTAATGCGGCAATCATTTGATCAGGTTCAAATTTTAATGATTTAAGCATTTGAAGTGCTTGTTCTGGCTTTAAAGCATTTTTATGATGACGTAATGCGTGGGCAACGGCTTTCTCCACTGTTTTTCCTTTTAAAACCACATTATCAATTCGGCCGATTTCATTTTTGCTTTGACGCTTATACTTTTTGAATGGGACCCCGTTAATTGTTACATCCCCATTTAAAATTTTTCCACGGACAGATAATAGATCTTCTAATGCAGTTGCTGCACCTGTATCGTTACTGCAAATTCCGATTACTTGTGGTGACTTTAGTTCTAATGAAACGTTATCTAATTGGTCTCCTGATTTAGCATCATAGACTAAATCATTAATTGTAATACTACTCACTATATAACCTCTTTTCCTAAGCTACCTACCTTTACTAATCTTATCATTTTTTAGGTAATGAACGAAATAAACATGTCTTTCTTTTTAATATGCTTTAATTTATAACGACTTATTTGAATGGTAAAATAATATACATAAATTGTACTTATCAATCGAAATGAGGAATGTTATTTTGAATGAGGGCCAACTATTCACAAATTTTATAATTATCATCATTACGTTTATCTTTGCGGCATTTTTTGTGGCAGCCGAATTTGCTTTAGTGCAAGCACGGGTAACGGCCCTAGAAGAAATGCAAGCAAAGCGCGATAAACCATCTGCGAAAATAAACCGTGCAATCAAAATGGTCACCAATTTAACGGAATATCTTTCGACCACTCAAGTAGGGGTTTCAATTTGTGGAATTATCCTCGGTTGGGTCGGCGAAGGAACAATTGAAGAGCTCTTAACTGATGCTCTCTCGCTGCCAAGCTGGTCACTAAACAATAGTGTCATCCATGTTATAAGTGCCATCGTGGGAGTTCTTCTTCTAACATATTTCGAAGTAGTTTTAACAGAGATTGTACCCAAAAACATTAGTATTGATATTCCAATTAAGACTCTGATGTTCGTTACCACCCCACTGCACTATTTTCACATTACTTTTTATCCTTTCGTCTGGTTGCTTAATAGTTCTGCCAACGGAATTGTTAAAATGTTAGGCATGAAGCCAGCTGACGAGAGCCAAGACGTCCTTTCGCAAAGTGAGATCATTAGCCTATCTCGAAACGCTGTTAAAGGCGGTGAACTTGAGCATAACGATTTGTTGTACATGGAACGAGCCTTTGACTTTAACGATAAGGTTGCTAAAGATATTATGATTGATCGCACGCAATTAACAGTTATTGATATCAATAAAACCGTAAATGACGCGATTAAACTATATCTTAAAACGAAATACAGCCGCTTGCCGGTGGTTGCTGATAATGATAAGGATAAGATTTTAGGTTATGTTTTTAACTATGACCTAATTCGGCAAAAGCAAATCAACGGAGATGTATCTTTAGCAAAAGTTCTTCGCCATATGCCTACTACTCCTGAGACTACCCCAATTACCGAAGTCCTTAAGTTAATGATTAGTACTCGGGTGCCCATGGTAGTCGTTGTTGATGAGTATGGGGGTACTAGCGGAATTATTACTGACAAGGACATTTATGAAGAACTATTTGGAACAGTAAGAGACGAGATCGACAATGTTTCAGATAACATGATTTCTAAAATTGATGAAAATCAATACCGGGTTGATGGAAAAACGACCATTTATGATTTTGAACGCTTCTTCCATGTTGAACTTAAAGATTCTGAAGATAGCGATGTAGTAACTTTATCAGGATATGTGTTAGATAATTATCATAATATTCATGAAGGAGAAACGATCAAACTAGCCAACCTTGAGTTAAAAATTCAAGATTATCGTCATTCATATATTGATAGTTTTATTGTTACCACTTTATCAAAGTAAAATTTTACATTTTGGCAACAATAAGAAAATTATCCTTTTATTTAGCCCTTAATTCTACTAAAATAATTTTGTAATATTAAAATAAATCTAAACTAGAAGGAAGAAATTCACATGGCACCAATGAATATTATTTATATCTCGCTTGAGGGAAATACCCGTTCCTTCTTAACGCGGATGCAGGGATATGCTAAACAACAGCACAGTATTAGCGAAGATCGTCCACTTATTGAATTAAAAGAAGTTAGCGATCAAACGCTTCCTGCCGATGAAACAGAACCCTTCTTTGCCTTCGTACCCACATATTTAAATGGTGGTAACGGGATCGATTCTGGTTTCACTGAAATTATGACAAATGCATTAGGTGAATATATTGCCTACAACGATAACGCTAAACAATGTGTCGGCGTTGTAGGTAGTGGTAATAAGAATTTTAACGAACAATATTGCTTAACTGCTCGTAAATACGCGCGAGACTTTGACGCACCATTTCTCGCAGACTATGAATTACGAGGCACTTCACAAGATATTGAGCGAATTTATACTATCTTAGCTAAACGGTGGAGCGAAGTTAACGCCTAACTTCTAAAATAAAAGCGACTTGGAAATCCAAGTCGCTTTTATTTTAGCCTTGTTTATTAGCACTTATCAGCCATGTTATCCCATACTTATCTACAATCTGCCCCATTACATTATTTAGGACCCAATCACCAAATGGTACCGTCACACGTTGATTGTCAGATTTTGCTAAACGATTAAACAAATCACGTGCTTTATCTTCCTCTTCTTCAAAATCAAGTAAAATTGAAATTAGTGTAGACGTTTGGGGATTGCCCATCGTTGCATCTGCACAAATAATCTTTTGCCCAGCAATCATAAATTCACCACGCATTGTTGTCTGGTTCAATTGATCAACTGGTAATCCAAGACTTTCCGCCTGCTCTTTTGTCAGAGCCTCGTGATATGTAATTTGAGCGCCAAAGTCTTGTTCATAATAAGCCATTGCTTCCTTCGCATTCTCAAATGTTAGGTATGGGTATATAGCCGTCATAGTGTTCCTCCAAAAATATTCATTGTTGATTATATATTTTGAATCGCTTTCCGTCAAACTAGCTTCCAATTGGATTAGCTACTTCTAACCGTATATTAATCATAACTAAGGCCCCATTATGATATAATTGTCTAGTCTATTATCAAGCTAATTTTAAGATGAAAGGATGAATTTTTTGGAAAAACTCAAAAAGCATAGTCCGCTTCTGATCCTTGGATTATTCTTCCTTGGGATCTGTATGCGGATGCCGATTACAGCAATACCGTCTGTCATTAAAGATATTGCACAAACTTTTAATGTAGAAACTACTAGCTTAGGAATTTTAACCACTATTCCCCTTCTTTGTTTTGGATTATTATCATCAGTAGTTTCAGCACTCGCTCAAAAAATTGGTAATGAACTAACGATTGAATTAGCAATGATTTTAATGTTTATTGGTTCTTACCTACGAATTTTAAATTTCTCCTCGTTAATGATCGGAACAATATTAGTCGGGGCTGCCATCACTTGTATTAACGTCTTATTACCTGCGATTATTTCTGACAAACTTCCTAATCAAATTGGAAGTGTGACCGGGATGTATAATGTTGCAATGACTTTATTTGCTGCAATTGGTGCTTACGCAATTACTCCAATCACCCACGCTACTAGTTGGCAAACCGCTGTTATCATTATTAGTATTGTTGCTTTAATTGCAGCAATTATCTGGGTACCAAACTTACGCTATAATCAACGTGCCACTAAAGAAAGCAGTTCTACTGAGCGAGGAACTAACATGTGGAAAAATGCAAATGCATGGTGGTTACTCTTATTCTTCGGGGGACAATGTTTCGTATTCTATAGTATCGTTGCCTGGTTACCTACAATTGCCATGGACGCTGGATTAAGCAGTGATAATGCAAGTTTAGTTGCTGGATTACTACAGCTATTATCAATGCCATTCGCCTTTGTAATCCCAGTGATTGCCACTAAGATGAAGAATCGGCAACCAATTATGCTATTTGCAGGAATCATTTCTTTAATTGGAACTGGAATGATGTTCTTCCCTGTAAACTCTCTTGTTTACTATATATTTGTTGCACTATTTCTTGGGGCCGGTACAACTACCACTTTCGTTCTTGCAATGACCTTGTTCGGACTAAAGACTAAGAGTTCTGCCGATACCCGAAACCTTTCTGGAATGGTTCAATCAGTGGGATACTTAATTTCTGCATTAGGTCCTATCGTTGTTGGAAACCTTTATTCACAAACACATAATTGGTTTGCAAGTTTAATCGTGATTGCTATTGCCGCTATCTTCTTTACAGTCTGTGGTGTAATAGCAGAACGGAAACAATTTGTTTAAGATCCGTTTCAAGAGGCTGGGAATTAGCTCAGTCTCTTTTATTTAGTTTAACTTTTGTAAGTTCCAATTTTAATCAATCACAAATTTCTTTTAAAAGTTTTTTTGATCTAGACCATTAATTGACAAGCGCTTGCCAACGACTAATCAACAAGCCATTTATCGTCAATGGTCCATTTCCGTTTTCTAAGATATCTTCTCAGAAAACGTTTCCTTTGATAGTGCAGATTGTGCTTTAAGAGTATATAATTGTCACGGTATAAGAATTTTCTGAAATTTCAGAAGGAGTGAACATTTTGGCTACAGAAAATAAGGCTGTCATTACATTATTTGGTGCTACTGGTGACCTTGCAAAGCGTAAACTTTATACTGCTTTGTTCAAGTTATATCAAAAGGGTTACCTAGCTGACCATTTTGCATTACTAGGAACTTCTCGTCGTCCATTAACTGACGAAGAATTCCAACAAATCGTTCGTGAATCTATTAGCAACATTCCAGAAACTGAGGATGGCCAAGCAGAAGCATTCTCAAAACACTTTTTCTACAAGTCACATGATGTTACTAAGCCAGAACATTACGAAATCCTTAAGCAACGCCTTGCTGAATTGGATGAACAATTCGGTGCTGAAGGCAACCGTCTCTTCTACATGTCAATGGCACCACAATTCTTTGGTACTATTGCATTGAACTTGAAGAAGCAAGGATTATTAACTGACAACGGCTTTAATCGTCTTGTTATTGAAAAGCCATTTGGTCGTGATTTTGAATCTGCTAAGAAGCTTAACGATGAATTATCACAAACATTTAGTGAAAATCAAATTTTCCGGATTGACCACTACCTTGGTAAGGAAATGGTGCAAAACATTCAAGCATTACGTTTTGGTAACACCATGATTGAATCACTCTGGAATAACCGTTACATTGATAACATCCAAGTAACATTGAGTGAAAAACTTGGGGTTGAAGAACGTGCCGGTTACTATGACCAATCTGGTGCATTACGTGATATGGTGCAAAACCACATCATGCAAATCGTTGCTCAATTAGCAATGGAACAACCAGTTGCATTTACTGATGCTGATGTTCGAGTTGAAAAGATTAAGGCTCTTCGTAGTCTTCGCCTCTACACGCCATCAGAAGCAGCTGCTAACTTTGTCCGTGGACAATACGATGCTGGTGATGGAACCAACGCTTACCGTCATGAAGATGGTGTTGATCCAGAATCTGGTACTGAAACCTTTGTTGCTGCTAAGTTAATGTTTGATAACTATCGTTGGTCTGGTGTACCATTCTACGTTCGGACTGGTAAGAAGTTAGCAGACAAGTTTACTCGTATTGATGTTGTCTTCAAGAAGCCATTAATCGATATCTTTGCTAACCCACGTTCTGAAAGTGACCAATCCCTTAACTCAAACGTATTAACTATTTTTGTTGAACCTAACTCAGGTTTTGCAATTCAATTAAATGCTAAACGCGCAGGTCAAGGCTTCACAACAGAACCTGTTGATTTACGTTTCTTGCAAAGTGATTCTGATAAGAAAGAATCTCCAGAACCATATGAACGTCTTTTCCATGATGCACTTGAAGGCAACCACACAAACTTTGCTTCATGGGCTGAAATTGCTTATGCATGGAAGTTCGTCGATGTTATCCGTAAGCTTTGGGATATTGAAAAGCCTCAATTCCCTAACTACACTCCTGGTTCCATGGGTCCAGCAGCTTCTGACGAACTCTTGGCTCGCGATGGACGTAAGTGGGTTTATCGTTTAAATCATTAGTTACTAAAAGTAATTTATAGCATTCTTGCTGTAAATTACTTTTTTATAATAAAAATTGATGTTTAGCGTTTGCACTATCTTTAATTTTTGTTATAATCGAGGTTGTGAATTATATTACATAAGTATTGAGGAGAGTGACTTTAATGTCTGATCAAAAAGCACAAATTGGTGTTGTTGGTTTAGCTGTTATGGGTAAGAACCTTGCACTAAACATCGAAAGCCGTGGCTTCACGGTTGGTGTATACAACCGTCACCGTAACCGTACTGACGATATGATGCGTGACCACAGCGATAAGAAGTTAGTACCTAGCTACACTGTTAAGGAATTCGTAGACTCACTAGAAAAGCCTCGTCGGATTCTTATGATGGTTAAGGCCGGTAAGCCAACTGATGCTCTTATCGACGAATTATTGCCATTACTTGACAAGGGTGATGTTTTAATCGATGGTGGTAACACTAACTTCCACGATACTATGGCTCGTAACGCTAAGTTAGACAAGTCTGGTATCAACTTCATCGGAATGGGTGTTTCCGGTGGTGAATTAGGTGCCCTCCATGGTCCTTCACTTATGCCAGGTGGTCAAAAAGAAGCCTATGACTTAGTTGCTCCAATCCTTACTAAGATTGCTGCTAAGGCTGAAGAAGATGGCAAGCCATGTGTTGCTTACATTGGACCAAATGGTGCTGGTCACTATGTTAAGATGGTTCACAACGGTATCGAATACGGTGATGAAGAATTAATCGACGAAAGTTACAACATCATGCGTAACGTATTAAAGATGCCTGTTGATGACATTGCTAAGACCTTTGCTGAATGGAACAAGGGTGAATTAAGCAGTTACCTTGTTGACATTACTGCTGATATCCTTACTCGTAAGGATGACCTTGGTGACGACAAGAACAAGCCTATTGTTGACATGATCCTTGACCGTGGTGCTAACAAGGGTACTGGTAAGTGGAGTTCAATGACTGCCCTTGATGGTGGTGCTCCTCAATCAGTTATTACAGAAGCTGTTTACGCTCGTTACATTTCAATGATGAAGGACGAACGTGTACAAGCAAGCAAGGAATTGCCTGTTGAAACTGAAGCTATTTCAATCGACGACAAGAAGGAAATGATTGAAAAAGTACGTCAAGCTCTTTACTTCGGTAAGCTTATGAGTTACGCACAAGGTTTCGAACAAATGCGGATCGACTCCGAACGTTACGACTGGAACCTTAAGTATGGTGAATTAGCTCA
This sequence comes from Limosilactobacillus reuteri subsp. simiae, assembly GCF_020784875.1. Taxonomy (GTDB): domain Bacteria; phylum Bacillota; class Bacilli; order Lactobacillales; family Lactobacillaceae; genus Limosilactobacillus; species Limosilactobacillus reuteri_H. Next base: position 511 of record NZ_JAJGUI010000099.1, on the reverse strand, counting down.
AATCTGGCGTGCAGGATGCATTATTCGTGCACAATTCTTACAAAACATTACTGATGCCTTCACTAAGAACCCAGACTTGAAGAACTTGCTTCTTGATGATTACTTCAAGGATATTGCTAAGAAGTACCAAAAGGCAACTCGTGACGTTGTTGCTCTTGCTGTTAAGGCTGGTATTCCTGTTCCTTCACTTAGTGCTGCTATCAGTTACTACGACTCATACCGTTCAGAAGTGCTTCCTGCTAACTTGCTTCAAGCTCAACGTGATTACTTCGGTGCTCACACTTACGAACGTACTGACCGTCCTGGTAACTTCCACTACAGCTGGTACGAAGAACAATAATCAAATAAATTTTGATTTAACGACTGAGATCTATTCTCGGTCGTTTTTTATTTGGCTCTACAATTTTAAGTACTGATGGATTTAACATTAGTGCTTTATTTGTTTAAAATTTAAAATAAAAAAGCGAAAGATGGTTGGACCCCGTCTTCGTTAAGAAAGGACCATCTTTCA
>NZ_JAJGUI010000098.1:0-80397 GCF_020784875.1 Limosilactobacillus reuteri subsp. simiae | reverse complement strand
AGTGCTTTATTTGTTTAAAATTTAAAATAAAAAAGCGAAAGATGGTTGGACCCCGTCTTCGTTAAGAAAGGACCATCTTTCATGAACAATTCTATCAGAACTATCTTAGGAATTAAAGATCCCTATCTCAAACTAGATGAAAAGAACTTTGATAATCCAATTGAAGATCAACCTAATCAAATCATTGTCCATCTTATCCAAACTTATCCTATGCATTGCCCACGATGTGGACATTTAATGTGTAAGAATGGCTATAAAACAGTTAATTGCTTGGGACCAGAACTTCACTTTAAACCAACAATCTGGTCGATTAAAAAGCAAAAATATATCTGTAAAGCTTCCTCTTCTTGTCCTGAAGTAATTACTAAATTAGCGGCTGTTAGAGATATTAATTATCATGATCATATCTCTTTGGCGATAAAACAACGAGCCATGATGCTTCTGACGAAAAATGAATCACAAAGTGATTTAGCCAAAGAACTAAATGTCTCGAACTGGACAATTAGACGAGTCATTACAAACCTTGATCAATTCTTCAAACCTAACTATCATTGGTTGCCTCGCCATATTGCTTTTGATGATTTTAAATCTGGTCGCTTTGCGCCCAGTGGAATGAGTATGATTCTAATGAACATTGAAAATAAACGGACACTTGACATTATCCTGTCACGAAAAAATAGTTATTTGCGGAACTACTTTCTTCGATATGACCGTTCAGCACGCCTAGCAGTTCAAACAGTAACAGTTGACTTATACACTCCATATCGTCACTTAATTCATGAACTCTTCCCTCACGCTATAATTATCGCTGATCATTTTCACATCGTTGCTCAAGCGTATCGTGCATTAAATAAAATCAGGATTCAAGTAATGAATCGTGCTGGTGCTGCCACTCATGAGTGGCGTGCACTTAAGCATTTTTGGAAATTACTCTTAACACCTGCTAATGAGCTTAAATATAATAATTATTGGTCAAGACGTAACTTTAGTTACGCTCAATTAACCGATGTTGAAGTTATTCACCGTCTCCTAAGTTTTGATAATGAGTTAAAAAAAGCTTATGAATACTATCAAGACTTAATTATGGCGATTGCTCATCGTAGGAAGGAAGAATTAAAAAACTTACTCGTAATTAAATGGACACACCTTCCGCAAGCACTACAGAAAGTTCAGCGTACCCTTCGTAGTCATAAACAAGAAATCTATAATAGTTTCAAATATGACACCTATACAAACGGTCCTGTTGAAGGAACCAATAATAAAATTAAAGTTATTAAACGAACTGCTTATGGCTTTCGTAATTTCTTTAATTTCCGGATTAGAATTCTTCTTGCATTACCAAATACCTATATCGCAATAAATTGGCGAAATAAACAAACAGCTCATGCCAAAGTCCAGGCACAAGCTGCTTAGTAAAATTATTTTATTTTCTCATCAGTACTTCTTGACAAAGAGCCAAAATAAAAAATCACTTACCATTGAAGTGCACGAGGGTTTCCCGCATTCAAGCTAGACTAGGGTTTCCCCACCATCGTAACGCTCTATACTATCAATGATAGTGATTCTTTATTACGTATTTAGTTTATGTGAACAAATTAATTAGTCCACTAATTCAAGAATAACCATTGGTGCACCGTCACCACGACGAGGCATAGTCTTCAAGATGCGTGTGTAACCACCGTTACGATCTGCATACTTTGGAGCAAGTTCTTCAAAAAGGTTTTGAAGAGCAGATTGTACACGAATATCATCGCCATCTTCCTTAACATCAGCAACAACATTACGTACAAAAGCGGCAGCCTTACGACGAGAAGCTAAATCACCATGCTTAGCAAGTGTAATCATCTTATCAGCGGTCTTACGAACTTCCTTAGCACGTGCTTCAGTAGTGGTAATACGACCATTAACGATTAAATCTGTGGTTAAATCACGTAATAAAGCCTTACGTTGTGAACTTGTACGTCCTAATTTACGGTAACTCATAAAGTGGTTCCCTCCTTTGCAATTGGTATATTAATTAGTCGTCTTGGCGAAATGAAACACCAAGATCATTTAATTTAAGTTTAATTTCTTCTAACGACTTTTGTCCTAAGTTCCGAACCTTCATCATATCAGACACTGTTCTATCAGTTAATTCCTTAACAGTATTGATACCAGCTCGCTTCAAACAATTGTAAGAACGTACAGAGAGATCAAGCTCTTCAATAGTCATTTCAAGCATCTTCTCTTTGTGTGTTTCTTCTTTTTCAACCATCACTTGAGCATTTTGAGCTGTTTCTGTTAAATCAACAAACATAGCTAAGTGTTCAGTCAAAATCTTCGCACCTAGACTAACTGCTTCAGTTGGTGTTAATGAACCATCAGTCCAAACATCCAGCGTTAACTTATCATAATCGTTACGCTGACCAACCCGTGCATTTTCAACAGTGTAATTTACACGTTCAATTGGGGTATAGATGGAATCAATCGGTAAAACACCAATTGCTAAATCATCCATCCGGGCCTTATTATCGTTAGCAGAAAGGTAACCGCGACCCTTATCAGCAGTTAACTTGATGTGTAATTCTGCGCCATCAGCAACAGTTGCAATATGCAGATCAGGATTTAAGATTGTAACTTCATTATCACCCTGGATATCACTTGCAGTTACTTCAGCAGGTCCTTTAACATCTAATTCAAGATTCTTTTGATCCTCAGAATCAAGCTTCAAAGAAACTTTCTTAAGATTTAGGATAATCTGCGTAACATCCTCAGTTACACCTTCAACAGTGCTAAATTCATGTAAAACACCATCAATTTGCATACTCGTAATCGCTGCACCTGGCAAAGATGCAATTAATACACGCCTTAACGAGTTACCGAGAGTGGTTCCATAACCGCGCTCAAGTGGTTCTACGACAAACTTACCGTAGTTATCTGTTTCTTCAACTTTGTGAATATTTGGCTTTTCAAATTCGATCATTCTATCCTTGTACCCCTTTCAAAACGTGGTTCGTATTTGAGACAAAAAGGCAATTGATGGAAATAATTGTCTCCAGCAATGTCAATTAAACACGACGACGCTTTGGAGGACGAGAACCATTGTGAGGAACAGGTGTTACATCACGAATAGCAGTAACTTCCAATCCAGTTGCTTGAAGTGCACGGATAGCAGCTTCACGACCTGAACCTGGACCCTTAACTTCAACTTCAACAGTCTTCATACCATGTTCCATAGCTTGCTTAGCAGCAGCTTCTGAAGCCATTTGAGCAGCAAATGGAGTGGACTTCCGACTTCCCTTAAAGCCTAAAACACCAGCTGAAGACCATGCTACAGCGTTACCTTGAACGTCAGTAATCATGATCAAAGTGTTATTAAATGTTGAGTGAATGTGCGCAACACCAGTTTCAACATTCTTTTTTGCACGACGCTTACGCGTACCTTTTTTGGTTGCCATATCTAGTACTAACCTCCTTTTTTATAAAGTTAAACTACTTCTTCTTATTAGCGATAGCTACAGCCTTACCCTTACGAGTACGAGCATTGTTCTTAGTGTGTTGACCACGAACAGGTAGGCCACGACGGTGACGCATACCACGGTATGATCCAATTTCTTGAAGACGCTTGATATTCATTGAAACTTCACGCCGTAAATCACCTTCAACTTGAATTTGATCTACTTGTGCACGAATCTTTTCTTCTTGATCTGGAGTTAAATCACGAACACGGATGTCTTCTGATACACCAGCATTTTCAAGAATCTTCTTAGCAGTAGAATCACCAATACCAAAAATATATGTTAAGCCGATTACGATTCGCTTGTCACGAGGTAAATCGACACCTGCAATACGAGCCATGAGCTACACCTCCATTTCTCTATAAAATAAATTACTTACCTTGACGTTGCTTATGCTTTGGGTTAGCAGAGCAAATAACCATAACACGACCGTTACGCTTAACGATCTTGCAGTGCTCACACATCTTTTTAACAGATGGTCTTACTTTCATTCTAAAATCCTCCTATTGAGAGTAATTGATCAATAACTACTTGAACCGGAAAGTAATCCGACCCTTTGTAAGGTCATATGGAGACATTTCTACTTTAACACGATCCCCTGGTAAAATTTTAATGTAGTGCATCCGAATTTTACCAGAAACATGTGCTAAAATTTCTGCTCCGTTTTCCAATTCAACTTTAAACATTGCATTAGGCAAAGTTTCAGTTACTTTACCTTCTACTTCAATTACATCGGCTTTTGCCACGAAATAGTACCTCCTTACCTATTCTAGATATTACGTAAAAATGGTGGAAAGTATAAAACTTCCCACTACTCAGATAGATAAACCTTGCATAGTTTAGCATATGTTTACAAACTTCGCAAGAGATAACTATTATCTAGTTTAGGTTTGTTAATACTTTCTTGATATCTTCGTAAACTTTATCGATATCTTGTTCACCATTAATTTCGTGCAAAACACCTTTCTTTTGGTAATAGTCTACCAGTGGTGTGTTCAACTTAATATTAACATCTAGACGATTCTTAACCGTTTCAGGCTTATCATCATCACGCTGATAAAATTCATGATGACCACAAACGTCACATGTGCCTTCAACTTTAGGAGCATTGTAAAGCTTATGATACGTTGTTCCACAGTTACGGCAAATAAAACGTCCACTTAAACGTTCTACCAATACATCCGGTTCAACGTGAATATTGATCACAGCATCAAGATGCCGATTACTCTCTGCTAACATCTTATCCAAAGCGGCTGCTTGGTTAAGATTACGAGGAAATCCATCCAGCATAAAGCCATCTTTAGTATCATCTTGAGCTAACCGTTCCTTAACGATACCGTTAGTAACTTCGTCCGGAACAAGTTCACCTTTATCAATATATTTCTTAGCTTCAATTCCCATGGGAGTTTCATTCTTTATGGCTGCCCGAAAAATATCTCCAGTTGAGATATGAGGAATTGGAAAATCTTCAACGATCTTTTGAGCTTGAGTACCTTTACCGGCACCTGGAAGACCCATTAATACAAGATTCATACTCATTAGTCATTTCCTCCTTTAGGTTCTCGAATAAATCCAATATATTCGCGCTTCATTGTTAGTCCGTTTAACTGCCGAACAACATCTAAAGCAATTTGTACGATAATCAGTAAGCTTGTACCACCTAAACCAATTGACTGACTTAGGTTCCATACGTTACTTGCAATTAACGGAATTAAGGAGATCAATCCTAAGAATAATGAACCTACTGTACTCAATCGCATTAACAATGAAGAAATATAGTCTTGTGTACCCTTTCCAGGACGCACTCCAGAAATATAACTTCCTTGCTTTTGCAAATTCTCAGCAAGTTTTTCTGGGTTAACCTGAACAAAGGCATAGAAAAAGGTAAATACAACAATCAAAAATACATACAGTGCGATCCCAGGACCAGATTGCATGTTAAAAATGGTCGTCATGATTTGATACCAACTATCCCCACCATGGTTTTGCTGGAAAGCCATAAGAATAGTTTGCGGGGTTGAGATAAAAGAACCAGCAAAAATAACAGGAATAACACCTGATACGTTAATCTTCAAGGGAAGATAACTACTGGATGGTGAAGTAGTGGTTCGTCTTGTGTATTGAATTGGTAGACGTCTTTCTGCCTGTTGTACCCATGTAACAAACGCTACAATAATTAAAATTGCAACAATAACAAGAGTAACAAATCCAATTCCCATCCACAAAGCAGAACCAGATTCACCAGCAATTTGGTCATCCCATAACTGACGAATTCCACCTGGCATTTGCGCAACAATACCAGCAAAAATTAACATGGAAACACCATTACCCAACCCACGTTCAGTAATCATGTCTCCCATCCAAGTAGCAAACATTGTACCTGCAGTTAAAATTAAACCGATTGTTAAATACGTTTGAACACCAGGGTGATTAACCAAACGAATAGTACTCAATGCATTAAACCCGGCGGTAATACCGATTGATTGGATAAATCCAAGTACAATCGTTAACCATCGGGTTGCTTGATTAAGTTTTCGCCGTCCTACTTCTCCTTGTTTACTCCATTCAACAAAACGCGGAACAATATCCATTTGTAATAGTTGAACAACAATTTGCGCAGTAATATATGGAGAAACTCCCATTGCAAATAAAGAGTAATTCTCCAATCCACCACCACTAAAGGTATTGAGGATTGATGCTAAACCGGTTGAGGAGATTTCCTGCAAAGCAGCAGCGTTAACTCCAGGAACGGTAATCGCTGCCCCAATCCGATAGACAATCAATACAAACAATGTAAAGAAAATCTTTTTACGGATATCTTTTACCTTGAATGCATTTTTGACGGCTGTGAACAAACTACATCACCTCAGTTTTACCACCAGCAGCTTCAATTGCAGAAACTGCAGAAGCAGAAAACTTATTAGCCTTAACAGTTAATTTCTTTTCAAGCTTACCGCTACCAAGAATCTTGATGCCGCTCTTCAAGTTCTTAACTAAGCCACTTTCCATCAATAATTGTGGAGTAACTTCTGTACCATCATCAAACTTGTTTAATGATGCCAAGTTAACAATTGCGTATTCTTTCCGGTTAATGTTGGTAAATCCACGCTTTGGAATTTGCCGGTAAAGTGGCATTTGACCCCCTTCAAATCCTAAACGGGTCTTTCCATGAGCCTTTTGCCCTTTAGTACCACGTCCAGATGTAAAACCGTGTCCTGATGAAAGGCCACGACCCTTACGAAGACGCTTAGAACGAGAACCAGCAGCTGGCTTCAATTCGTTTAACTTCATTAGTAGGCACCTCCTTATTATTTAATTTTAATTACTTAACTTCTTCAACAGAAACCAAGTGAGCGATCTTAAAAATTTGACCGCGTGTTGCCGCATTATCTGGTAAGATAACTGAGCTATTGATCTTACCTAATCCCAATGCCTTAACAGTACGACGTTGAGTAGGTTGTCGGTGGGCAACACTGTGAATTAAGGTAACTTTTACTTGAGCCATAATTTAGTGCCCTCCTTATTCTGCTAAGTGGTCTACTGAAACACCACGTAACTTTGCAACTTCTTCAGCGTTCTTTAATTGCTTCAAACCTTCAAATGTTGCACGAACAACATTAACAGGTGTGTTAGAGCCAAGACGTTTAGAAGTAACGTCCGCAACACCGGCAAGGTCCATAACATTACGAACCGCACCACCGGCAGCAACTCCAGAACCTTCAACAGCTGGCTTTAACATGATCTTTCCACCGCCGTATACACCAATAACTTCGTGTGGAATAGTAGTTCCAACGATAGGAACAGTAATCAAGTTCTTTTCAGCAGCTGCTTGAGCTTTACGAATAGCTTCTGGAACTTCTTGAGCCTTACCAGTACCAAAACCAACATGACCTTTACGGTCACCAACAATTACTAAAGCAGCGAAACGCATACGACGTCCACCTTTTACAACCTTAGTAATCCGGTTGATGGCTACAACTTGATCGTCTAAATCCAACTTTGCTGGATCAATGAATTCTGATGATGCCATTGCAGGTTATTCCTCCTTTTTTTAGAATTTAAGTCCGTTTTCACGAGCAGCTTCAGCCAAGGCTTGAACACGTCCATGGTAAAGGTATCCACCACGATCAAACACAACTTCAGTAATGTTCTTTTCGTTAGCGCGTTTAGCAATTAATGCTCCTACACCACTAGCTTGTTCAGTCTTAGTCTTTCCACTTACTTCACTATCATTTGTGGAGGCACTTGCGAGCGTCACACCCTTTACGTCATCAATTAATTGAGCGTAAATGTTTTTGTTTGAACGGTAAACACTTAAGCGTGGGCGCTCCGCAGTACCAGAAATCTTACCGCGAACGCGTAAATGACGACGTTGACGGATCTTGTTCTTGTCTGGTTTAGAAATCACAACAGTCACCTCTTATTATATTAATTATATTAAATAAAAGAATGTTAAATAATCTTTTCAGATTACTTACCAGTCTTACCTTCCTTACGGATAATGTGTTCGTTTTCGTAACGAATACCCTTACCTTTGTATGGTTCAGGTGAACGTACAGCACGAACTTCAGCAGCAAAATTACCAAGGTGTTCCTTGTTAATTGAGCTTAATTCGATAGTAGTATTGTCAGGTACGTTAATTTCAACATCTTCTGGCTTATCCATTTCAACTGGGTTTGAGTAACCAACAGTTAAAATCAACTTGTTACCTTTGAGTTGAGCACGGTAACCAACACCAACAAGCTTAAGAACCTTCTTGTAACCATTAACAACACCTTCAACCATGTTGTTAACATTAGCACGAGTAGTTCCGTGTAACATCTTTAACTTATTAGTATCAGCATCACGATCAAACTTTACAACGTTACCATCAATAGTCATTTTGATTAATGGTGAAATTTCACGAGATAAAGTACCTTTAGGACCTTTAACAGTAACTACATTACCATCTTGAGAAATTTCAACACCACTTGGCAAATCAATTTCTTTGTAACCAATACGACTCATCTTTGCACCTCCTATCTAATATTCGTTTTTTACCAAACGTAAGCGATAACTTCGCCACCAATTTTCTTGGCACGAGCAACTTTATCAGTAACAACACCTTCAGATGTTGAAATGATAGCAATACCTAATCCATTAAGAACCTTAGGCACAGCATCTGACTTAACGTATGTACGTAAACCAGGCTTAGAAATGCGCTTTAAGCCAGAAATAACACGTTGACCGTCATTACCGTACTTTAAGAACACACGGATGATGCCTTGCTTGTTATCATCAACGTATTCAACATCGCGAATGAAACCTTCGTTTTTTAAGATTTCAGCGATGTCCTTCTTCATCTTTGATGCAGGTGCTTCTACTGATTCGTGTTGAGCCATGTTAGCATTACGAATACGAGTTAAGAAATCTGCAATTGGATCACTCATAGACATCGATGTTTTCCTCCTTTTGTCGGTTTTTTTGTTTACCAGCTAGCCTTCTTCAAACCAGGAATTTGTCCTTTGTGGGCAAGTTCTCGTAAGCAAATCCGGCATAGGTGGAATTTACGGTAAACAGAGTGCGGACGTCCACAACGTGCACAACGCGTGTATTCACGACTTGAGAACTTAGCTGGACGGTTGCACTTAGCAATCATTGATTTTTTAGCCAATTTGTGGAACCTCCTTTATTTAGCAAACGGCATACCGAGTTGAGCAAGTAATTCGCGGGATTCTTCGTCAGTTTGTGCAGTTGTTACAATAACAACATCTAAACCACGAACTCGGTTAACTTTATCATAATCAATTTCTGGGAAAATTAATTGTTCATGGATACCAAGAGTGTAATTACCACGACCATCAAATGCCTTGTTACTTACACCATGGAAATCACGAACTCGTGGCAATGCCACATTAACTAATTTATCTAAGAAATCATACATACGTTCACCACGTAAGGTTACCTTAGCACCAATTGACATACCTTCACGAAGACGGAAACCAGCAATTGATTTCTTAGCCTTAGTAATTAAAGGCTTTTGACCAGAAATCAAGCCAAGTTCTTCAACAGCTTCATCAAGATTCTTGGAGTTAGTAGTTGCATCCCCAACACCCATGTTTAAAACGATTTTGTCAATCTTTGGTGCTTGCATAACTGAAGAGTAGTTAAACTTTTCAATTAATGCTGGACGAATTTCATTTTCGTATTTAGCTTTCAAACGGTTTTCCATTAGAAGTTATTCCTCCCTTCCTTAAAAATTAGTCAAGTGTCTTACCTGACTTCTTCGCAACACGAACCTTCTTACCATCAACGAACTTGTAACCTACACGAGTTGGTTCATTTGTTGAAGGATCAATCAGCATTACGTTTGAAGCATTAATTGCAGCTTCTGTATCAATAACGCCACCATTAGGGTTTGAGTTGCTTGGTTTTTGGTGTTTCTTAACGATATTTACACCTTCAACGATAACGCGGTTTTGAGAAGCCAGTACCTTTTTAATAGTACCTTCTTTGCCTTTATCCTTACCAGCGATTACGCGAACCTTATCACCTGTTTTAATGAACATGTTGATTGTGCACCTCCTTATTTTCGGTAAAATCTTTAGAGAACTTCTGGAGCTAATGAAACGATCTTCATGAAGTCGTCTCCACGAAGCTCACGAGCGATTGGGCCAAAAATACGGGTACCCTTAGGGCTCTTGTCGTTGTTAATTAAAACAGCGGCATTTTCATCAAACTTAATGTATGAACCATCCTTACGGTGAATACCATGTTTAGTCCGTACAACAACGGCCTTAACAACGTCACCCTTTTTGACAACGCCACCTGGTGTTGCCTGCTTTACAGTAGCAACAATGATGTCACCAATATTACCTGTTTTAACTCGGGAACCACCTAAAATCTTAATAACTAAGATTTCACGAGCACCGGAGTTATCAGCGACCTTCAACCGACTTTCTTGTTGAATCACGGTTAATGTCCTCCTTCCATTTACAAATAAGAATTAGAATACGAATAATTTTTAGAGTTATCTGCTAAATTAAAGGGTAGCAGCTTTTTCGACAATCTTTACAAGACGGAAACGCTTCTTAGCTGATAATGGCCGAGTTTCCATAATTTGTACAGTGTCGCCGGTCTTAGCTTCGTTGTTTTCATCGTGAGCATAGTACTTCTTTGAGTACTTAACACGCTTACCATAGATAGGCGCACTCTTGTAAGTATCAATTACAACAGTGATAGTCTTATCCATTTTATCAGAAACAACGTGGCCTTGGTAAACCTTACGTGCATTACGTTCTTCACTCATGCGCTAATCCTCCTTTTCGTATTCTTATTTGTTTAATTCTTGTTGACGAAGAACTGTCTTAACCCGTGCAATATCTTTGCGTACTTGCTTAAGACTTGCAGTATTTTCCAACTGGCCGGTTGCTAATTGGAAACGTAAGTTAAACAATTGTTCCTTCAGTTCCTTTTCACGGTCAAGTAGCTTATCAGTGGTTAATCCATTCAGTTCTTGTACATAATCTTTACTTTTCATTAGATTGTCCACCTACTTCCTCACGTTGTACGATCTTAGTGCGAACTGGCAACTTGTGACCGGCAAGACGTAAAGCTTCACGAGCGACTTCTTCAGAAACGCCCCCTACTTCAAACATTACCTTGCCACGTTTTACTGGAGCAACCCATCCTTCAGGAGCACCTTTACCGTTACCCATCCGGACCCCAACACCTTTACTAGTGTATGAGAGTTGTGGGAAGATTTTAATCCAAACTTTCCCACCACGCTTCATGTAACGCGTCATAGCGATACGAGCAGCTTCAATTTGACGGTTGCTAATCCAATGTGAATCAAGAGCTTGTAAACCAAATTCACCAAAAGTAACAGTTTTACCACCCTTAGCTTCACCGCGCATATGACCACGTTGAACCTTACGGTGCTTTACACGTTTTGGTACTAACATGTGTTACTTCCCTCCTTGTTCATCATTGTTTGAGTTCTTCTTAGTAGGAAGTACTTCACCACGGTAAATCCAAGTCTTTACACCAAGAACACCGTATGTAGTGTTAGCTTCGTCCCAAGAATAATCGATATCAGCACGGAGTGTATGCAATGGAACAGTACCATCTGAGTATGATTCGATCCGTGACATATCTGCACCGTTCAAACGACCAGCAACTTGAGTCTTAATACCCTTAGCTCCAGCACGCATAGCACGTTGCATAGCTCCACGCATAGCACGACGGAAAGCAATACGAGCTTCTAATTGCCGTGCAATACTCTCACCAACAAGGTGAGCATCTAAATCTGGCTTCTTGATTTCCACAATGTTAATGTGAACACGTTTACCAGTTAATTTGTTAAGTTCTTTACGAAGTGCTTCAACTTCTGAACCACCTTTACCAATAACCATTCCTGGCTTGGCAGTATGAATTGATACGTTTACGCGGTTAGCTGCACGTTCAATTTCAACGGTTGATACAGAGGCATCAGCAAGTCGCTTTTCAATATACTTACGGATTCGAAGGTCTTCGTTAAGGTAATCAGCAAAGTCCTTGTCAGCGTACCACTTTGCAGTCCAATCACGAATGACCCCAACACGAAAACCATTAGGATTGATCTTTTGACCCACTATTCATTCCTCCTATCGTTCTGTAACAACCACTGTAATATGACTAGTCCGCTTGTTAATTGGAGAAGCAGAACCCTTTGCACGAGGACGGAACCGTTTAAGAGTTGGTCCTTCATTAGCAAAGGCTTCACTTACAACCAATGAAGCACGATCTAAGTCGAAATTGTTTTCAGCGTTTGCAACAGCAGATTTTAATACTTTTTCAACATCTGAAGCGGCACCACGAGGGGTGAACTTCAAAATAGCAAATGCTTCGGCAACACTCTTGCCACGAATGGCATCTAATACAAGACGAACCTTACGAGCAGAAACCCGTACCATCTTGGCAGTAGCCTTAGCTGACGTAATGTTTTCAGCCATATGTTATTTCACCCTCCTTACTTACCTGTCTTCTTGTCATCAGAAGCATGACCATGGAAAGTCCGAGTAGGAACAAATTCACCTAACTTGTGACCAACCATGTCTTCTTGTACGTAAACTGGCACGTGCTTCCGACCATCATATACTGCAAATGTGTAACCAATAAAACTTGGGAAAATGGTAGAACGACGTGACCATGTCTTGATGACAGTCTTCTTTTCAGAACCTTCTTGCTCCTTAACCTTCTTCAGTAATGAAGCATCAGCGAAAGGTCCTTTTTTCAAACTACGACCCATTTAGTGTACCTCCTCTCGGGTATTAGAACGTATATAAATATTAACGAGTATGTGGACCGCGCTTCCGACCACGAACAATGAACTTGTTTGAACGAGCTTTGTGTGAACGGGTCTTCTTACCAACAGTCTTCTTACCCCATGGAGAAAGAGGAGATGGTAAACCAACTGGTTGCTTACCTTCACCACCACCATGTGGGTGATCGTTAGGGTTCATAACAGAACCACGAACGTGTGGACGTTGACCAGCATAACGAGTACGACCAGCCTTACCTTTAATAATCAAGGCGTGTTCATCATTACCAACAGTACCGATAGTAGCACGGCAAGTAGCAAGGACCATACGAACTTCACCAGAAGAAAGACGTACTAATACGTATTTTTCTTCCTTACCAAGTAATTGAGCTGAGGCACCAGCTGAACGAGCAAGTTGACCACCCTTACCTGGTTTTAATTCAATGTTGTGAATAACAGTACCAACTGGAATGTTCTTTAAAGGAAGAGCATTACCAACCTTGATATCAGCATCAGGACCAGATTGAACGGTCATGCCAACCTTCAAGCCCTTAGGTGCGATGATGTATGATTTAGTACCATCAGCGTAAACAAGTAAAGCAATATTTGCAGTACGATTTGGATCGTATTCAATTGCCTTAACAGTTGCTGGAACATCATCTTTAATTCGCTTAAAGTCAATAATACGGTATTGACGCTTTGTACCACCACCACGGTGACGAACAGTAATGTGACCATAGCTGTTACGACCAGCAGTGTGCTTTAACGGAGCCAATAATGACTTTTCAGGCGTTGTCTTCGTGATTTCAGCGAAGTCGTAACCGTTCATGTTACGGCGACCGTTAGTGGTTGCTTTATATTTACGAATTCCCACTGTTTTTTCCTCCTTTTTTTAATGATTAGTTTTCGTTGTTGTCGTTAAACAACTTAATTTCATTTGAGTCGGCAGATAAAGTAACAATAGCCTTACGACGACGCTTAGTGTATCCTTCGTAACGACCTTGGCGCTTTAACTTACCTTTTACATTCATAATGTTAACTTTTACAACTTTAACGCCAAAAATTTCTTCAACAGCATTTTTAACTTGTGTCTTAGTTGCTCGTAAATCAACATCAAAAGTGTAACGCTTGTTGTCCATACCAGCCATTGAAGCTTCAGTAACTACTGGACGTAAAATAATGTCGCGTGCTTCCATTATGCGAGCACCTCCTCTACTTGAGAAAGAGCTGACTTAGTGATAACAATCTTTTGGTTATCAACAACGTTCAAGATGTTAACACCTGCTGGAGTAACAACTGTAGCATTAGCTAAGTTACGTGCTGATAAAGCAGCATTCTTGTCGTCATCAGTAACAACAACTAATGTCTTTTCAGCAACGTTTAAGTTACCCATAACATCAGCGAATTCCTTTGTCTTTGGTGCATCAAAGTTTAATGCATCAACTACTACAAAGCTGTTATCAAGAACCTTTTGAGAAAGGGCAGACTTGATTGCAAGTTGACGAACCTTACGAGGAAGGCTGTACTTATATGAACGTGGAGTAGGTCCAAAAACAATACCACCACCACGGAATTGTGGAGAACGGATAGAACCTTGACGAGCACGACCAGTACCCTTTTGACGCCATGGCTTCTTACCACCACCGCTAACTGCAGAACGATTCTTTACAGCATGTGTACCTTGACGTAATGAAGCACGTTGACGCAAAATTGCATCAAATACAACATTTTCATTTGGTTCAACACCAAATACTGCATCGTTTAATTCAACAGTACCGTTTTGGCTACCATCTTGTTTATACAAATTAACGCTAGTCATTATTTACTTCCTCCTTTCTTATTATTTATTGTGTTGTTTGCTAAGACTCTTCTTAGTATTAGCCTTAACTGAGTTCTTAATAGTTACGTAAGACTTGTTTGCACCAGGAACATTACCCTTGATGAGTAATACGTTGTTGTCAAGATCAACCTTAACAACTTGTAAGTGTTGCATGGTAACAGTCTTGCCACCCATACGACCAGGGAGCTTCATGCCCTTGAAAACCCGGTTGATAATGGCACCCAATGAACCAGGACGACGGTGGTAACGAGAACCGTGTGCCATAGGTCCACGAGATTGGTTATCCTTATGGATGTTACCTTGGTAACCATGACCCTTGGTAGTACCCGTAACGTCGACAGTTTCACCTTCTGCGAAAACGTCAGCCTTAACTTCGTCTCCGACTTTAATGTCCCCTAATTCAGCGTCGCGGATTTCACCGATGAAGCGCTTAGGGGTCGTGTTTGCTTTTGCTGCATGACCTTGTTCAGGTTTGTTGCTCAAAACTTCCCGCTTGTCATCAAAACCAAGTTGTACAGCACTGTAACCATCGTTTTCAACGGTCTTAATTTGCATTACAACGTTTGGTGTAACATCGATAACAGTAACTGGAACTAATTCACCATTGTCAGTGAATACTTGAGTCATTCCAACCTTTTTACCTAAGATTCCTTTGGTCATGAGTACACCTCCAATTTTATGTTTTATGTATTATTCTTATTCTAACAATTAAAGCTTAATTTCAATATCAACACCACTAGGAAGATCGAGCTTCATTAATGAATCAACGGTCTTAGGTGTTGGGTCAACAATATCGATTAAACGCTTGTGTGTGCGCATTTCGAATTGCTCCCGTGACTTCTTAAATTTGTGTGGTGAACGGATAACAGTGTAGATAGTCCGTTCAGTTGGTAACGGAATAGGACCTGAAATTTGAGCACCTGTCCGCTTAGCGGTTTCAACAATCTTATCAGCAGATTGATCTAAAATACGGTGTTCATAAGCCTTTAACCGAATACGAATCTTTTGTTTTGCCATTATGTTCCCTCCTTCGTCAGATTTAAAATTTGACTAGCTCCGCGGAAATTACCGCCACATCCTGTGGCAAAGCGGCCGGGTGTGTCGCAACCTTCCGCATCAACGCTTCGCAGCTTTCACTCAATAGGGGGTAAGGCAAATCTACCTCCAAAGCTCAAGCACCTATCCATAATACTAAAGAAATGTAATTAGATCAAGGGAAATTTTAGAATATTTTCAATTGAAATATTTTTGTAAAATTTTCTTCCTAAGTTAGTTAAAAATTAGCGATACTAAAATACCATTAATTTTTCTGATGTACTAAAAATTGTTTATTTCTTTTGCCGAAACTCGTTAAACACATTCTACCCGCTATGGGTTTATTTTTTTAATCTGTTGCACTTAGATTGTAAATACTCACTAAACAAAAAAGCTACAGTAATCAAACTGTAGCTTTTTGATGGACTTGAGATCACAATGTCAATAATTAGTTATTGCCACCGTTTTTCTTAATAATATCTTCTTGAACAGACTTAGGAACAGCTGAGTAGTGATCGAAAGTCATAGTGAAGGTACCACGACCTTGAGTAGCTGAACGCAATGCAGTAGCGTATCCAAACATTTCAGAAAGTGGAACAAATGAGTGGATTAATTGAGCATTACCACGTTCTTCCATACCATCAATGGTACCACGACGAGCTGTTACTTGACCCATAACATCACCCATGTTGTCTTGTGGTACAACAATGTCAACCTTCATAATTGGTTCAAGGATAACAGGATCAGCTTTCTTAGCAGCATTCTTAAGTGCTAATGATGCAGCAACCTTAAAGGCAGCTTCACTAGAGTCGACTTCGTGGTAACTACCATCATAAAGCTTAGCATGCATGTCAACAAGTGGGTAACCTGCAAGAACACCATTTTGCATAGCTTCCTTCAATCCTTGTTCAACAGCAGGGATAAATTCACGAGGAACAACACCACCAACAATGGCATCTTCAAATTCGAATCCTTCCCCTTCTTTAAGTGGTGTAAATTCGATCCATACATCACCATATTGACCTTTACCACCAGATTGACGAACGAACTTACCTTGAGCACTTGCTTGCTTGGTAAATGCTTCACGGTAGGAAACTTGTGGCTTACCAACAGTAACTTCAGCATGGAATTCCCGACGAAGACGTTCAACAATGATATCTAAGTGTAATTCACCCATACCAGCGATTAATGTTTCACCAGTTTCAGGGTTAGTTTCAGCTTTGAAGGTTGGATCTTCTTCAGCAAGCTTTTGAAGTCCTTTATCCATCTTGTCTTGGTCAGCCTTAGACTTAGGTTCAACAGAAACTTGAATAACTGGTTCTGGGAAGTCCATTGATTCAAGTTGAAGTGGATTGTCAGGATCAGTTAAAGAATCACCGGTAGTAGTATTCTTTAAACCAATAGCGGCAGCAATATCACCAGAGAACACTTCTGGAATTTCTTGTTGTTGGTTAGAGTGCATTTGAAGCAAACGACCAACACGTTCACGCTTGTCCTTAGTAGCATTAAGAACGTATGAACCTGATTGGAGTGAACCTGTGTAAACACGTAAGAATGTTAAACGACCAACAAATGGGTCCGTAGCAATCTTAAATGCCAAAGCAGCGAAAGGCTTATTGTCTCCAGCAGTTAATTCAACTTCATTTCCTTCAGCATCATGTGCAACGAAAGGCTTAACATCAAGTGGTGATGGTAAGTAATCGATAACAGCATCGAGCATCATTTGGATACCTTTATCTTTGTAAGCTGAACCAGCCAATACAGGGAAGATCTTTTCTTCCAAAGTACCCTTACGAATAGCTGCTTTGATTTCATCAACAGAAATTTCTTCACCTTCAAGGTACTTTTCCATTAAGTTATCATCAATATCAGCTAATGTTTCAACCATTTCGTCATGACGCTTTTGAGCTTCTTCCTTCATATCATCAGGAATCTCAACAGTATCCCAGTTAGTACCGAGCTTATCTTCATCATAAACATAAGCAACCATCTTAACAAGGTCAACTAAACCGATAAAGTCATCTTCAGCACCAATTGGCATTTGAATAGGAAGAGGAGTAACGTTCAAACGATCTTTAATAGTTTGAACAGAATAATCAAAGTTAGCCCCAACCTTGTCCATCTTGTTAGCAAAAACAATACGAGGAACATCGAAATCGTCAGCTTGACGCCAAACAGTTTCAGTTTGTGGTTCAACACCAGCTTGTGCATCAAGAACGGTTACGGCACCATCAAGAACCCGGAGTGAACGTTCAACTTCGACAGTGAAGTCCACGTGTCCTGGAGTATCAATAATGTTGATACGGTGGTCATTCCAAACAGCAGTTGTAGCTGCAGAAGTAATAGTGATACCACGTTCCTTTTCTTCATCCATCCAGTCCATTTGTGAAGCACCATCATGGGTTTCACCAATCTTGTGGATTTTACCAGTATAGTAAAGAATCCGCTCAGTTGCAGTCGTCTTACCAGCATCGATGTGTGCCATGATACCGATGTTACGAGTTTTAGCAAGTGGGTATTCACGTTTATTAGCCATCTTAAAAGAGTATCTCCTTCCGAAATATGGTTATACTTATTTTACCATTCTTTTCAAAAAGGGGTGACGTAATCGATGTTTGAACGTCACCCCTTCACTGAAACTAGTTAAATAACCAGAATCAAATGACAGTGATTATTACCAGCGGTAGTGTGCGAATGCACGGTTGGCTTCTGCCATACGGTGCGTATCTTCACGCTTTTTAACTGAAGCACCAGTATTGTTTGAAGCATCGATGATTTCACGTGCAAGACGTTCAACCATTGTATGTTCACCGCGCAAACGTGCGTATTGAACAATCCAACGAAGACCTAATGTAGTACGACGGTCTGGACGAACTTCAATCGGAACTTGGTAGTTAGAACCACCAACACGACGAGCCTTAACTTCCAAGACAGGCATAACATTTTCCATTGCTTGTTGGAATACTTCAACTGGATCATTACCAGTTTCGTTCTTAATTTCATCAAAAGCAGCGTATAAAATCTTAGTAGCAGTTCCACGCTTACCATCAATCATTAAGTGATCAATTAAGCTAGTAACCAACTTTGAGTTGTACATTGGATCTGGTAAAATTTCACGCTTTTGTACATGTCCTTTACGTGGCATTACTTAACTCCTCCTTAAAATTACTTCTTATCCTTAGGCTTCTTAGCACCGTACTTAGAACGTGATTGCATACGGCCTTCAACACCAGCAGTATCAAGAGTACCACGGATGATGTGGTAACGAACCCCAGGTAAATCCTTAACACGACCACCACGAATTAAAACAACTGAGTGTTCTTGGAGGTTGTGTCCAATACCAGGAATGTAAGCAGTAACTTCGATTAAGTTTGAAAGACGTACACGGGCGTACTTCCGTAAAGCTGAGTTAGGCTTCTTAGGAGTCATAGTACCCACACGAGTAGCAACTCCACGCTTTTGTGGTGATGGAGTCTTAATTTCTTCTTTCTTGAAAGTGTTGTAAACATAACCAAGAGCTGGTGACTTTGACTTGCCCTTGTGGCTCTTACGGCCTTTACGTACCAATTGGTTAATGGTTGGCATTATTTTTTCCCCTTCCTTAATTTAAGTCCACACATCCAGGCGGTTCTTTTTTATGGATAAAAAAAGTCCTGTATGTATTTATACAATTTTTGTGCCTTCGTTGACGCATCTGCCCAACGACAGACACTCCGTTGCTAAAAAAGCACCTTAAATAGACTATCATGCTCACAAATGAATGTCAACGTATCCTTATTGATTTCTTTTAAATCGTTAATTTAAAAGTGAATTTCATTAAAAATTACGTATTTATTTATTAGGAGGGGTTTCATGTTAGTTTTATTATTTTTATTTGGTGCTTCTGTCGCTTCATTTATTACTTCTTGTTGCTATCGTCTAGGCAATAATTACTCTTTAATCATTCCTCAGCGGTCATATTGTGACAATTGCCATTCTATTTTGCGATGGTGGCATCTCATCCCTATTTTTAGTTTTATCATCCTTCGCGGTCAATGCTTTTATTGTAAGCAAAAAATTAGTTTATATCTGCCTGTAATTGAATTCTTATCTGGGATTGCTTTTATCACTTTCATCAGCTATGAACCTATTCATGACTTAATCATTCTTCTCTTTCTCACTAGCTTAATCTTCTTAACTTCTACTGATTTTTTTAGTCATGTAATCTATTCCTATTCACTATTGGGACTATTTCCTATTTCCTTATTATCCATTCCACAAAATTATTTTTACAATTTGATTTTTGCCTGTATTCTAGCAGTCAGTTTACTATTGTTCACTATTTTTACTAAGACACTAGGAATTGGTGATATTGAATTTTTATTTGTAATATGTCTGATATGGGGATGGTACCAAACACTCATAATTATCCAATGGAGTTCTTTAATCATGCTATACATCTTTTTGTTTACAAGAAAAAACAAACTACCATTTATCCCCGCACTAGCTTTCACTACTATTCTGTGTCTTCTTATACAAGGCTGTTAAAAAATAAAAGACCAGGCTACCCTAGTCTTTTACAATATTTAATTAGTATCATCTTTTACTGGTTTGAGTTTTACTACAAATAAGTTTTGCCCAAATTGAGCGAGGTTTTCAATATTTTGTAGTAATAAGAGCAACCAAGAAAAAGCTAAGCCAAATTCAAATAATTCGAATGCAGTTAAAGAAAGATAATCAGTTAACTTAAAAACAATATATTCGATACTCATTGCGGCTCCAATCGTATAAGAAATCACCAAAAATTGTTTAGTGACTTCGGGTAGAACCCACCTAATAACTACAATCAGAATTAGCATAATATAAACAAGCCACATTGAAATTCTGTCATGTAAAACGTGAAATTCTGGATTATTGGGAAAAAGACCAATAGAAGCAATACAGATAGCTAGCATAATTAACAGCCACCGCAATACTTGAATTTTATAACCGTGATACCGACGTTGAATATTTACAAACAAGTAATCAACTAAAGCAATCATTAGTAATCCAGTAAAAATCAAAGTTATATTAAATTGCAGACTGGTGGAATTTTTTGCCGTTCCTAAAAAACTAAAATTATAACGCCACCAATCTCGTTTAGAATTCGTCAGCATTGAAAAAAGCATTCCACCAATGATCATTATTGTTAATAAATTGGTGATAACTCCCGATGATAATGTTAAAGCCAAGTTAATCATAATATAATTTATTGCCGCAATAATTACAAATACAAAAGCAGTTGCTGTATAAATATCAAACCGTGCATCCTTAAACATCTGGCCAAATAGCCAAAAAATTGCCGATAGTGAGAATGCAATGATTAGTCCACATGCAATCGTAATTGTTGGCAAACTCCGCCAATGAAAATCCTTGCTAGGCCCTTTTCCGAGAATTTTAGTAATAATAAAAGTTATCAAAAACGATAGGATTCCACTACATACTCCTAAGATTAATGCACCATTAGCAATGGAATAATCATCACCTGTTATCGGGACCGTGTTAATTTTTCTAGCGCTAAAAAAAGCTAAAAATATTGCAGCTAAAATAATTGAAGGAATCACATACCAGAAAATGTTAATTTTAGGTAGTTGATCACTCACATTTATTGGACGGATGTTAATTTGTTTATGATTAACACTAAGAGAGAGCTCTTCGTTCGTAGAGAAGTCTGTCTTTTTAAATGCTGACTCAGGAATTTCTATCTGATATTTTTTTGCCAAGTAATCACCTCATTTTAAACTAAAAAGGCAATGGCCCCTTCACAGGTTAACCATTGCCTTTTTTATAAATTAGTTTTGCTTATCTTCTTCTTTTAACTTAGCCTCAATATCTTTAATTGAGTAAGCAGCTACACTAACTTCTTTTGGCTTGATGTTCCGGTAAGCACTCATACCAGTACCTGCAGGAATAATCTTACCAATAATAACATTTTCTTTCAATCCAACCAACGGATCGTTCTTACCACGAATAGCAGCATCAGTTAATACACGTGTAGTTTCTTGGAATGAAGCAGCGGACAAGAAACTGTTTGTCTCTAAGGCAGCCTTAGTAATACCAAGAATAACAGGACGAGCTGTTGCAGGAATATTACCAGCAACTAAGGTATCCTTGTTAGCGTCACGGAATTGACTGATATCCATTAATTGACCCGGTAGAAGATCAGTATCACCTGGATCCATGACACGAACTTTCCGCATCATTTGACGAATCATAATTTCAACGTGTTTATCTAACAAGTCAATACCCTGCATCCGGTAAACACCTTGAACTTGCGACAAGAGGTAGGTTTCAGTAGAAAGAACATCACGAACCTGGATTAATTCCTTAGGATCAATCGAACCTTCATTCAGTGGTGCTCCACGATGAATGAAATCACCTTCAGCAACTTTCATCCGGGCTGTAATTGGAAGGGTGTAAGTTCGGGTATCAGTTTCACCCTTAATCGTAATATCCTTCGTCCGTTCAGCCGGATTTTCTTCGATAGACACAACTTCACCAGTAACCTCTGTAATTGTTGCTCGACCTTTAGGATTACGTGCTTCAACAATTTCTTGGATACGTGGAAGACCTTGAGTAATATCATCGTTACCAGCAACCCCACCAGTGTGGAAGTTACGAAGGGTTAACTGAGTACCTGGTTCACCAATTGATTGAGCGGCAACAGTTCCGACAGCTTCACCAGCTTCTACACGGTCACCAGTAGCTGCGTTTCGTCCATAACAACGTTCACATACACCATGTTCAGTGTTGCAAGTAAATGCTGAACGAATAGTTACTTTCTTTACGCCGGCATCAACGATCTTTTGAGCCATTTCTTCGTCGATAAGGACATTCTTACCAACAATCTTTTCACCAGTCTTAGGATCAAAGACAGACTTCATCGTGTAACGGCCCATGATTCGATCATAAAGCGGTTCAATCATTTCGTTACCGTTTGTAATAGCAGTAACTTCAAGTCCACGATCAGTACCACAGTCTTTTTCACGAACAACCACATCTTGCGCAACATCAACCAGACGACGAGTTAAGTAACCTGAGTTGGCAGTCTTCAAGGCTGTATCAGTCATACCTTTACGAGCACCGTGTGATGAAATAAACATTTCCAACACTGAAAGTCCTTCATAGAAGTTTGACTTAACAGGTAATTCCATAATCTTACCGTTTGGGGATGCCATCAATCCACGCATTCCGGCTAACTGAGTAAAGTTTGAAATGTTACCCCGCGCACCAGAGTCGGACATCATGTTAATTGGGTTATGGATATCCATGTGTTCAATTAACTTGTTTTGAACTTCATCCTTAGCATCGTTCCATGCACCGATTACTCGTTCATAACGTTCATCGTCTGTAATTAAACCACGACGGAATTGCTTAGTAATTAAAGCAACTTGCTTTTGTGCCTTATCAAGAATTTCTGGTTTTTCTGGTAAATCATGAATATCAGACATAGCAGTCGTTAAACCAGAAATAGTTGATTCGTAGTAACCTAAGTCCTTAATACGGTCCAAGAATTGAGAAGTCTTCGTAACTTTGTAACGCTTGTATACTTCAGCGATCAAGTCAGATAAGAAGCCCTTCTTAAATGGTGGAACTAATGGTGCATTTTCAAGGTATTCATGAATATCTTGACCAGGTTCAAGGAAGAAACGATCATCAACACCATTTTGAATATTTGCATCTGTTGGTTCGTTAATGTAAGCAAAATCTTTTGGCATAATTCGGTTGAAAAGAAGCTTACCAACAGTTGTCACCATGATCTTGTCTCGTTGTTCATCAGTAAATGGCTTTTCAGGGAATGCAGATACTTGAACTCCAACACGGGTTTGTAATGAAACATAGTCATTGCGGTAAGCAAGTTCAGCTTCATCAGTATCCTTGAAGATCATTCCTTCACCTTCACGACCCTTATCTTCAGTAGTCATGTAGTAGTTACCAATAACCATATCCTGTGATGGTGAAACAATAGGTTCTCCGTCACGAGGACTAAGAATATGGTGAGCAGCAAGCATTAACAAACGTGCTTCCGCTTGAGCTTCATCAGATAATGGAACGTGAATAGCCATCTGGTCCCCATCAAAGTCAGCGTTATATGCTGAACATACTAATGGGTGAAGACGCATTGACTTACCAGAAACCAAGATTGGTTCAAATGCTTGGATACCTAACCGGTGAAGAGTAGGTGCCCGGTTCAATAGAACTGGGTGTTCCTTAATAACGTCTTCCAATACATCAAAGACATCATCATCACTGCGATCAATCTTACGCTTAGCAGCTTTAACATTAGCGGAAAGGCCACGTTTTACCAATTCATGCATAATAAATGGCTTAAATAATTCAAGTGCCATTGGAACTGGTAATCCCATTTGGTTCAACTTCAATGATGGACCAACATCAATAACGGAACGACCAGAGTAGTCAACACGCTTACCAAGTAAGTTTTGACGGAAACGTCCTTGCTTACCCTTAAGCAAGTGAGAAAGTGACTTCAATGGACGGTTACCTGGTCCAGCTACTGGACGTCCGCGGCGACCATTATCAATTAATGCATCAACCGCTTCTTGTAGCATCCGTTTTTCATTTTGAACAATAATTCCAGGTGCTTGTAATTTAAGAAGTCGCTTTAACCGGTTATTACGGTTAATAACCCGCCGATATAAATCGTTCAAATCGGAGGTAGCAAAACGTCCCCCTTCAAGTTGAACCATTGGCCGCAAGTCAGGTGGCATAACTGGAATTACATCCATAACCATCCATTCAGGCTTGTTTCCTGACTTAATGAAAGCTTCAAGAATATCAAGACGACGAATAGCACGAGTCCGTTTTTGACCAGTAGCTTCTTTCAATTCTTCTTTTAATTCAGCAGCTTCCTTTTCTAAGTCAACATCAGCTAAAAGTTTTTGAATAGCAGCAGCTCCCATTTCAGCTTTGAAACGGTCACCATATTCTGCTTTTTTATCACGATATTCAGCTTCAGTTAAAAGTTGTTTCTTTTCAAGTGGAGTATCACCTGGGTCAAGAACAACATATGAAGCAAAGTAAATAACTTCTTCAAGTGAACGTGGACTCATATCTAATACAAGTCCCATTCGACTTGGAATTCCTTTAAAGTACCAAATGTGAGATACAGGAGCAGCTAATTCAATATGCCCCATCCGTTCACGACGAACTTTTGCACTAGTAACCTCAACACCACAACGGTCACAAACACGACCTTTGTAACGGATACGCTTGTACTTTCCACACGCACATTCGTAATCCTTGGTTGGGCCAAAGATTCGTTCGTCAAACAGACCTTGCTTTTCTGGCTTTAATGTCCGGTAGTTAATAGTCTCGGGCTTTTTAACTTCCCCATATGACCAACTACGGATCTTATCTGGAGATGCCAGACCGATCTGCATACTTTCAAATTTATTGACATCAATCAAAGGATGTTCCTCCTTCTTTCAGTAAACCGTAGCAACCTAAATATTAATTTTGATTAGTTTTGTCATCGGTAGTTGTTGAAGTTGCTTCAGACTTGTTTTCTTCTTCGTTCTTCTTATCGTCTGTTTTATGTTCTTCTGCATATTTAGCTAATGCATCAACATTTACAACTTCATCATCATCTTCGTCCATGTTCTTTAACTGAATTTCCTTGTTGTTACCATCAAGAACCTTCATATCAAGACCTAATGCTTGTAATTCCTTAACAAGAACACGGAATGATTCTGGAACACCTGGCTTAGGAATTGGTTGACCATTGATGATTGCATCATAAGTCCGAACACGACCAACAGTATCATCTGACTTGTAAGTAAGGATTTCTTGAAGAGTGTAAGCAGCACCATAAGCTTCAAGAGCCCAAACTTCCATTTCACCGAAACGCTGTCCACCAAATTGTGCCTTACCACCTAATGGCTGTTGAGTAACAAGTGAGTAAGGACCAGTTGAACGAGCGTGAATTTTATCATCAACCATGTGAGCTAACTTAAGATAGTGCATTGAACCAACAGCAATCCGGTTTTCAAATGGTTCACCGGTACGACCGTCATAAAGAATTGTCTTACCGTCTTCTGGGAATCCAGATTCACGAACAGCATCCCAAACATCTTTATCAGATGCACCATCGAATACTGGAGTAGCCATATGAATTCCAAGACGACGAGCAGCCATTCCTAGGTGCAATTCAAGAAGCTGACCAATGTTCATACGACTTGGCACACCCATTGGACTAAGCATAATATCAATCGGAGTTCCATCTGGCATGTATGGCATATCTTCTTCTGGTACAACGATAGAAACAGTACCCTTGTTACCATGACGTCCAGACATCTTATCCCCAACTTGGATCTTCCGCTTTTGTGCAATGTAAACACGAACCATTGTATTTACACCTGGTGATAATTCATCCCCATTTTCACGAGTGAAGACTTTAACATCTTGGATGATTCCGCCACCACCATGAGGAACACGTAATGAAGTATCACGAACTTCACGTGACTTTTCACCAAAGATAGCGTGAAGAAGACGTTCTTCGGCAGATAATTCAGTCATTCCCTTTGGAGTAACCTTACCTACTAAAATATCTCCATCATGAACTTCGGCACCAACACGAACGATCCCGTTTTCATCAAGATCTTTCAAAGCATCGTCACCAACGTTTGGAATTTCCCGCGTCATTTCTTCAGGTCCAAGCTTGGTTTCACGTGCTTCAGATTCGTATGATTCGATGTGAATAGAAGTATAAACATCGTCTTTAACTAATCGTTCATTAATGGCGATGGCATCTTCGAAGTTATATCCTTGCCAAGTCATGAAGGCAATTAATGGATTTTGTCCAAGAGCTAATTCACCTTGTTCCATTGATGGACCATCAGCTAATACGTCGTCAGCATCAACATGTTCGCCAACCTTAACAATTGGGCGTTGGTTGTAGTTCTTACCACCGTTTGAACGACGGAACTTCATTAACTTGTAAGTATCAAGTGTTCCATCTTCTTCACGAACCCGTACTTCACGAGCATCTACATATTCAACCGTTCCTGGCTTCTTAGCAATCATTGCAACCCCAGAGTCATGGGCAGCCTTGTAGTCAATACCAGTACTTACCAATGGAGCATGAGGATTGATCAAAGGAACAGCCTGCCGTTGCATGTTAGCACCCATCAATGCACGGTTGGAGTCATCGTTTTCAAGGAATGGGATACATGCAGAGGCAACAGAAACAACTTGCTTAGGAGAAACATCCATGTAGTCAATGTTTTCAACACTGGTTTCGATGTAGTCATCTTTATCACGAGCCATTACTTGATCGTCAACAAATGAACCATCATCATTTAATGGCGTGTTAGCCTGAGCAATGATGAAGTTATCTTCTTCGTCAGCAGTTAAGTAATCAATCTTATCAGTTACCTTGTGATCCTTCCATGAAACACGACGGTATGGAGTTTCGATGAATCCATATTTATTTACCCGTGCGTAAGATGAAAGACTGTTAATAAGACCAATGTTAGGACCTTCTGGTGTTTCAATAGGGCACATCCGGCCATAGTGAGTATAGTGAACGTCCCGCACTTCATATCCAGCCCGGTCACGAGTTAAACCACCAGGACCAAGAGCTGAAAGACGACGCTTATGAGTTAATTCACCTAATGGGTTAGTTTGGTCCATGAACTGGGAAAGTTGGGATGAACCAAAGAATTCTTTAATAGAAGCAACCACTGGACGAATATTAATTAATTGCTGTGGGGTAACAGTGTCAGGATCTTGAATTGACATCCGTTCACGAACAACCCGTTCCATCCGTGCAAGACCAATCCGGAATTGGTTTTGAAGTAATTCACCAACTGAACGAATACGACGGTTACCTAAGTGGTCGATATCGTCTGTACTACCAATACCTTCTTGTAAGTTAAAGAAGTAGTTTAAGGAAGCAAGAATATCAGCTGGTTCAATGTGCTTATATTCTAATGGGATATGACCGTTACCAATAATAGGTACAACTCGATCAGGATCAGTCTTAGAATATACTAAAATCTTTTGTAACTTAACTGGTTCAGTTACAACCGCTTCATCTGATGGAGTGTAAGTAATAGTCTTAAAGTCATCACGGTCTAAGTAAGGTTCAAGCTTATTAAGCAATTCCTTAGTTACCGTATCACCTTTTTGTGCTAATACTTCACCAGTATCAGGATCAGCTAAAGTTTCAGCTAAAGTTTGTCCAAGTAAACGGTACTTAAGCATTAACTTCTTATTTGTCTTATAACGACCAACTGGTGCCATATCATAACGTTTTGGATCAAAGAAACGAGCTGTTAATAAGCTCCGTGCTGAATCAGCAGTCTTTGGCTCACCAGGACGAAGCCGTTCATAAATGTCCTTTAAGGCTTCTTCAACCCGAGAATCTTCAGCGTTCTTGTGAACATCTTTATCCAAGGTTAATGATAATGTCTCACTATCGCCACCGAACATGTCAATAATTTCATCGTCAGAGCCAAAGCCCAATGCACGAATCAATTCAGTCATTGGCAACTTACGGGTCCGATCGATTCGAACATATGAAACATTCTTAGCATCAGTTTCGTATTCTAACCATGCACCACGGTTTGGAATAAAGGTAGCACCGTAGTTTGGCCGACCATTTTTATCATTTTCTTCACTATAGTAGACACCTGGTGAACGAACTAATTGTGAAACAATAACTCGTTCGGCACCATTAATAATGAATGTACCTTGGTCAGTCATTAATGGGAAGTCACCAAAGAATACATCTTGAGACTTAATCTCACCAGTTTCATGGTTAGTTAACCGTAAAGTAACATGAAGTGGTGCTGAGTAATTAGCATCGTGTTCACGAGCTTCGTCAACAGTATACTTAGGTTCTAAAAGTTGATAGTCAACGAATTCCAAAGAAAGTTTTCCTTGAAAATCATCAATTGGCATAATATCATCAAACATTTCCCGCAAACCTTTTTCCATGAACCAATTGTAAGAATCGGTTTGGATTTCAATAAGGTTTGGCAATTCGAGAACTTCTTTAATTCGCGAGTAGCTACGACGGGTACGGTGTTTACCGTATTTAACTAAATGTCCAGCCAAACTGTTCACCTCTCTAATTTATTCCGCGAGTTCATTTAAATGTTACAATTTGATTACAATTTGCCCAAAATACGACTTTTGGGCAAAAAAAATCCAAAAACAGTTCAACGACTGTCTTTGGCTTTTATGCAGAATCTGATGGACAATAGATCACCAGGTTCAAATGAACTCACAATTACATACTATTTAAGTATACAAGCTCTATTAAATTTTGTCAACAATTATTTTTATATTTTTTAATTTTTTCCGCCCCAATTTGATAAACCATTAATAATGCAGTCTAGGATTAATTGGTCACGTTGTTCTGGTGTAATTGAATGACCACCAATTAATTGCGAAGTGCCAAAAATTGGAGTTAGTCCTGCAATAAATAATTCAGCAGCTTCTTTAGGAAGAATATCAGGACGTAACCCTACATCTGGTTGACGGAAAAACGCTGCAATCGGTTCTAGATAATCCATTGTAAAAATCATATTAAGCTTTTGCTGTGCACTCTTCGATAATAGGCGCATTGCCTGATTGTATTGGTCATAAATACTTAATGGATGATGTTTTTTTAATGCCTTGGTGATTTGCCATAATTGTTCATTCGGTGACAAATCATGTTTACGCATTACTTTATTAATATCTTGGCGAACTTTTCCACATAAATTTGTCATTACATCCAGATATAAAACCTCTTTATCGCTGAAGTGGTGGTATAAAGCTGGTTGCGTAATTCCAATCTGTTTGGCAATATCCCGTGTTGAAGTTTCACCAAACCCCTTTTGTAAAAATAACTTTGTAGCGGTTTTTAAGATTGCTTGTCTTGTCTTTTCTAATTGTTCCGCTCGCTTCATTTATTGTTCATCCCCTATTTTTAATCATTAATTATCTGATAAACACATTATAAGACTATAACTTATCTTTTGACAACCGTTTTAGAAAAATAATCATCAAATGTGATAAATGAATGCAATTTGGTAGCTTTTTCTTCTATTATCATTAGAGAACAAAAGTTACAATTATAGTGTTTTTATATCATATAATATTCAAATATTTATTTTATGTATTTTAAATTTAACGAAGCTAGAACACAAAACGGTAAATTACTCTGCATTTTCAGAATAATTTACCGTTCTTTTTATCTATTCAATTTTAATTCAACAGCTTTATCTTCATCTGGCTTTTTTACTTTAAAAGTAATTTTACCTTGATGCGCACCTACTGTTACGTCATCTCCAACATTGATTTCACCACTAAGTAGTCCAGTACTCAAATCATCTTCAACATGATCTTGTAAAGCTCGACGAAGCGGACGAGCCCCATAAGCAGGATTGTAACCAAGCTTTGCAATTACATCAATTGCAGCAGGCGTAACTTTCAAGTTAATCCCTTGCTCACTTACCCGTTTATTTAAATCATTAACCATGAGTTTAACAATTTGATGAAGTTCTTTCTTTTGTAATGAATGGAAGATAATCGTTTCATCAATCCGATTAAGAAATTCTGGGCGGAAGTATAACCTCATTTGTTGCTTAATCGCCGCTGCCATCGCATTATAGTCTTGTGACATATCTTTTGCCCCAAAACCAACTTCTTTTTCATCCTGAAGCTGAGTTGCTCCAAGGTTAGAAGTCATAATAATAATGGTATTTCTAAAATCAACGCGTCGACCTTTTGCATCAGTTAAGTAACCATCATCTAAAACTTGAAGTAATAAATTAAATACATCTGGATGTGCCTTTTCAGCTTCATCTAATAAGACAACTGAATATGGATGTTGCCGTACTTTTTCAGTTAGTTGGCCCCCTTCGTCATAACCGACATATCCTGGAGCGGCACCAATCAAGCGACTAGTACTATATTTTTCCATATATTCGGACATATCAATCCGGATCATATTATCTTCCGAGCCAAACATTGCAGCAGCTAATGCCTTGGCAAGTTCTGTTTTTCCTACCCCGGTCGGTCCTAAAAACATAAAAGAACCAATCGGCCGACTAGGATCCTTAAGACCGCTTCGTGCACGCCGAATTGCCTTAGCGACTACGGTAACTGCTTCATCTTGACCAATTACTCGTTGATGCAGAACCTTTTCCAAGTTAACCAATCGTTCACTTTCGCTCTTCTTCAATTGAGTTAAAGGAACTCCTGTCCATTCAGCAACAACTTGTGCAATGTTTTCACCAGTTACTTTCAATTTATAGTTATGAGAATCTTTTTGTTGCGTGCGTTGCTTTTTACGTTCAATCTTATCTTTTAGTGCTAATTCCTGTTGACGAAGAGTAGCTGCACGATCAAAGTCTTGATTATCAATTGCTTCTTCTTTTTGGGTTCGCAAATCTTCTAACTGACTTTCTAGTGAAGGCTGATGATTTTTCTTATCTTCAGCATCAATTCGAACCATAGCTGCCGATTCATCAATAAGATCAATTGCTTTATCTGGCAAGAACCGATCCGAAATATAACGATCTGACAATTTAACTGCTTCTTCTAGCGCTTCATCAGTAATCTTAGCATGATGGTGCTCCTCATACTTTGGTCGTAGTCCTCGCAGGATTTGTAGAGTTTGGTCAGTAGTCGGCTCATCAACTTGAACAGTGGCAAAGCGTCGTTCAAGTGCTGCATCCGATTCTATATATTTCTGATATTCATCAAGCGTAGTAGCACCAATTGTTTGCAACTCACCTCGCGCTAAGGCCGGTTTCAAAATATTGGAGGCATCAATTGCACCTTCAGCGCCACCAGCACCAATTAAGGTATGGAGTTCATCAATAAAAAGAATCACATGCCCGTCGTTTTGAATTTCATCAATTACTTTTTTAAGACGATCTTCAAATTCTCCTCGATACTTGGTACCCGCAACTAATGATCCCATATCAAGCATCATCAAACGTTTATTAGCCAATTCAGCTGGAACCTTACCATCAACCATCCGCTGAGCAAGTCCTTCAGCAATCGCCGTCTTCCCTACTCCCGGTTCTCCAATCAAAACTGGGTTGTTCTTGGTACGACGACTAAGAATCTGTTCCACACGTTTAACTTCCTTATTTCGACCAATTACAGGATCAAGCTGACCATTTCGAGCAAGTTCTGTCATATCACGAGCTAGTTTATCTAATGTTGGTGTACCAGTTTGCTGGGTCCGTCGACGAGATGGTTGACGATTAGAATTGCGTTGCTGACTATCAGCAATCCCCAACCGGCGTAAAATTACTTTTCTCATCTGCCGCGGAACAACATCTAAACTATACAAGATTCGTGAAGATAGGACACTTTCATCTGCAATTAATGCTAGTAATAAGTGTTCAGTGCCGATTTTTAATGCATGCATTTGTTGAGCTTCTCGACCAGCTAATGATAATACCTGCTTTGCTTTTGGTGAATATGGAAGATAATCTGAAGCTCCCAGATTTTCTAGCGTTCCATAGCCAATCAAGCGTTCAATTTCTTCACGAATATCATCGCTTGTAATAGAAAATTGTTCAAATATTTTGTTAGCAATCCCATCTTTATCCATTGAGAGGGCAAGCAAAAGGTGTTCAGTCCCTACTGCTTGGTGTTTAAAGTATTTTGCTTGTTCTTGTGCAATTGCTAGAACATGCTTTGCACTTGGCGTGAACATATTATCCATGTACAATCCCCCTTTTAACTTTCATAGCGAAGTCGATTCAAGAATGATACTAATATACGGGCGCGAAGTTGATCTTCAATCTTACTATCATTAACTGCTAATGCTTGTTTAGATAATGCAACTAGCATTAGGTCTCCTTCACGTCTCGTAATCACGTCTTCTTCATATAACGTTCGAACAATATCAAAAGCATCACGTTCACGAACCGAGTCGCCAATTGCTTGAATAAGTGAGTTTAGCACATTTACGTCATCAAGTAAATTAACTCGCTCGATTCGAATGTATCCGCCGCCTCCACGCTTACTCTTTACTAAATAACCATTTTGGATGGTAAACCTCGTTTTAATAACATAATTAATTTGTGACGGTACCACATCAAACTGGTTGGCAATCTCAGAACGACGAATTTCGACCTGAGCTGAGTCACCAAGTATTTCTTTTAAGTATGCTTCGATAATATCTGAAATACTTTTATTCTCCATTATATCACCTCGGCTCTTTTGACTAATCTTGACCATTATTTTAACACACTTTTAGAGTCGGCGCCTACTTGTATGATCATTCAGTTACACATTTAAGAAAATAATAAAGACTAGCGAAGCATTCAAGCGACACTAGTCTTTTAGAGAATTAAATATGAACTACTTTTTTAATTAGTCGTTATCGTTGTGAACAAAATCAACAACATTCCGACCAACAACCTTGTTATCCTTAAGTTCTTGGATCATATCATTAATTTCGCTTAACTTACGAGTCTTAACAATTGGGTGAACCTTACCTTCTGCACCAAATTGGAAACATTCAGCTAAGTCTTGACGGGTACCAACTAATGAACCAGCAACAATGATACCATCAAGAACAGTCTTAGCAATGTTAAGCTTCATGTCACCTTGTGGAAGCGCAACGGCAACAAGCTTACCATCTGGGCGAAGTGAATCAACTGCTTGGTCGAATGCAGAGGCAGAAACAGCTGTTACTACAGCAGCGTGAACACCGCCAACCTTTTCTTGAATTTGCTTATCAACATCACCGTCATGACGGTTAATTAAAATTTCAGCACCATTCTTCTTAGCGGCCTCAAGCTTATCAGGATTACCATCAACAGCGATAACATGAGCGCCAAATACGTTGTGAGCAAATTGAATACCCAAGTTACCTAAACCACCAGCACCAACGATTGATACCCATTGACCCGGCTTGATGTCAGCAACCTTCAATGCCTTGTACATCGTAACACCAGCACAAGTTAATGAAGTAGCTTCAACAGGATCAAGACCTTCTGGAACCTTAACAGCGTAGTCAGCTGGTACGATACATTGTTCAGCCATTGCACCGTCAGCAGTGTAACCCGCATTAAGAACGTTCCGACAAAGAGTTTCACGACCAGTTAAACAATATTCACAGTGTCCACAGCCCTTGAAGAACCATGCAATTGATACACGATCGCCAACTTTTAATGAAGTAACCCCAGGGGCAACCTTAGATACACGACCAACCCCTTCGTGACCGATAATACGACCTGGCTTCTTACCAAAGTCTCCAGCAGCAACGTGTAAATCAGTGTGACAAAGACCACAATATTCCATGTCAACTAAAGCTTCACCGGGCTTTAAATCCCGAAGTTGAACATCTTTAACAGTAACAAAACCGTCTACTGGATCGTTAATAACAGCAGCTTTCATAAGGTAAGATCTCCTTTATTAATAAACAAATTACTTTTTACAATGCTTATAGTACCACAACTCCTAGACAAATTTAAAGTGAAAATTTGCACATTTAACGAAATTAATAATTTTATTTTTTATTTAAAACACTGATATAACAATGATCACGCCCGACAAATTAATTCTTTTAATATTGTATAGTAAATCACTTACTAATTATCACTAAAACTTTACTGTTACAATTTTAGACGCTCCCTATTAATATGGATGTTATAATTTAATCAATTAGACAAAGGAGTGAGTATAATAATGTCTTATGGATATATCACCAAGCTAAGTGAAAATGTAGAGCGGCAACATATTCGTTACAATAATCGTTATGGAACGGCAATTGCTGCTGATATCTACACCCCTAAGAATTTAGAAGAAGACAAATTGTTGCCAGCCATCGTAATCGGGGCACCTTATGGAAGCACAAAGGAACAGGCAGCAGCAATTTATGCAAATACGTTTGCTCAATTAGGTTTTGTTACCCTTGCATTTGATCAAGTATACATGGGCGAATCAGCTGGCGAACCTCGTCATGTTGCTTCTCCAGACTTATATGCGGAATCTTTTAGTGCCGCAGTTGATTATCTGGGTACAAAAGCAAAGCATGTCAATCGCGAACAAATAAGTGTTATCGGTATCAGTGGAGGGGCAGGCTTTGCTCTTAGCGCTGCGGCTGTTGATACACGAATTAAATCTGTTGTAACAATTTCAATGTATGATATGACAGATATTCGTGAAATGGCTAATCTTGCTCCTGAACAATTATTCCAGCTTAAAGATCAATTATCAAAGCAACGGTGGGACGATTTTGAAAATGGGCAGCCTGACTATCATCCTTCCTTCCCAGAAGAACCATATGATAGTATTGACGATTTACCAAATCATGATGAATTAACAAATGAGTGGCTTCGTTTTTACGCTCTTAAACGTGGCTTCCATCCAAATGCACGTGGAACTGCAACAACCACTTCTAATTTAGCAATGCTTGAATTTTCTGCGTTAGACTATATTAAAGAAATTTCACCACGACCAATCCTATTTATTTATGGAGACAATGCTCACTCTCGTTCTTATTCTGAGAGAGCTTATTACCTTGCTAACCAACCAAAGCAAAGATTGATCGTAGAAAACTGCGAGCATATTGATCTTTATGATAATATGGAAAAAATTCCAGTAGATCAAATTGCAAAGTTTATAAAAGACAGTTTCAACGCATAATCAAACGACAAAATGCCAGCCAGCGCCTCAAATATGGAGCGCTGGTTGGCGTTTTCTTTTTAAACGTCTAATCTTGATACACATTTTTCACCATTAATATGATACTTAAGGATTTATACTTAAAATGATCTACTTTCTTCTTAAATCACTAATCTATCAATATTTTAGCGACCAACAAAACGACCAAAACATTAGGAAAAGCAATAAGAAATAAAAAACAATAAAACCTATTATAACAACCATTAT
Source organism: Limosilactobacillus reuteri subsp. simiae (assembly GCF_020784875.1). Taxonomy (GTDB): domain Bacteria; phylum Bacillota; class Bacilli; order Lactobacillales; family Lactobacillaceae; genus Limosilactobacillus; species Limosilactobacillus reuteri_H. The sequence goes on along the minus strand of NZ_JAJGUI010000098.1, from coordinate 44,852 downwards.
TAACGGTTATTACAATAGGCTTACTCAATAGTCGGAATTACAAGATTTGAACTTGCGACCTCTGCGTCCCGAACGCAGCGCTCTACCAAGCTGAGCTAAATTCCGAAAAAATAAGCGTAACAGTTAAACTGTCACGCTTACTATAATTAGTGCACCCAGAAGGAGTCGAACCTTCAACCTTCTGATTCGTAGTCAGACACTCTATCCAATTGCGCTATGGGTGCATATAAGCGGAAGACGGGATTCGAACCCGCGACCCCCACCATGGCAAGGTGATGTTCTACCACTGAACTACTTCCGCATGTCTCTGATAAGTTATTCCCTATCAACGATTATTAATATTACACGAAAATCTCATCAATGTCAACAAGAATTTTCAAAAAATATTAAATGCGGATGAAGGGACTTGAACCCTTACATCAAAATGATACAAGATCCTAAATCTTGCGCGTCTGCCAATTCCGCCACATCCGCAAATTAATGGAGGATACAGGGCTCGAACCTGTGACCCCCTGCTTGTAAGGCAGATGCTCTCCCAACTGAGCTAATCCTCCATAAATAGGCTTGCTATATAAATCAGCCTATTCAATATATCATCTATATGATTTTTTGTCAAATCCTATTTAAGATTTAATTCAATTAATTTTTCATCAATCATGGCTAAGACCTTCTTAGCAGCAGCCGGATCTTCAACAAAATCATATTTATCACCATCAATAACCATCTTAGGACTTTCATTATAATCCTCATACCATTGAACATAACGCTCGTTTAAGTTTTTATAATATGAATATAAGGAAGGATCATTAGCAATTTGTTCAAATGAACGTCCCCGCTTCTTAATTCGTTCAAGCATTGTCTCAAACGAAACCCTAATTGTAATTAAAAGGTTGGGGGCTTTTTGGTGTGGTTGCTCTGGTAATTCTTCCATCATATTACCTAATAATGAAGAATAAATATTTGACTCCGTTTCCGTAGCTCGACCCATATCCGCGTTTAACTTGAATAATAAGGCATCTTCAAAAATTGAACGATCCAAAACATTTAAATCATTCGAGTATGAATCTTTAATCTCATCAAGTCGCTTGTTTAAAAAGTAAATCTGTAATAAGAAACCATATTTTTTAGGATCTTTATAAAAAAGCGGCAAAATTTTATTATCGTCAACAGATTCATAGAAGGCCTGGCTATTAAGATGGTCTGCCAACAGCTTTGTCAAACTGGTCTTTCCTGCACCGATTGTCCCGGCTAAAGCAATCATTAGTTATTTCCCCCTGTTTCAAATTCAAAAAGTAACGAAAACAATTCTAACATTTAAAATAAAAAGGAGCGAGTATTTTCTCGTTCCCTTTTTATTTTATTAATCATCTTCTGGTTCGTACGATTCACCCTTTGTTCGCCGTGATAAATCAACCTTATCAAGCGGAATCAAGTGCGTCTTGTAACGAATCTTGTAGTAGAAGAAAAGAATTAAGAATAATGGAATTCCCATGTAAGTAATTAAAATGTTTTGCCAATCCATTTTTACAAAAGCATCAATGTTTTGACCACAAATAACGACAATACATAGAGCAAGCGCGAATACTGGGCCAAATGGGAACCCTGTTGCATGATACTTCAATTCAGACAGTGTATGTCCTTGCTTAAGAAATGCCTTCCTAAAACGGTAGTGGGAAATTGCAATTCCTAACCATGCAATAAATCCACACAATCCAGATGCACCAATTAAGTAGTTATAAGCTTTTGGACCAATGAATTGAGTTGCATAGGCTGCTAATGAGACAACCATCGTTCCCAGCAAAGCATAAATCGGAATACCACGTCGGTTTACGTAACCAAAAATCCGCCATGCATATCCTTCACGCGCTTGTGAATAAAGCATCCGGGTTGAAGCATATAAACCAGAGTTAGCAGCAGAAATAACAGCAGTTAAGATAACCGCATTCATTGCACTAGCCGCAAATGCTAATCCTGCCCGCTTAAACACAATCGTAAATGGACTCATTGTAATATTTGAAACGTCTTGATTCAACAAGTTCTTATCTGTGTAAGGAAGGATGCAGGCAATAACAAAAATAGCAAAAATATAAAAAAGTAAAATTCGCCAGAAAGTTGAGTGGATTGCCTTTGAGACAGACTTTTCTGGTGTAGCGGCTTCACCAGCAGTAATTCCAACTAATTCTGTTCCTTGGAATGAGAACCCAGCAACCAAGAAAACACTAATAATTGCTGGCACACCCCCAACAAACGGTGCCTGCTTATAGTGGAAGTTGCTTAATCCAACTGGCTTACCACCCATAATTCCAAAAATAATTGCAACACCAACAATCAAAAATACGATAACTGTGACAACTTTGATTAAAGCAAGCCAAAATTCAGTTTCACCATAAGATCGTACTGATAAATAATTGATTAAGAAAATTAATGCCATCACTGTTACACTAAAAATCCAACCTGGAACATTAGGAAGCCAATAATTCATTACAATTCCCGCAGTTGTAACATCTACGGGGATGGTAATCGCCCAGTTAAACCAATAATTCCAACCAAGAGCAAAACCTAGTGCTGGATCAACAAATTTTGTTGAATAAGCTGAAAATGACCCAGTTAATGGCATATATGTTGCCATTTCCCCTAGACTCGTCATTAGGAAATAAACCATAATTCCCATAATTCCATATGCAACTAACGCTCCACCAGGTCCCGCAGTTGAGATAGCGGATCCACTGGCAATAAAAAGTCCAGTACCGATTGTTCCACCAAGAGCAATCATGGACAAGTGACGTGTCTGTAATGTCCGTTCCATATGACCCGTCGACTTAGATTCATCTGCCATAAATATATTTCCTCCAAATTTGTGTGCCTTAACGTCAACATTTTCGAAGAGGATAAATTAAAAGGGTCTTCTGATCGGTAACCCCACCAGAAGACCCAACTTAATACCTATAATTAATTGTTGAATCAATTTAGGAAGCGCCCCGCAATTATTGCGACAGTCTATAGCCTATTGTGACTATAGCCCAACATCTACCAGAAATAAGCTAAGTAGTGTTTCGGCATATTTCCCTTTCACTAATACTCCGGTGCTTATTCACCTAATACTAGTTACTGATAAAATATGCAACCTCTTCATCGAATGAAATTATACCCCACTCAAATAAAAATGCAAGTCCGATTATTTAATAATGCGTTGCCATAAATCGTCCTTGTCATAAGTAAAACCACATTTAACAAGTACTCGCTGGGAACGATAATTACTTTGTTTGCACTCCGCATGAATCGTAATTTTAGATGGCAAAATAGAAATACATTTTTGAAGTGCAGTTGTCATTATGCCTTTATTCCATTGGTTTTGCTGCAAAAGATAACCTAATTCATAATGATGAGCAATTCTTTTTCCTTCATCCCCATACCAAGCACTTAATACAATCATCCCCACTACATCTTCATTTAGTTTCACAACCATTACATGATTCTGGCGAACAAACATCTTAATAGCTTGCGCACGTTTTTCTCTTTGAAGTGGTAAAAGCATTCCTACTGCTTGTGTTAAGTTTTCATTATCCAATAATTTAACTATTGCTCCTAAATTGTTATTAGTTTTTGCTGGTTCAATTATAATTTCACTCATTTTTTCTCCTATTTCCCGGGAAATAAAAAAAAGAAGCAACCCAAAAAGATTGCCCTCCATCAATTTCGATTATTAAATTTCAACACTACGGAAGAACGGAATTCGTTGCAATCGTGGTGCCCAAGCGACATAGAGCCATTCAGCTACTTGTAACCATGCATAAGCTAATAACATTGCACCAATAGTATCAAATGGCCAGTGAGCATAAAGATATACCCGCGATACCGCCAAAAAGAAGACTGCAAATATTAATAAGATTTGCAAAATTGTGCGGACAGATGCTTTTTGAATAAGTGGAATTACAATTAAGAATAAAATTGCTACTACCAAGAAGAATCCTAAAGTGTGACCACTAGGGAAACTATAGCCATCATCTGCTGCCAAGTGTTGTGCAGGACGGACCCGCTTAACGATGTGTTTAATAATTGTTCCAAGCACATCACCACCAAAAATCGTTCCTAATGACCATAAAGCCGGGATGCGATAGCCCTTCAACCATAAAACACCTGCAATAATAAATACCCATACTAAATCTAAGACCGGTTTAGCTAAAAATGAAAGTAAGCTCATCAAAGCATGGAACCAACCAATTCCTTCCAGGCGCTGACTAGTGAATAACGACTGCAGAACAGCATCAATCATTGTTAGCACTGACGAATTAAACATAATTAATAGCATCAATGCGATAAAGAAACCACCGCTTAAGGCAAAGCGCCACCACCGATGATCATCACGTTCAATAAACATAATCAAGGATTCTCCTAACTTAAATTAATTAATCAAAAATGAGTATACCACAGTGTCAAAAATTCCATCGTGACTTTTTGATTAAATATTTATGAAGATAGTTCAAAACACGATTTAAAAGCTCTCCCAAACCAAAGCCAAGCGTAATTGCACCAACAATGACAACTACCTGGTAGAAATAAACATTAACAAGATGGTAATTACCAATAGCAAAATTACGAACCATTTTATAAGCCTGTCCTCCAGGCACGAATGGAACTAGCGCGGGCACATTAAAAACAATAATTGGCATTCGTTTTCGACGAGCTGCTGCCTGGCTTAATACCGAAATTAAGATTGCAGCAACTAAATTACTAAACGCAAGGCCAATGCCACTGCAATAATACATTATCCAGTAGACTACCCATACGCCTCCACCAATCATCCCCGCAGTATGATAGGCACGTTTAGGAATATTTAAGAGGATACCAAAACAAACTGTCGAAACATAGCATAAGAAAAATTGTAATAATAGGTTACCCCAATTCATCTCCTACCCTCCTAATTAAAGTGCAGAACAATTACAATTGCACTACCAATCGAAACGGCAGTTAGAATCGCCTCAATTCCTCTTGTAGGTCCACTAATTAAGTTTCCGGAAACTAAATCCCGTGCCGCATTAGTTAAGGGCACCCCAGGAACCAGAGGCATAACCGCACCAATAATAATATCATTAATATTATTAGCAAGGTGCATTTTAACAAAGATCACCGCCAAAATACCTATAATTAAGGAAGAACAAAACTCTCCTAAATATTGAATCTTAAACTTTCGTAAAAGGTATGAAAATGCTCCGTAACCTACGCCACCTGCAAGAAAGCCAGCCCAAGAATCCGAAACATTCCCTGTAAAGACAATCATTAATGCACCGCTTAAAATCGCAGCAGCAAATGATTCATACCAGTTTTGCCATCTTGACATCTTTTGGCGATCAATCTTTTTTAATTTAGCAAATGCTTGTGGAACATCAATTTTGCGCCGTGCTAGTTCACGAGAAACTTCATTGACATCCGCAATTTTACTTAAATTGTTTTTGCGATGACGAATAGTAATTACTTGGGCATCAGGTTCATTAATCGTCCCAACTACAATTCCAGTTACGGTTGTAAAAGCCTGAAAGCCATGAAGTCCTGCACTTTTTGCCATTCGGGATAAGGTGTCGTTAACTCGTTCCATATTAGATCCATTTTCAATTAACAGTCTCCCAGCTAGCAAACAAGTCTTTAGTGCTAGTGCTTGTCGTCGTTTCGTTAACATCTTTTCGCCTTCTCTGTTCAAAGATATTTATTATTATCCTCTGTTTAGATAAGGAGCTCAATACAAAAAAACGGCCGGAAAAATCCAGTCGTTTTTTGTATTTAGTCTTTAACTACATTTGCAGCTTGAAGGCCACGTTCGCCTTCTTCAACTTCAAACGTAACATGTTGTCCTTCGCTCAATGACTTAAAGCCATCCCCTTGAATAGCAGAAAAATGAACAAACACGTCATCGCCGCTTTCACGAGTAATGAAGCCATACCCCTTATCGTCATTAAACCATTTAACAGTTCCTTGTTCCATGTTGGAAATCCTCCTGTGCATTAAGCACTAATATAATTTGTAATTCGTCTCAGGTGAAGAGATCCATTTGCAATGAAACAATCGAACCAACCGCACTTAAAAAAACTACAAAAACCATTGTATCACATAAGCAATCATTTACATAATTAATCTTTATTTTCTTGAGCTGTGTCCGGTTCAATAAAAATATTATGTGAGGCCTTATATGAAACATTAATTTCTTGGTCGTTATCCTCTTTTTGAATCACAATTGGTCCTTCAAAAGGCTCATGGCGAATTACAGTTACTTGTTCCTGAGGTCGTAATCCTAACTCTTCTAAGTAAGTGAGAAGTTCATGATTATCTAAGAATCGTTCTAGTTCAACTTTTTCCCCATCATCAGCATCTGCCAATAAACGATGTGTTACATCTGGGAACTTGCCATTAGCTGATGGAATTACTCCACCATGCGGACAATGATCAGGGTGTTGAAGAAAAGCATCTAAGGCCGTTGCTAGTCGATCACTTGTCTGATGTTCAAGAATTTCCGCTTCTGAATGGACGTCGGCAAAATTGTAGTGAAGCTTATCCACTAAAAATGTTTCCCATAAACGATGCTTTCGAACTAATTCTGCAGCATACTTTTGTCCCTTTTCAGTTAAAGAAATACCGGCATATGGTTCATGAACAACTAGCCCTTCGTCAGCCAACTTAGAAATCATCTCGGTTACTGATCCAGCGGCAATTCCTAGTCCAAGGGAAATCTCTTTATTAGAAACTTTTTTATGACTACCACCTAATTCAAAAATAATTTTTAGATAGTCTTCCTTCATTGGAGTCAAATTGTTTCACCTCTGGGTATTAAAATTTGGCCTACGATCGGTCATTATGTGTTTTTATATATTAACATTGAACCCAAATTGATTATAGCATATTATTAAAAGTGTAGTTTGGAAAGCCTAACTTTTTTGTTATAAGCTTTTTATAAACCCGCAATCGATCTTTACGGAGGAGTAGGTAAATCATGGACGAAAAAGTAACAGGGAAACGCTTTTTAGCAGTTACCCTCCTAAATGTATTAATTACAATTGTTGAAATTCTTGGAGGTATTCTTTCGGGAAGTTTAGCCTTACTATCAGATGCTTTTCATAATTTAGGGGATTCGCTTTCCATTGTACTAGGCTATTTTGCCCAGCATATTGGCGGACAACCAGAGAATCGGCAACGAACTTATGGCTACCGTCGAGCTGAAATCCTCTCAGCATTAACTAATAGTATTTTCCTGATTGTTATCTCTGTCTTCTTAATTATTGAAGCTATTAAACGGTTAGAGCATCCCCAGCATATTAACGGGGGCATTATGTTAACCGTAGCCGTAATTGGTCTGCTTGCCAACTTTATTTCTGCAGCCCTCTTACATGCCGGAAGCGAAGACAGCTTAAATGTCAAAGCAACTTATCTCCACATTCTAAGTGATGCACTTTCATCAGTTGCCGTTATCATTGGAGGAATCATTCTTACCTTTGTTAATGTTCCATGGCTTGATCCCGCCTTGACAATTGGGGTTGCCCTCTATATTGCTTATGAGGCTTGGCCAATTATTAATCAAACCATTAAAATTCTCATGCAGTCCTCCCCAGATCTTGATTATAATTCCATCGAAAATGATTTAAAGCAAATCGACGGAGTTACGGCAGTTCATCACGTCCATGCATGGATGATGGATGAACACCGAATCATTTTCTCTGCCCATCTTAATTGTGATGACTTGCCACTAAGCCAGGTTGAGCGAATCTATAGTCAAGTAGAAAAAATCTTGCATGAAAAATATGGGATCTGTCACGTTACTATTCAAGCAGAATATCACCGTGGGAAAAATGAAGAATTATTCAATACTCCCGTTGATGAAAAGAACGTTATTAATAACGATTTCAAAGAGGACTAAATTTAAAGGAAGCAAAAAGTTGAGTGAAAACTCAGCCTCTTGCTTCCTATTTTTTCACATCGATTAAAATAATTTTCCGACTCCATAGTGAATCGTAATCGTAATCAAACCAATAATAATATTTCGAATAACTGCAACTTTTACAAGCCCGTTCCCAAGTTTAGAGCTGATATAACCGGTTAGAGCGCTCGTAAAGGCAACTGCCAAAATCACGGCATACCACTTATATGCTTCGGGAGCAAAAGTCATCGCCATCAACGGAATTAATCCTCCGGCAGCTGCTGAAAAAAGAGAAGAAAATGCAGCATCCCAAGGGTTAAGATAGTGACCAAGCTCAATATCATACTTAATCCGAACAACTGTCTCGAGGGGCTTTTTATTAAGGAGGTCCTTAGCAATTTTGATTGATGTTTCAGGAGTAACTCCTTTATTTACATAATAGTCTTTTACTGCCGCAAGTTCCCCTTCATAATCGTCTTTTAAGAGTTGCTCTTCTTTAGCAACGGCCGCTTTTTCTGTATCCTTTTGAGTAGATACAGAGGCATATTCGCCAGAAGCCATTGAAAATGCACAGGCAAGCAAATCAGATAAGCCAGCAATGAAGATAGTAAAACGGTCACTTGTCGCTGCTGCCACCGATACCAAAACACCGACAACAGTCAAAATTCCATCATTTGAACCTAGTACCCCTGCTCGTAACGTATTCAGTTTTTCTTCCATTGTTTGCTTCTGATGCTTTTTCACCTTAATACTCATTTAATCTCATCTCCCTACCGTGCAAATAATTGTCCAATCAGGTATGTAACCCCCATTGTTAATAATCCAGCAGCTGCATTCCTGATCATCGATTTAATCCGGTTAGATTTTCCTAAAACTGCCGCAAAATAACCAGTAATTAACAAGGCAATCAGAACTGCAATTGCGGTTGCTAAGATTCGAACATTTGCGGGGGAAACGGTAACCGCCACCATTGGTAAAATTGAACCAGTTGGAAAAGATATAAAAGAAGCAATCGCCGCAGCATATGGACTTGTAAACTCATTGGGATTAAAGCCATAGCGCTCTTGAACAGCTGTCCCTAAAGCATCTTTTTCCATTAATTCTTTCGTTGCTTGTTTAGCTAATTGCGGATCAATGTCTTGAGCTTCATATTTCTTTTGAACATAGTCAAATTCATGCTGGTATTGATTTTGAAGGCGCTGCTTCTCACTAATCAAAGCCATTTTTTGTGAGTCCTTTTGAGTTGAAACCGAGACATACTCCCCCATACACATCGAAATCATCCCGGCAAGCGTTCCGGACAAACCTGCAATTAAGATGGCACGGGCATTACTCGTTGCCGCTGCCACCCCGATAACAATTCCGGCAATTGAAATAATCCCATCATTAGCCCCCATTACACTTGCACGCAGAACATTTACCTTTTGTGCTAATGACATCTTTTTCTTGGACACATTTATCCCTTCCCTCTTTTAGTTTAGAATCATTATAACATAGGGATAAGTAAAAACAACCAAATAATCTTCAAATGATATTCTATATTAGAATCATTAAAAATTGTATTTTTATGTAAAAAGCGATAGTCCTAATCAGAACTATCGCAATAATCTTAAAAAATTAAATTATTTATTCATAAGCCTGAACAGTGTTTGTCCGAATAACAAATACTGACGTTCCAGCATGACGAGCCATGTATGATGCCTGAGAACCAACCGCCTTACGATTACCCTTCTTACCAATTGAACCAACAACTAATAAATCTGGCTGAAAAGCAGGGATAACATGATTACAAATCCGCTCAGCTGGCCGCTCACCACGATCAACAATCGCCGTAATCTTTTCTGGATCAACACCGTAATCAATTGCTGCTTGGACATATTCATTTACTCGTTGACGTAATTCGTCTTCACTGCTATGAACATAATCCTTATCTAAGATTTGATATACGTTTACCCGGTCAGTTTCCAGAATTGATACAATTCCTAACTCTGAACCATCACGCTTCGCCTTATCAACCGCGTATGAGAAAGCGGCACGGGCATCTGGTGCATCGTCAACACCAACGAGGATCTTCTTGAACTTCTTTGGCTTTATTTCGAACATTAGTATTCTCCTCCCTATGTTCTACACTTTAACGGTGAAGCATTACTCGCTCCTCTTCGTTAAGTCATATTCTTCACTCCTTATGTTACTACTTATCTCAATTTTGTAAATAATTATTTTGGTCTTCCTAAAATAAAAGTGATTTATTAAAGAATTTTATAATTATTTTAGCAAATTAATAATTACACAATGCAGATTTTGACGGGGTATAGAACAAAATATATAATTAGGGATGTTTACTGCTTATTATAAATACAAATGAAATGGGGGTTAACTACACATGTCAATGATTGAATTTCATAATGTGCAAAAATACTACGGTAAATTCCATGCATTAAAAGATATTAATTTAACAATTGATGCTGGCGAAACGGTTGTTTTAATTGGACCATCTGGTTCGGGGAAAAGTAGCCTGATTCGAACAATCAATGGATTAGATCCTATTAGAGATGGTCAATTAATCGTTAATGGGTTTGACCTTGCCGATAAGAAAACCAATGTTAATTTAATTCGAAAGGATGTCGGGATGGTCTTCCAACACTTTAACTTATACAACAATAAGAGCGTTATCGAAAATATAATGCTCGCACCACGAATTGTATTAAAGCGTCCGGAAGAAGAGAACCGTGAATTAGCAATGAAACTGCTTGATAAAGTTGGACTTGCAAATAAAGCTGAAAGTATGCCTGCTCAGCTATCTGGAGGGCAAAAACAACGAATTGCGATTGCCCGCAGTCTGGCTATGAAGCCTAAATGCCTCCTATTCGATGAACCAACAAGTGCTCTCGATCCCGAAATGATTGATGATGTTTTAGACGTTATGAAAGATATCGCTAAAAACTCCAACATGACAATGTTAGTAGTGACCCACGAAATGGGCTTTGCACGGGCAGTTGCTGACCGGGTTATTTTTATGGCAGATGGTCGGATCTTAGAAGACGATTCAACCGAAAAATTCTTTGGCGACCAGCCTTCTACAGAGCGTGCTCGCGAATTTATGAGTAAGATCAGTGGTCACTAAGGAGGAATTACAATGAAAAAGTATTGGCGATTGATTAGCCTTAGCGCCCTCCTCTTTGTTACTCTCCTTACTATTTCTGCCTGCGGTACCTCAATTGCAAAAAAAGATGTCCTGACCGAAGATATGCGTAGTCAACGAATTACCTGGGGAGTTAAAGCAGATACCCGCCTATTTGGGCTGGAAAATATCCGGACAGGAAAGCTAGAAGGATTTGAAATTGATCTCGCAACAGCCGTTACAAAAAAGATCGTCGGCCCACAGGGAAAACCAATTTTTGTTCCTGTAACCAGCGGAACCCGGGTGCCCCTATTAAAAAATGGTAATATTGATGCGATTATGGCAACTATGACGATCACTCCTGAGCGAGAAAAGCAAGTTGATTTTACCCATTCTTACTTTGATGCTGGTCAATCTCTCTTAGTTAAAAAGGGAAGTCCGATCAAAAACATCAGCGATTTAAATCGACGAGGTGCTGTAATTCTTGGGGTTTCTGGATCAAATTCAGTTAAAAACGTTGCGAAGTTTGCTCCTAAAGCACGCGTCCTTCAATTATCTGACTATGCTCAAGCGATGACGGCCCTTAAATCTAAACAGGGGGATGCCCTTACCACTGATAATGGGATTCTCTATGGGATGGCAGCTGAAAATCCGGGCTATGAAGTTGTCGGCGGTAACTTTACTAAAGAACCTTATGGAATCGCCGTTAACAAAAATCAAACGCGTTTTCGCAATAAATTAAACTGGGCGTTAAGAGAAGTTGAAAAGGATGGAACCTACAACCGTCTTCTTCTTAAATGGTTTGGCAATGTTAAAGGATTTAATTATCAGGAGATGAAGCGCTAATGTTAAATTTAATTATAAATGAGTGGCATCCCCTTTTAACCGGCCTCTGGAATACTATTCTATGTAGCCTTATTGCACTAATCGGGAGCCTTATTATTGGAACCTTTTTTGCCCTTCTCGAGATTTCGCAGCATCGGGTTTTAAAAATCATCGGTCATGTCTATGTGGAGGTCTTTCGTAATATCCCACTGTTGGTAATTACAATGGCTTTTTTCCTGATCATCCCAATGTATGTAGTGAAAATTAATGGATTTACTGCGGGAACAATTGGCTTAACTCTTTATACGTCTGCATTTATTGCTGAAACTGTGCGTGCTGGAATTAATTCAATTGATCCTGGTCAAATGGAAGGAGCCCTTGCCAATGGACTTACTTATGGACAAGCGATGCGCTACATTGTTTTACCACAAGCATTTCGCGTTGTTATTCCGCCACTTGGCAATCAATTTATCAACTTGGTAAAGAATTCATCGGTGCTTGCCTTTGTTGCTGGCTTTGATCTTATGTACCAAGGAAATTTAATTGCAAATGATACCTTAGCAACTATGCCCACTTATTTCATCGTCGGTATCATGTACCTCCTCATCACGCTTCCGTTGAGTTATTACATGCGCCACCTTGAAAAGAAATTAGCTTAGGAGGAATGATCAATGCAAAATTTTATTGACGCTTATTCATGGATTAATATCCGTTTCCTCCTAGAAGGGCTTTGGATTACGATTGAAGTTTCCGTAATTTCAATTATAATCAGTTTTATTTTGGGAACTTTTCTCGGAATTATTCGTTATGCTAACATCAAATACTTATCAGCAATTGTAGGATTCATTATCGATATTATCCGTAATCTTCCTCTCCTGCTAATAATTTTCTTCACCTACTTTGGCCTCCCCAATATCGGAATTAAACCAGAAATTATTCCTGCCGCAATTATGGCGCTTTCAATTTTCGAATCGGCAATGGTTGCTGAAATCGTTCGCTCAGGGATAAATTCGATTGATTACGGTCAAACGGAAGGGGCATTAGCTAATGGATTAACTAAGTGGCAAGCATTACGAATTATTGTCTTACCACAAGCAATTAAGAATATGATGCCGGCCCTCGTTAGTCAGTTCATTTCATTAGTTAAGGATACGTCACTAGCAACAATCATCGTCTTGCCAGAGTTAATGTACCACGCCCAGATCATCTATGGTCAAAACACAAATTATATTATTCCGATGTTCGTTGCGTTAGCAGTCCTCTACTTTATTGTCTGCTACTCATTATCATTGGTTGCACGTTATTTGCATAAACACATTGCATAAGTATAAACGAGGCTGAGAAAAACAACAGTTTTTTCTCAGCCTCGTTTTATATGAATATTGTTACGATATCGCGGAAATTAACCACAAGGCGGTTAATTTCCACTCACTTATTTAATACTGAATCATAAAGTCAAACCGTTGGTGCTCGCCGGTCAAGCGATTAACATGCCGTTCCATCACTTGACGTCGTTGTCCAAACATCATCCAAACGGCGATTCCAATAAATACTACTAATTCAATGCCTGTCCCAATCCAATCCTGAACTGTTACTTTTCCAGTCATCAATGTTGAATCAGAAGCAATAAATGCTGTCCAATCTAATAGGAAGTGCATTACCATTGCTAGCCATAATTGACCAGTATAAACATAAACAGTTGCAAAAAATAGTCCAATTCCTGCTGCGCTAACTGCTTGTAAAACAGTCATCGACCATTCTTGAGGACCATAGTTGGTAAGATGAACAATTCCAAATAAAATTGAACTAGTTGCTAATGCTAACGGAAGTCGTTGTTTTACATTACGCCAAGCATAGAATAAGATGCCAAGAATAGCAAAACGGAACAACGTCTCTTCCATTACCGCAGCCTCAAATGCCGAAAGGGTAAAATCCCAATTAGCACGATGGAGACTTGGCATTTCTCCCGTATTTAGAGCCATAAAGATAATATCAACAACAACTAGCCCAGCAAATATCCCCCAATTAAAATCACCGCTCCAATGTGGCTTTAATCCTGGCCATGATAAGTGCCACGTCCGCATGACAGTTGTCGTAAGAATAAAAAAGGCAACTGCGCCAACTGCACCAGTGGATAATGCTAACAATAAAAAGTGATTATCTACTAAGTCTGTTGGTAAGGCAATCAATGGCGTGAAAACTACCTGAGCTAACCAGGCAATAAAGATTAATCGTTCGATGCTCCAATGCATGAGTTCACCAATTACGCTTGCAAATGGTGCAAACATAATAAAGTAATAAAAAATCATCATTGTCACAACGCCCCGGGATGGTAAATGTAATAAAACAATAATTTCTCGAACCATTACATCCCAAGCAAACACTAAAATTATCGGCTGAGTAATTACTTGTAGCCATGCATTCAACTTTTTAACTAACAAGGATACATTAGGTAAGAGTTCAAAGACTAAACCAATTCCTAAAATAATAACCATGATCAATAATGCTAATGCAACAGTCTGACGATTAAATTCGTAATTACGAATCATCATCATTGCCAAAATGACCAGGGTCGCCCCAATTTGAACCCGGTACCAGATCCTAAGATAATCGTTTCCGGTCATTTTTCCTCATCCTCTCTGGGAAATCTAAAATAATTGCTAAATATGATCATACCAAACAATCTCCTTAGTTTTAAGAACAAATCTTCTTTTTTTAGTTTAAACCACAAAAGAACCTGCAGGCAAAAAAACCGCAAGTTCTTTTATCGTTTATTTTGTGTTTCCAGTTGCAACTGGTTGCTTCTCTTTACTATTCTTCTTTTTAGAATGTTGCTGAGAGTTCCGGTGGGAATGATTATTTTGTCGTTCGTTTTTATGTGTTTGATTATTTTTATTGTTTGGTCGACGATAGTGTTGGTTTTCGGAACGATTATTACCGTTCAAAATTGTCACCATCGGAATAATCACTGGACGACGACCGGTGCGATCATAGAGTAATTTTTGTAAACGGCTGATGATTGTCCGGTTTAATACTCGTTGATCAACATGTTTGTGATTCTTAAACGTATTAAGGATTGCCCAGAATACTTCATGATTGGCTGCCTTAATTAGTTCTTGTGACTCATGCATATAAACAAAGCCACGAGAAACAATATCAGGTCCCGCAACAATTTGGTAATCCTTTAAGTCGACAACCGCAATCGCTGTTACGACTCCTTCTTCCGAAAGTAAGCGCCGTTCGCGAATTTCTGGGTTTCCAACTGTATCGCCGGCATCACGACCATCGATATAAACATCGCTAACACTATCAATATGGTCTGCTACTCGGCAAGAATCCTTCGTAAGAGCTAAAACATCCCCATTTGCAAGGACAAAGCTATTTTCCTTTGGTACACCAGTCATTTCAGCTAACTTGGTGTGAATTTTTTGCATTCGGTATTCACCGTGAACCGGAGCAAAGAACTTAGGCTTCATTAACCGTAGCATAAATTCTTCATCGACTTGACCACCGTGTCCTGATGTGTGGATATTATTAACATACCCGTGAATTACATTAGCCCCGCTTTCTTCAAGCTTATTGATGAGGGCGTTAACACTAGTAGTATTACCTGGGATTGGGTTACTAGAGAAGACAACAGTATCTTCGGGCTGAATAGTAATTTGACGGTGAGTACCATTAGCAATCCGACTAAGGGCTGCCATAGGTTCTCCCTGCGATCCAGTACACATGATCAATACTTTTTCTGGTGGGTAATTGTTAATTTCATTTTGGTCAATAAGTGAATCTTTAGGAATGTTAAGGTACCCTAATTCTTGACCAGCAGTGATTGCATTTTCCATACTGCGACCAAAAACCGCAATCTTTCGCCCTTGCGCAATTGCAGCATCAGATGCTTCACGCAATCGATAAACATTAGATGCAAATGAGGCAAAGATAATGCGTCCCTTAATTCGTTCAAAGATCCGGCGAATATGGATATCAACCCAGCGTTCAGACTTTGTAAATTCTGGTCGTTCAGCATTTGTACTATCTGATGTTAAAAGGAGAACCCCATCATCCCCTAACTTAGCCATTTGTTGAAGATTAGGACCTGGTAAATTACCAACTGGTGTTAAATCAAACTTAAAGTCACCAGTCTGGACAATTGTTCCTTGAGGAGTATGAACGGCCACACCAAGGGTATCAGGAATTGAGTGCGTTGTTCGGAAGAAGCTCACCCATAACTTCTTAAAATGAACTTCATCAAATTCATTAATTTCATGCAATTCGGCATTTCTTAGTAAGTGTTTTTCTTCCAGTTTTCCTTTAATTAATGACATTGCAAATGGTCCAGCATAAATAGGTGCATTGACCTTTTGTAAGAAGAATGGCAATCCTCCAATGTGGTCTTCATGACCGTGAGTAATAAAGATTCCCTTAATCTTATCTTTATTTTCAATGAGGTAATCATAATTTTGAATTACGTAATCCACTCCTAGTAATTCATCTTCGGGGAATAAAACTCCACAGTCAATAACAATAATTTCATCTTGGAATTGTACACAATACATATTTTTACCAATTTCACCAAGACCACCCATGGCGTAAAAGGCAACTTCATTGTTTTTAATCTTTAATTTTGTCATAATACCTTTCCTTCTATAGATTTTTATCATGTTAATTAACGGAATTTAAGTAAGCCAAAAGAACCGCTTTGTTCTGACAAGGTCGGTTATTGATATTCATTTTATTATTGGCACTTAATCTTAATTATTTAATCCGTACGTAAAACTAACTATTATTTTACCACATCTACAAAATTGAAGGTAGTAATTGCCTAATTCTTTGATTAAAAAAGAAGGTTGTGAGTGGGAATTAACTTCCTCGACAAGACGGTGGGCTAAGGATAGAACGGTGATTAGCACGGCACGGGCTGATTATCGCTCGGACTTAGCCTCGAGCCTTGTAGTTACGACGTGAAGCTAGCCTACGAGGCTTTCCACGATATCTTACTACTGTTCATAAAAGCAGTTGAGGCTGAGAGAAAACAAAAGTTTTCTCCCAGCCACCTTCCTTTTTAAATCTCGCTAGCTGCTTGCCTAATCTTCTTCTGGTAACTGTTCCTCTTTTTGTTCCCAAGCCTTCATCCAATCAACAACCGGTTCCCCATCTTCATGAAATTTAACATTAGTCAATGCGGTTAAAATTTTTTGATAAGCTGGCTTACTTAGCCGCGTGCTTACATTAACTAATTCTTGATGACCCATAAAAGCATTATCGCGCAAGATTTGATTAATTGTAGCCATTAGTTCATTAGATACTTGTGAGCTAAGGATCTCTAAACTACCCCTGCAATATTGATCAACATAAAAATTAATAAACGAATTAAGGGCAACTTCTTTAGCATCGTCGCTTAACTCACTATAACTTAAACCTGTTGTAGCCAATTGGTATTCTTCCTTTCTCAAATTAATTTACTTTGATTATCCTCTACATTTTAACCTTAACACAAAGTTTATTATCCGTTAATTTTCTTTACGATCTCGAATACGAAGACTAGTCTTATCACCATCAATCACTGCATATACTTCTTTTGTGGGATCCTCAGCTAATGGGCCTAACTTAACTTCTCCACTATCTTCCCCAGTTTGTTCTACTTCTTTGATGCCATCCGTAATAAAACGGGTAAAAATCTTATGAAGTTCGCGCCGTTTACGTTCCTTCTTTACAGCCATTGCTAAAGTAAAACCTTGATCCAAAAATACTTTAATCGTTAATACTTGAAAAATTGTTGGAAAACTAAAATAGTGATTTTTATTCTGCTCATCTTGTTCAGATTTAATGTAACCCTTTTTCTCCCAGTATCTTAATTGACTAGTGGAGACACCAGTTACACGTGCCACTTCACTCATACTAATTTTTAATTGTTTACTAGCGATCATTTTTCTAATTTTTTCAGAAAGCGGATCCATCATTTTCCTCCAAAGTATATATTTTAATCATAAATTACCAAAAATTTGATATCTTTGTCAAATAATTTGACAAAGATATCGAATAGTATTATTATTTTTCACATTGTAAAAAATGTAAAGGAGGATTCTATTAGTGAATCAAGAGCAACAACCTGTTGATATTAATGGTCAAACTTATAATCGTTCCTTAATGATCTTTGTCTTATTAATTGGAGCTTTTTGTACCATTTTAAATCAAACTATTCTTTCAACAGCCTTTCCGGCATTAATGGATGCTTTTAATATTAGTACAGCCACCGTTCAATGGTTAACTACTGGGTTCTTAATGGTTAATGGGATTATGATCCCCGTAAGTGCCTACCTAACTAGTCGTTTTAATACTAAAAGTCTTTTTATCATTGCTATGTCAACCTTTGAAGTCGGAACAATCCTAGCATGGATCGCTCCATCATTTGCCGTTTTATTAGCCGGTCGTCTTATTCAAGCAGTCGGAGTAGGAATCAACATGCCTTTAATGCAGAATATCATGCTGACTGTTTATCCTCCTGAAAAGCGTGGGGCTGCGATGGGAGTGAATGGCCTAGTTATCGGATTAGCGCCAGCAATCGGTCCTGCTCTATCAGGGTGGGTTATTGATAGCTATAGCTGGCGGTGGCTTTTCGGAATGATTGCCCCAATCACTGCTTTAGTCATCATTGTTAGTTTTTTTGCAGTTAAGAATGTTATCCCTAACAAAAAGCCGCATCTTGACTGGCTTTCTGTTATTATTTCAACACTAGGCTTTGGGAGCATGCTTTATGGGTTCTCAAGTGTCGGTGATAAGGGTTGGACAGATCCAGTTGTCCTTTCAACCATTATCATTGGGGTGATTTTAGTTGTAATTCTAATCATACGTCAAAACAAGCTAGACGACCCATTTCTTGAATTCAAAGTCTTTGAAAGCAAAGAATTCTCCCTCGCAACTATCCTTAGTTCAATTGTAATGATGGCAATGGTTGGGGTAGAATTCGTCATTCCTCTTTACCTTCAAATTATTCATGGAATGTCTGCCTTCCATTCAGGTCTTACCCTTTTATTTGGGGCCCTTTTCATGGGAATTATGAGTCCAATTACTGGGAACTTATTTGACCGTCACGGTGCTAAGCGCTTAGCCTTTACGGGAATGTTTATCTTAACTGTTGGAACAATTCCTTTTGCCTTTATTACTCGTGATACCCCAACTATTTATATTGTCTTCCTATATGCAGTCCGGATGTTTGGTATTTCGATGGTAATGATGCCCGTTACTACGGCGGGAATGAATTCTCTTCCTTACAATTTAATCTCGCATGGTACAGCCGTTAACAACACCATTCGTCAAGTTGCTACTTCTGTGGGAACAGCAATCATGATCTCTGTTTTGACAAATATTACTAATAGCAATCGACCTGCTCATTCATTGCTGACACAATCCCCATTGCAATATAAAGCAAAGATGTTTGATGCTACTTTGATGGGTTATCATGCAGCATTCTGGTTTGCAATCGCCTTCTCACTCATTGGTTTATTCCTCACATTCTTTGTTACAAGTGGTAATGGAATTCACATTCGGCTGGATAGTGAGGATATAGCAAACTCAGCTGATAAAGGAGGGATGAAATAATGGTTATTATTTTAACTTTTCTAGGAGCACTTGCCTTTTTTGCTTGCATGATGTTTATTCGGCAAAAAAGCCTGCGAATCATTTTAACTACACTCATGGGAATTATCTTTGTAGGCTCGACGCTTTTGATGACACTAAATTACAGTCACCATTTTGGAATGCAAAAAGTTACGACAACAACCACCAAGCGGATTTACTCTGCTTCAAATTCCTCAATGCCCCTGGCAATTTACCAACCGGTTGGTAAAAGTGGCCGTGATGATGTTTATATTTATAACACCAAGGTTAAACAAAAAACGCCTAACCATACCCAAGCAAACGAATATACCACTAGCCGGATTAAATGGACTAATGGTACTACTCCTCAACTCGTAACAACTGAGACACGTTGGCAATATCGTAATAATTTTTATAAAGTCCTATATGCATGGTCAGGAATGGACAATACATTGGTTAAGCGGACTAACGTGTTAGAATATCCACGAATGTATGTTAAACTCACAACGAGTCAGGCTGCTAAACTTGCCAGAGTTGCTAAATCTGCTACAGGAGCCAAATTACAAGCACAAGCAGCAGAACAAGGACGCGCTTTTGTTACATCAAAGGTTCAAGCAGCAATGGCCAAGAATCCTAACATGACTGCTAAGCAAATCCAAGAAGTATCGGCACAAGCAGAACAAGAATTTCAGGCCCAAAGCGTTAAACAAATTTTAAAACAAGTTAAGTAAAAAATAGAGACTAAGAGAAAAAACAATCTCCTAGTCTCTATTTTGTATTTAATCTAATTCAAAAATACTGGTGGCAATTCTGAGGTAAATGTCCTTTGTTTAAGGGTAAAGGGATCATTAAAACTAATTTTACTTGCATGAAGCAACTGATGATCATACTTACTAGTATCGCCGCCATAAAGATGGTCACCAATTAGGGGATGACCAATAGCGGCAAAGTGAACCCTAATCTGGTGTGTGCGTCCAGTGTGAAGTCTTACCCGTACTCGTGTCCACTTTGCACCTCGTTCTTCAACCCAATACTCGGTCAAAGCTCGTTGCCCATTCTCGTCAATTACCCGGGCTGCTTGACCATCCTGCCTTCCAATCGGCTTGTTAATCTCGCCATATTCGTCCATAATTTGTCCTTCTACTAAGGCTGTATACTCCTTCAGCATTTGATGTTGCTGCACTTGCTGACTGATCATACTGGAGGCAATATGATGCTTAGCGACAAGAAGTAATCCCCCCGTAAAGCGATCCAGTCGTGTAATTAAATGAGGGCGGAGATCTACAGAATTATTTGCGATTAAGTATCCCTTTACCCGATTTAAAACTGTATCATTTTGAACGGTTGGTCCTGGGATAGAAGTCACACCTGCTGGCTTATCTATTACCAACCAATTATCATCTTCATAAACAACATTTAAGGGCTCATTACTAATTTCAACAGTATCATCAGCTAACTCTGGCTGAGCCTTAATGGTTAAAGGTTGATTAGGAAGAATCTGGGTTGTTGGCCGTACCTTTCGATGATCAACAAGGAATTCCCCTTCACCGTTTTTAAGATCGTTAAATAAACGGTGCCCCATCCCCAATGACTGAAGATACTTCTTTATTTTAATCGGTGCGGTTCCTCGGTATATCCACGTATTTTCCATCTTAATTTCCTCCATCGACATTACAAAAGATACAAAAAAAGAGCTGATGACCTAAATCACAGCTCTTTAATATTGAACGGTCCGTACGAGACTCGAACTCGTGATCTCATCCGTGACAGGGATGCGTCCTAAACCAACTAGACCAACGGACCAACTTGACAACAAATAAAAGTATACGAGATTTCTCAAAATTAGTCAACAAAAATTTGTAATTTATTTTTGATTTTTCGTTTTTCCTATCTATACCGTAAAAATTATCAATAGTTTATAATGAAAGTACTAGCTATTATTAAGGAGGAGTTTTTAATGCAGCAGTTGGGCAAGCGCCTATTAAACTGGTGGTCTAAGTATTCAAAAATCATAAAAGTAGTGTTTGTAACCTCAGTCCTAGTCTTTGTTATTCTCGCGTTAGGTAACTTTTTTAAAACAGTTAAATGGCATGAAGTAGGGGTTGGTTTAGCAAACCTGTCTTGGGAAAGTATTATTCTGCTACTAATTACGGGATGCATCGCTGTTGTCCCCATGTTGGGATATGATTTTGCAATTACCCATTTATTACCCGGGAAATTTAAGAAATCATATACCATTCGGTGTGGATGGATTACCAATACTTTAACAAATATTGCCGGATTTGGCGGAATTCTTGGTTCTACCCTACGAGCATACTTCTATCGAAAGAACGCAACTAAGAAAGAGATTCTACTTGCTATCTCTAAAATCGCTGTTTTCTTACTCTCTGGTTTATCTGTTCTTTGTTGGGTAGCCTTGATCATCATGTTTGTGTTTCACGATGGCGGCCACTTCAACCAATACGCACTTTGGCTTGTGGGGGGCGGATTATATTTTCCGATCGTTTTTTATTTTACTGTTATTCATAATAGTAAAATATTTAAGGATATCACGCCCAAAGTAGGGACCTTTTTAGTCACCAGTTCAACTTGTGAATGGCTATTTGTAGCACTTTTTTTCTTACTAGTCGGTTGGTGCCTAGGCGTTCGGCATAACCTTATTAGCGTTCTGCCATTATATGTTGTTGCCCAAGTTCTCGGGGTTCTTTCAATGATTCCGGGGGCACTTGGTTCGTTTGACCTTTTAATGATGTTAGAACTGTCATTACTTGGCGTTTCCCAAACTACCTCTGTTATTTGGTTATTACTATTCCGAATTTTTTACTACATCGTTCCATTAATTATTGCCGGATTCATGTTCTTGCACTCGCTGGCATCCCAAGTTAATCAGTTTTTTGACGGATTACCATTGCTAATGGTCCGCAAACTTGCTTACTATTTAATTACAACGTTTATGTATGTTTCTGGGATTTTGATGCTTATTACTGCCTCAATTCCAGACATCACAGCACAAAATAAGATTATCGCGAACCTTTATCCCTATACCTTCTTCTTCCTCCACCAATTGACAACCATCTTATTTGCACTGGCTATGCTTGCCTGTGCTCGCGGTCTTCAATCAAAGGTGAAAAAGGCATACCTTCCTACTTTAATATTATTGGTAATTGGAATTGCTAATACCATTTGGAACCTGGGAACATTGAGCTTAACAATTTACCTCGTCATTGTTTTGATACTTGTTTTACTCTCTCGCCATGTGTTATACCGGAAGAAATTGGAATACTCAATTGGAAAATTCGCAATTGATAGTCTTATCTTTGCTGGGGCATGTATCCTCTATGTAATTGTCGGGGTTATTAATGCTCCTCAATATTCCAGTAAGCACCACATCCCTGATTTTCTATTTTTCCCTGGTGAAAAGATTTGGATTTCCGGACTTTTCGGATTAATCCTCGGCCTCTTATTAATTTTCGTCATTCTGCGCTACTTTATGGCAGGAACTGATCCTTTCAATATTCCAAACGTATTTGATGCTGAACGGATCCGCAATGTTATTAAAGAATATGGGGGAAATGAAACTAGTCACCTCGCCTTCTTAAAGGATAAAAGTATCTACTATTACAGTGTTGATGATCATGATAAGCTCTTTTTCATGTATCGCCGTAAATATGATCGCCTAGTCGTAATGGGCGATCCAGTTGGAGATAAGGATAGTTGGCGACCAGCTCTTCGACAATTTGTCTTAGAAGCTGATAAGTATGGCTATCAGCTTGTCTTTTATGAAGTCTCCAGCGATATGACAATGCTTCTTCATGAATTTGGCTTCGACTTTATTAAAACCGGTGAAACTGGCCTCGTTAAGCTGGCAGACTTTACGCTTGCTGGTAAGCGACAACGATCACAACGAGCATTGATGCATAAATTTGATCGTGAAGGCTATACCTTCTCTGTTGAACAGCCACCATTTAGTAAAGAATTAATGCAAGAAATGAAACAAGTCTCCGATAGCTGGTTAGGCAACGAAACAGAAAAGGGATTCTCTCTTGGTTTCTTTGACTCCTACTATATTAATCAAGCACCAGTTGGCATCGTCCGTGATAAAGAGGGCAAAATGGTCGCTTTTGCAACTTTTATGCCAACAGGAGGCAAAAAGATTTTAACAATTGACCTCATGCGTCATAGCAAAGATGCCCCTTCTGGAATAATGGATAAAATTTTCATCAGTATGTTCCAGTATGGTCAGGAAAATGGTTATACCTACTTTGACCTCGGAATGGCCCCTCTTTCAAATGTCGGGGAATATCAATTTAGCTTTATTGAAGAAAAAGCTGCGCACTTCATTTATGAATATGGATATCATTTGTACGGCTTTCAAGGATTACGACGATACAAAGATAAATATGCGACAGTTTGGTATTCACGTTATACTGCCTTCCGTAAGAAGAATTCAATCATTGCCACAATGATGATTCTAGTTAGTGTCGTTAACCAACGTGTTGATCAGCAAAACCACCGTTCAATCTTCTGGTGGTTGATTAAATAATGATAAGAGGGTGAGGAAAAACTTTTCCGTTTTTTCCTCACCCTCTTTAACTTTTATCGCCTATTTTTGATCCATCAAATAATCATATAGCATCTCATGCTTAATCTTATCAGTGTTGTATCCTAATACCTCTGCAATCTGATAAGCAAAGGCTAAGGCAGTTGCGGGACCACGACTGGTAATGATTTTTCCGTCATTATCAACAACCGTAATATCCTCTTCAAAATTTGCTGTTGGGGCTACCTTAGCAATTTCCTCGTTAATTCCCGGGAAACAAGTATAGTTATGATTATCAAGCAAGCCATACCGAGCCAAGGCAATCGGAGCAGCACACATTGCAGCATCCCACTTATTTTCTGCATTACGTTTTTGCATCAATTTCATCAACCTATCATTATCGCGAAGCTTTTGGGCACCCCCACGACCACCAGGAAAGGCCACCACATCATAGTCGAGAAGCTGATCGCTCATTACTTCGTCACAAGTTAATTCAATCCCATGGGCGCCAGGAACATGAAGATCCTCTAATCCAACCATTGTGGTTTCAATCCCCATGCGCCGGAGAACGTCCACAATTGTAAGTCCTTCAACTTCTTCACAACCTGGTGCAAACACTACAGCAACTTTAGCCAAAATATCACCCCATCAATTATTAATTGTTGCAACTACCCGTTTCATTACACTCTTTGCTTCTGGAATTTGATAAAGCGGGTAAATATGAAACAGTCCACGACCAGTATATGAGTTTACAGTGATCCCAGCGTTACGCAATTTTTGAACAAACAAGGTCACATCAGGATATAGTATTTCCCTTGTCCCTACAAAAATGGTCACATCTCGCAACTGATCAAGATTCCCATATAAGGGACTTAAGCGATAGTCTTGATGATCTGTATCACCGGCCCACATCGTACCAATTTTTCGTAAACCATTCACTGCTAGTGTAACATCTTTATCCTCATATTTGCTAATGAGGGGATTTGTGAGGTCAAGGTCAAGCCAAGGAGAAAATAGAATGAGGTGACCAGGCTGTGGAAGTCCCTTTTTACCAAGATATTCACAAAAGCCTGCTGCTAATCCTCCACCAGCTGAATCGCCCATAATAGTTACTTTACTAGCAGGCATAAGGGTATAAATTTTACTATAAAGACTAGCAATTTCTTGGTAGGCGGTACGATAAGTAGCATGCGGTACCAATGAATAAATTGGGACATAAATCTTCGCATCCGTGGCGATTGCCAACCGGTTTAAATATTGCCAATGAGTCTTATCGGGACGTTGAATATAGGCTCCACCAGTTAGGTACATGATTACTCGTTGATTATTTCCGTGATCATTTAAGACATATGTTGTTACTTCCTGTTCTTGACGCTGAACATCAACCGTCATTACAGCAGCAGGTAAGTAGTAATCAGCTTCATTGTCAATCCATGCGTTACCCACTAAGGCATTAAATTTATTATTTTCTGCAAGATCATTTTTAAACCCGCTTAATTGAATTCCCATTTCAGTAAAGGTTGCTTTACTAGAACGATGAGCACCACATCGCCGTAACTCTCGCAAACTATTCTCAAGATTATTAGCCAAATGACTAGCAATTTGAGTATTAAATTTTTTTATTTTCTCCACTGAAACGATCGCTCCTCATTTAAAATCTTACTATTATCCTATCATGATTTAAGATTTTGTGTCTTTAAGATTACCTAAAGTCATTAGGTCGCGTTGGTGACAATGATTTTGCCAGCCCAAAGCAACAACTAAAATTAAGGCAATAACGATTAAAATTACTGCCGCAATGATAATGTCGCGATACCCATTATAAAGTATCGTACGCATGGTTGGTAAAAGCTTATCTGGAAGACTACTAGCAGTTTGGGCATTTGATAATTTATTTAGCATTCTTAAGGTAATTCCGTGGTGCGTTTGAACACCTTGAAATAGCTCCTGATTAAGAATAACGCCATAAACCGCGGACATAAGGGTCTGACTCAAAATTCGCAATAAGTATCCTAGTGAAGTAGCAATTGGCACATCCCGTAATTCAGCATCTGTTTGAACATTAATCTGTAAAATATTAAAAACAAGGCCAACACCAAACCCTTCAAAAGCACCCATGAATAAAATAAGCCAGAATGGTGTTTTTTGTCCCCCAATCATTATTCCTAAATAGGCAATAAAAATCGAAGCCGCTCCACAGGTAACAATCCAGTATTTTCCCCACCGTTCCTGCAATACCGGTACTAATTCTGAACCAATAAAGTTAGTAACCGCTCCTGGAATTTGCGTCATTCCGCCAAGCAGCGCACTTAAGCCTAAAATTCCCTGAGCCCACATTGGAATATAAGTAACAAAAGCAATAAATGAACCCCAAATTATGACGAATAAAGTAAAATCAATTACCAATTCGCGATTTTTAAACAGACGGCTAGGAACGATTGGGTCGACCGCCTTACTGTCAACTTTTATCATTCCGCCAAGCAATAAGAGACCAACAATTAATAAACAGCCCACTACTAAGCCAGAAGCTGAACCAATCAATTGAACAGCCACTAAAATTATTACTAAACTGACTACCAGTAAAGTTGCTCCAAGATAATCAACTGGTTTACCTGCAGCTTGCTTTTTCACATTCTTATAGAACAAGCTAATGATCGTAATCGCAATTAAGGCAATCGGTACATTAACATAGAAGACCCAGTGCCAGCTCAACGCGTCAACAATCCATCCACCGAGTAGGGGACCAATAATCGAAGCAGTTCCAAAACAAGCACTGGCAATTCCTAATACTTGGGCTCGTTTTTTTAGGTTGTCGTACAATTCAGCAAAAACGATAAACGGGATTGTATTCATTCCTCCAGCACCAATTCCCATTACAGTTCGCGCAATAATAAACCATAAAATATTAGGGGCTAATCCTTGAAAGATGGCTCCGACTAAAAACATGGAGGTAGCAGTAATATAGGCTTGCTTGTTTCCCTTATGCTCACCAAACTTACTCCATAATGGGGTTGCAACAGCCATTCCCAAAAGAAAAGTTGCGATGATCCACCCCATATATTGCAACCCATGAAGGTCACTGGTAATAGCTGGCAAGGCCGTATTTACAATCGTACCATCCATCCCCGCCATGATGTTAGATAATAACAACGCACCAGTAACAATTGTTCGTCGTTGTTGTAATTCCACTTTTTCATCTCCCTTAATTCTCTACGTACTAAAGAGGATGGAACAGAGCATCAAAATGCGTTGTCCCATCCTCTTGAATTACAAACTGTTTCCCATTATACGACCTTTGTCACAAAAAGTATAATGGTTATTTTTTCATTTTCTTAATGTCCTGCCCTAACTGTTGCCAGTCAGCTTTAATAGTAGGCTCCAATCGGCGGGCATAGAGTACTGCGGCCGGATGATACATCGGCATAATCCAATGCTTGTCAGTCGTCAACTCATAACCATCATGCGCATCATTAGTCCGTTGAATTTTTTCGTGGAGAAGTTGCCCATGAAGCTTACCAATATTAGCCTGACTACCAAGCAGCCGTTGTAAAGCCGTATTGCCAAGCGTAACAATAATTTTCGGCTTAACTTGAGCCAGTTCCCAATCAAACAAAGGAGAAAATGCTAAGACTTCTTTTTTAGTTGGTGTCCGGTTAGGCCGTTTTTCAATTACTTCACCTGTTTTCTTATCAATTGCCTTCTTAATACTATATGGCCGTTGACGAACTACACTAGTAATATAAACAGTTGAACGTGAATATCCGATTGATTCAATCAATTTCATCAGTTCCTGACCGGAAGCACCAGAAAAAGGAATATTTACCTTTTCTTCGTGACGACCCGGAGCCTCTCCTACTAACATCAAATCTGGATTAAGCGGTCCTTGACCAGGAGTAAAACCTGTTAATTGCCGATCCTTCGTTTTTTCTTTTACCTCTGCCAGGAGCGTTGGCGGATATTCTGCAATCATATTCTCAATCTCCTATCCATTATGTCGCCACTTAGAATCTGTAAGAATACGAGCAGCGATCAATCCCATTGGCAAGAATACAACAATCATAAGCGCCTTGGTCATCCAAAGCGTTCCTACACTAATCGAAGTTAAACCGATATTATACATTGCCCGATACATATAAAGTCCCGGGACCATAATAACAATCGATGGAACCGTGATTGAAATTTGTGGATATTGAATTTTACGTTTAACAATTGATGCCAATAACCCGGCAACTAACGCCCCTAAAAATGCGGCTGCTCCTGCCGGTATTCCGGTCAAGTCCGTTAATTCTAAGCGTAAGGTATTGGCAATCGCACCAATACAACCGGCAATAGCTGCCATTTTAGGCGTACTGTTAAACATTATTGAGAAGCCAAATACCCCACAAAAGCTAGCTGGCAGCCGGAGTAAAAAGAGCATTAATGCCGATAGGGGCAATGCTTGAAAATTCTCAGGACGCAGGTTAACCATTAATGCTACAATCCACCCAACCAATGTAGCAACTGTAATAATTGCGATTGCATAGGTCATTCGTTCAAGCCCGGACCGCATATCAAGTTTTGAAATATCAAGTCCACTAGTAATAAATGGAAATCCCGGAATAATAAACAGCATTGCGCCAATATACCCTGCTTCATGACGCGAACTTACATTAAATGTTAATTGCATCAAACTTAAAGCCAGCAGGTAAGAAAGGCACGCAACTGCAACCGCAACCGCTACTCCCGCAAATAAGGTAATGTGATGGTCAATCATCTTACGACGGACATAGTTTCCGAGGCCAGCTCCGATAAAACTACAAAACATTTCAACTGGTCCACCGCCGAGTAAAAAGACGAAGGCGCTACATGCCAGAGCGGCTGCTAGTCCTACTTGGTAAGGAGCGTAATTCCCTTTTGAGTGAGCGATTTCTTCCAAACGGGAGTGGATTTCTCCAATTGTCATCTCACTCCCATTCTGGTCAAATTCTTTAATAAATCGCTCCATCTGCGAAAGTTTTGTCGTATTTACACTTGTGCTTGGCAAAGATATTGCCTGCGTGTAACTATGGTGGGCATCCATACAGGTATATTCGAGGGAAACTAACCCAATATCGACCGAACAAGTCATTTTCAACGTCCGGGCAACTGTATTCATTGAATCACGGACTCGCCATGCCCCCGTTCCATAAGACAGCATCATTAATCCAATTCGCCCGACAATCGCTGCTCGTTCTACTAAATTAGCCTCATACGCAGGGGTGAAATTATCATTTGTAAAAAAGTCATGCCATGGAATCGCCATATGATGCTTATCAGACAAATGTTCAGTCGGCTCAAAATCATTCGCTGAGATCTCTTTATCCTTACTCAAAACCCATCCAGCTCCTCTTATCAATTCTCTTAACTATTTAATTATACGGCGGCTGTCAAGCGATGGGAGTGATTTCCTTTAATTTAGTGATTAATTGCTGTTCATCATCGCTTAAAATGTAATCCTCCCGTGTGGCAAGCGAAATAAAAAACTTTTCCGGAATTGGGTCTTTAATATCGAGGGCGACAATTCCCGGTTCATCCTTTACCGCATCTTTAACCATCAAACTAATTCCCTTATTTTGCCGTACCAACTCTTTAATCCAGGAAACATTTGGCACCTTATAAATTGCCGTTTGTGGATTAATTTGGGCATAGGTAGAATAAGCTTGGAAGGCAGCTTTATGCACATATTGTTGGTCATAATTAATAAAGATTTCATTCGTTAAGTCTTGAAAACTAACCGCCTTTTTCTTTGCAAGCGGATGATCAGCACTTACGATGATACTAAATGGTCGCGTAGTTATTAATTCCGCAAAAATACCGGTTTGATCAATTGGTGCAATTGAGCCCAACATGGCAATATCGATCTTTCCCGCTTGTAATTCACTTAGCAATTCATGAGACCCCACAGAAACAATTTTTATTCGTTGAAGAAGTTGCTTAGAAAGATTGCCGATAATGTGTGAAATATACATTTTTCCAATAATTGGCGGAAGGCCGAATTTTATTTGGCGTTGATCAGACCGTGCTATTTCTTGATGAGCAATGTCTATTTTTTTGTTTATCGCCAACGCTTTTTCATATAATAACTGCCCACTGCGCGTAATCATTTCATCCCTATGAACACGATCTTTGCGCACTAATTTTGTGTCAAATTCTTGCTCAAGGCGACGAATTGCCTGGGTAATACTAGGTTGAGAAACATTAAAATACTTTGCTACTTGCGTATAATTTTTTAATTTAACTAACATGGCAAAGTATTGTAAATCACGAGTATTCATCGTCTTAACCCTTTCTATGTCGAAATAATATCTTTATCTTACGTCAATTAAGTATTCATTTGCAATTAAGATTCTGAATATTCTTATAATGCTTGTATTCATCTTTGGCCTAACAAAAAAACTACTTGGCAAATTTCACCAAGTAGTTTTCTTTTAAGATAAATTTTTACCACATTCCAATAACTTTCATCCAAAGACTACCAATACCGATCCATACGACAAGGTAGAAAATACCAAGGACAAAGTTTAATGACCACCACTTCGATTGTGGAACATAACCTGAACCAAAGAGAACAGGAGCTGGACCAGAAGCGTAGTGAGTAGTAGATGCCATTAAGTTACCGAAGAAACCAAGCATCAAAGCTGCAAGCATTGGTGGAACATGAGCTGAAATAGCAACAGCCAAGAATGCACTATACATTGCAGTTACGTGAGCAGTAGAACTAGCAAATAAGTAATGTGAGTAGAAGTAAGCAATAATTAAGATCACTAATACCAAAATCCAGTTCATACCGTGAAGCGAGTTACCAACAGTCTTACTCAACCATGGAATAAATCCTAAAGTTGTCAATTGGCCGGCCATCATAACAAGAACAGAGAACCATGTCAAAGTGTTCCAAGCTCCCGTTTCATGAAGAACATCTTGCCAACTTAACACACCACATAAGAGTAACAACCCTAATGCGATAAATGCAGCAAGTGTTGCATCAATCCCGATAAAACTTCCGACAATCCAGAGAACTAAGGCAATAACAAAGATAACAGCCATTAATTTTTCTGGTAAAGTCATTGCTCCCATTTTAGAGAGTTCGCCTTCTGCCCATTGCTTAGCATTAGGAGTTTCCTTAATTTCAGGTGGATACATTTTGTAGATCAACCATGGAACAATGATTAAGGA
Source organism: Limosilactobacillus reuteri subsp. simiae (assembly GCF_020784875.1). Classification (GTDB taxonomy): domain Bacteria; phylum Bacillota; class Bacilli; order Lactobacillales; family Lactobacillaceae; genus Limosilactobacillus; species Limosilactobacillus reuteri_H. Next base: position 13,682 of record NZ_JAJGUI010000098.1, on the reverse strand, counting down.
AATAAGCCCTGGTACCAAGGCAGCTAAGAACCAACCAACCCAAGTAATGTTTACACCATTACTCTTGGCAAGTGTTTGAACCAATGGGTTAGCGGCCATGGCTGTCATAAACATTGCCGCAGTAATCATATCACCATGATATTCAGCAAAGATCAAGAAAGAACCGATTTTACGTTCTGTTCCTTTTTTAGGATCTGAACCAAATGATAGAGACAATGATTCAATGATTGGGTATAAAACACCACCAGCACGCGCAGTGTTACTTGGTGTAGCTGGTGCTAAAATCAAATCAACACCGATCAAGGAGTAAGCAAGCCCTAAAGTCCGCTTACCAAATGCCTTAACAAAGTTCAATGCAATCCGCCGACCAAGTCCGGTCTTAATGAATCCCCGGGCAATGAAGAAGGCCATTGCGATCATCCAAATCGATGCATTCCCAAAACCAACAATTGCTTTTTCTATTGGAACTGTCTTTGTTAAAACAGTTAAAGCAAAAGCAATAATTGAAACACCACCAATTGGAAGTGGACGGGTAATACATGCAATGATTGTAGCAACAAACAAAGCAAACATATGCCAACCAGCAACTGGAACGGCAGCTGGTTTAATAGGAGTCATAAACCATAAAATCAAGCCAATAATAACAGGCCAAATGAACCCCTTATAATTTACACTTTCTAATTTTTTCATTTCCTTATCCCTTATAGTTAAGTAATTAATTGATAATTGCTCTAGGCAGTTTCTCACTGCCCATTATTTTTTACTTTAAGCCACGGGCGTAAACAGTTACTTGTTGACCTGCTTGACGTCCAAAGACAATTGTTTCTGCAATTGAGTTACCACCAACACGGTTATTACCATGTAAACCACCAGCAACTTCACCTGCAGCGTATAATCCCTTGATTACATCCCCATTACCATCAAGCACTTGAGTCTTTGTATTAATATGAATACCACCCATAGTGTAGTGAATTGCAGGTGCAATATGAATTGCGAAGAATCCTGGCTTAGTAATTCCACGATCCATTCCTGTTGTCCGATGGAATTCTTTATCATCATGATTTTCAACAGCTTCATTCCATGTTGCAACTGTCTTCTTCAAGTTCTCAGGATCCATGTTAAGGTTCTTTGCAAGATCTTCAATCGTATCGCCATGAACAACAAGACCAACTTTATCGTAGAATTCAATTGCCTTAACATGATCACGAATACCTTGATCAAAAATCAAGTAAGCACTGTGTTCTGGAAGGGAAGTAATTGCATTAGCACAAATCTTTCGGGTATTTAATTCGTTAACAAACCGATTACCTTCAGCGTTAACCATAATTGCCCCTTCACCACGGACAGCTTCACCAATTAAGTAAACATGAGGGTTATCTTGTTGAACGGTTGGGTGAACTTGCACAAGGTCCATTTGCATTAACTCACCGCCAACGCCTTCAGCAAGCTTCAAACCATCACCAGTTGCTCCTGGTTGATTGGTAGTCTTGTAATCAGCAAGGTCAGGGCGGAACCGCTTCATGTATTCTTTAGAAGCACCAAATCCACCAGTAGCTAAGATAACAGCCTTTGCGTGAATAGTTTTAATCAGGCCATCAGCATTAGCTTCAACACCAATTACCTTACCTTCATCATCTTGTAAGAGCTTGTTAACTTTAACCTTGTTAAATACTGGAATATTTTCCTTTTGAACAACTTCCAATAAACTCTTTACTAAGAAACCACCAATTGGCGCCATACTTGCTGGACGGTGAGTACGCTTACGAGACATTCCACCAGTAATTGTAATGTCATCAAGCTTAATTCCATGATCAGCTAACCAGTCGATTGCTGGGGCTGTGTGATATACAAAGTAACCAAGCATGTCCTTATCGTTTAGACGTCCACCATCTTGGTATGTTTCGTGGTAGAAATCAGCAACGTTATCAATTACTCCATGTTGTAATTGCACGTTGGTTTCAGCGGCGTTCATTCCTGAAGAAGCCCGGTTAGTATTTCCACCAAGTTCTTCTTCCTTTTCAAGAACGACCGTCTTCATTCCCAATTCGTTTGCTTGAATTGCTGCGGAAAGACCTGTTCCACCAGAACCAATTACAATAACATCGTAATCATTATCTAATTTGCTTACAGATAATGGTTGGAATTTTTCAGCCATGATATTGCGCTCCTTTTAATTCTTAAATTTTAAATATATTAACAGTCAAAAAGAGTGGAACAAGTTCTTTTTATTGCTTATTTCCACTCTTGCCAAAATTGGCATTACTTTTAACTCATTTCTTATTTGTCACGATCAACGTTGGTCATCTTAAGCATGTCCATCCATTCATCGTATTGTTCTTCAGTAAGCTTACCAGACTTCAAAGCAGCTTCTTTTAATGTGCTACCAGCTTTATCAGCAGCTTGAGCAATCTTAGCACTGTCATGGTAACCAATGTGTGGTGACAAAGCAGTAACAGTCATCAATGAATTATCAACTAATTCTTCCATCCGCTTTTCATTAACTGTCATTCCGTGGATCATCTTGTCAGCAAATCCAGTAATTGTTCCAGTTAATAAGTCAGCTGATTCGAGGAATGCATCGATTAATACTGGCTTGTAAACATTCATTTCGAAGTTACCTTGTGATGAAGCCATTGTTACTACAGTATCGTTACCGAATACCCGTAAAGCAGCCATTGTTACAGCTTCTGCTTGAGTTGGGTTAACCTTACCTGGCATGATTGATGAACCTGGTTCGTTAGCTGGGATATTTAATTCACCGTAACCAGCACGTGGACCAGAAGCCAAGAAACGAATATCTTGAGCAAGCTTGAACATGTCAGCTGCTAATGTCTTCAAAGCACCGTGAACAACATCTAAACCAGAGTGGTTAGCTAAACCGTAAAACTTGTTTGAATCAGCAGTTAAGTTTAAGCCGTAAACTTCGCTAAGCTTTTCAGCAATCTTTTCAGGCATTCCTTCTGCAGCATTCAAACCAGTACCAACAGCAGTACCACCAATTGCCAATTCATCTAATGTTGGTTCCAAAGTCTTAATGTAATCAAGGTCATGTTCTAAGGAAGCAATGTAACCAGAAAGTTCTTGACCAAATGTCAATGGAACAGCATCTTGCAAGTGAGTACGTCCAACTTTAACAGTCTTCATGTACTTCTCTTCCTTAACCTTTAATTCATCAATTAAGTGTTGAACAGCTGGCTTCAACTTATCAAGCGCTTCTAAAGCAACTACATTCATAGCAGTTGGGAATGTATCGTTTGAACTTTGACCCTTGTTAACATCATCATTTGGTAAGATTTCAATGTCAGGGTTAATTTCATGAGCCTTGTGCGCAACAACTTCATTAGTGTTCATATTGGTTTGGGTACCAGAACCAGTTTGGTAAACCTTTAATGGGAAGTCCTTCCGCAATTCTTCATCACTTAATGCGAGTAATTCATCAATCGCCTTAACGATTAAATTACCCTTTTCTTCAGAGATAGCTTTAGTTTCCATATTAGCTTGGGCCGCTGCCTTTTTAATGTTCAATAAAGCACGGATGATTGCTAATGGCATGTATTGACCGGTTGGGAAGTTATTCCGACTCCGTTCTGTTTGTGGTCCCCATAATGCTTCAGCAGGGATTTTAACAGGACCTAACGTATCTTCTTCAGTACGGTATTCTGACATCTCAAAAACCTCCAATATATTAATTGAGCAATTTTGCCTTGTGAAATGTTACACATCATTTACACGTATATCCTACCTTGTAAGTAAAGCTATAGTCAAATCTTTAATTTTCAATAAATTTCACTTATAGCTATTGCCTTACCAACTGTTATAATAGCTTTTTTCAATTGCGTTTGCAAAAGTTTCACAAACTTCTATACAAAAAAACACCTAAGATTTTTTAATTTCTTAGATGCTTTTCTATTTTTGTCTAATAATCTGGTTTTATTATTCACAAAGATGAAAGCTGCTTGATTAATATTGAGGCTTCCAAATTTTCTCTTCTACCGCTTTCTTCGCATCGGTAATTCCATCGCCTGCTAAGCCTTGGTCGATAGCAGATTCAGCTACTCGTTCAGCCACCCGCTTAGAAAATTCTGTTAACTTAGAAACAGGAGGTAAAACAGCCGCTCCTGGTTTTTCTGGGTCAACTAAGCCGCTTAAAGCATGAGCAGCTGCAGCAAGCATATTATCATTTAATACTTTGGCTTCAGCAGCCAAGGCGCCAAAACCAACTCCAGGATAAATTAACGCATTGTTAGCTTGCCCAATTTGATAAACGGTCCCGTTATACTCGATATCTTTAACCGGAATTCCCGTCGCAATTAATGCCTTTCCATCAGTCCACTTGAGAAGGTCGGCTGCTTTTGCCTCTGCTAACTTAGTTGGGTTAGAGAGTGGGAAGATAACAGGTCGTGGAGTATGGGCTGCCATTTCCTTTACCACCGCTTCATCAAAACTTCCTGGCTGAGTGGACGTACCAATCATTACTGTTGGATGAACAGCCTTAACAACAGCAAGTAAATTAGTTAATTCATCAGCATTAGCAAATTCGCTTCGTTGACGGGTAAATGGCTTTTGCTTTGGTGTTAAGCCGGGCGTATCGTCAAACAATAATCCTTGCTTGTCAACAAGGTAGAAGTGCTTCTTTGCTTCTTCGGGTGTCAGGCCTTGACGAATCAATTCGTCATAAAGCATCTTAGCGATTCCCATTCCAGCGGTACCAGCACCGAATGTTAAGAATGTTTGATCCGTTAACTTTTCTTTTGAGATATTCATGGCTCCTAGCACACCAGCTAAGGCAATAATTCCGGTTCCTTGAATGTCATCATTAAAGGTCAAAATTTTATCCTGGTACTTATCAAGAATCCGCGCAGCCGTTCCCCGACCAAAATCTTCAAAGTGTAATAAACTCTTAGGGAACAATCCTTCAACTGCATCAACAAACTTATCGATGAAGTCAAAGTAAGGTTGTCCTTCAACCCGCTTCATCCGATTGCCAAGATAATGCGGATCCTTAAGTAATTTTTCATTATTCGTCCCAGCATCAATAGAAACCGGGAGCACTTGGGATGGATCAATCCCAGCCGCTGCTGTGTAAACCATTAATTTCCCAACAGAAATGTCAACCCCATTTACACCCCAGTCACCAATACCAAGGATTCCTTCAGCATCTGTAACAACGATGAGGCGAATATCACGACCATCAGCGGCATCAGCAAGTTCCTCTTTAATTAAGTCAGGATGCTCAATGCTCAAGTATGCAGCATCTTGCGGCTTAATGTAACGTTCATTATATTGCTCAATCGCCTCAGCAATTACGGGATCATACACAACCGGCATAAATTCCGCAATATGTTTTTCCATTAAGTAGAAGAAAAGCGTACGGTTAGTATTGAATACTTCCATCAATAGGTGACGTTGTTCAATCCGTGAGTTCTTAGATTGATATAGCCGGTAGATTTCGTCTGCCTGTTCCTCAATCGTTCTTACACAAGATGGTAACAAGCCCAATAAACCATACTTTTTTCGTTCTTCAATCGTAAAAGCAGTTCCCTTATTCTTAAAAGGGTCATTTAATATTTGCATTCCTTTACGCAACATTATCGCCTATCCTTTACCTTTTTTCTGTTTCAACATTCTTAGAGTAATTCCAGCGCTAGTTTATAGTCAAATATATGCTATGATATAAATAAAATTGATAATCCCCTTTATAATCACTGACAGAGAGGCATTTACTATGAAATTAAACGACCTAAAATATTATCAAGCACTGGTAAAATATAAAAATTTTTCGCAAGTTGCAGCAAAATTTAATGTCAGTCAACCTACTATTACAATGGCTATCCAACGACTAGAAAAAGATTTTGGCACGTCATTTTTTGTTCGTGACCATGTCCATAAACAATTGCATATCACGCCGACTGGTAAGCAATTTGCCATTCACGTTGACGTTATTTTAAACGAATTAAAGATTGCTCACCAAGAAATCAATCAAGCTGAATCATCCAGTATTCGCTTTGGGTTGCCACCTATTATCGGCAATTACTACTTTCCGCCATTGACCCCGCTATTAATGCGAGAAGGCCTTTTAAGCCACTTGGAAACCTCTGAGCATGGTTCTAAGGAAATTCTCAAGATGCTTAAACACGGCCACCTTGATTTGGCATTGCTTGGATCGCTTAACCCCCTAAAGGAAGTGGGGCTAAAAACTACTGAACTAGCTGAGTATCCCTTTAAGATTATCGTTAGCAAGCGTCATCCCCTCGCTGCTAAAAAGGAGATTGATTTTGCTACTCTTAAAAATGAACGCTTTATTGTTCCTGATACTGAATTCTTTCATGAGCAGGCTTTTAAGCAAATCTCTCATTTAGCTCATTTTCGTCCCCAAGTCATCTACCGAACCGCTGACATTCACGTTATCAAAACCATGGTTGCAGAAAATCTTGGAATTGCTTATTTAACAAGTTTGGCGATTACCCCAGAAGATAATATCCATTCCATAAATGTTACTAGCCCGTTAAAACAATCGTTCCGTCTGTCAGCTGTTACTCGTTCAACTGAATTATTAACAGCTCCCAAGCAAAAACTATGGGATCTTTTAACTACAAAAAAGGAATGACAAATAACTGTCTAATACGGTGGCTATTTGTCATTCCTTTTTATTATTTCTCTTTTTCAATCTTAATTGTTTTAATAATAACGTCTTTTTCAGGCTTATCCATCGCATCTCGCTTAACTTTGCTGATCTTTTCGACAACATCCATTCCGGATAATACTTGGCCAAATACGGTGTGATGGAAGTCAAGCCACGGTGTACCACCATGTTTTTCGTAATAATCAATAATCTGCTGCGGGTACCCAACGGCCTTCATTTGATCAATCATATTTTCTGGAACATGTTCATTAGTGACAATAAAGAATTGACTGCCATTTGTGTTCGGACCAGCATTAGCCATTGACAGAGCACCGGTAAAGTTAAATAATTCTTCAGAAAATTCGTCTTCAAATGGGTGACCATAAATACTTTCACCACCACGTCCGGTTCCAGTTGGGTCGCCACCTTGAATCATAAAATCAGGAATAACCCGGTGAAAAATTACATCGTCATAATAATTTTTCTCTGCTAATTTAACAAAGTTTTCAACCGTTTTAGGTGCGTACTTTGGAAAAAGTTGGGCCGTAATTGTTCCCATTGTAGTTTCAATTACTGCTTTTGGTCCTTTAACCTCATCCAATGATAATTGGGGATATTTCATAAATAAAGCCTCCTCTTTTCTCTTCTAAACCTCTCTAACTATCTTAGCAGGAATATGAAGGAAAAGACAATTATTAGTCCTCGCTAACACGTAATACACAAGCTCCCTTAATATCGCCATGTTTAACATAGCGTAATGCTTCATCAGCCTTTGCTAGTGGATATTCATGTACTTCAGGATGGATATTGAGACGGTCAGCTAATGTTAAGAATTCTTCCCCATCACGACGGGTATTACTCTCAACACTCGTTAATGTCTTTTCGTGGAATATTTCTTTTTGGTAATTCATCGTTGGAATATCAGTCATATGAATACCAGCTAATGCTAAAGTCCCGCCTGGAACTAAACTTGCTAAAGCCGGTAATACCATATCACCAACTGGCGCAAAAATGATTGACGAATCCAAAGGAACCGGCGCAGGGTCATAGGATCCTTGAACAGAAGCACATCCCAATTCCAGGGCGAATTTCTTTGCATCCTCACCACGCGTAAAGACATGCACTTCAATTCCCTGTGCGAGTGCAATCTGGGCCGTAATGTGCGCTGAGCCACCGAAGCCATATAGCCCTAGACGGCCACCAGCGGGAACATTGGCTCGCTCAAAAGCCCGATAACCAATAATCCCTGCACATAATAATGGAGCTGCCTCTAGGGAATCAAACTTTTCCGGAAGCCGATATGCAAATCCTTCTGGAACCGTGACGTATTCTGCATAACCGCCATCATGATCCCAACCGGTATAAAGTGAATGAGGACAGAGATTCTCATGACCCGAGCGACAAAACTTGCATACCCCACAAGCATGCCGGAACCATGGAATCCCAATTCGCTCCCCAAGCTTAAATCGTTGTGTCTCTGGTCCAAAGCCGACAACTTTACCAACAATCTCATGACCTGGAGTAACGTGTTCGTGGTGAACCGGCAAATCTCCTTCTGTCACATGTAAATCTGTATGACATACCCCACACGTTAATACCTTAACAAGGACTTCACCCCGTTTAGGAGTTGGCACAGGCTTTTCGGTAAATTCGATTGGTGATTTTTTACCATCAATCGGCCCAGGAGTTGTGACTGCCCAGGCCTTCATTGTTTTCGGAATAGCATTTTCGCGTTTTTCCATCCTTAAAGACCTCGATTAAATATATATTTCATTCTTTATTGTAATGCTTTTTATTCATAAGAGTGCCGTATTTTTTCAATTTGACGAGACCATTGATCCTTAAATTTTGGAATGTTTAACGGCTCATTAATAGCCGGATCATCTTTTGCCGCTTGGGTCAGCCCTTCTACTCCGCCGATATCATCCAAGATTCCATTTCCAAAACCACTAACAATTTGGGGACTGGTATGAGCCGGCAATCGTTTAGGCTTTACTTCCTCAAATCTAATTTTAAAGTTCCACATATCGCCAAAGTCATATATTAGGTCATATTCATGGTCAAGATTACAATCGCCTACCCAACTTTGGGTAATATCTTTTGATTGACCAAAGCCACTATCAAGAATCGGCAACTGATAGTGAGTATTTCCCTGATGCAGTTCAAATAAGTGATGCCCGTCCGCGTTAAAGGCTGCTAAAATTGCAAAGCACAACATATCGAGGCGCATATCACCGCTGACGGTAAATCGCCGCCACATTTTAGGATGATAATCACTTAGCTCAACATAAATCGTATATTGTTTATTAACATATTGGATTGCATGCTCGCGTTGATTTCTTACTTGCCGCTGCATATCACGAATTATACGTTGTAGGTGGTACATCCGCTGTTTAGAACCAAGATCTTTTATCCCCTGACTAATTGCTTGAACAAACAAATCGTAGTCCTCACTAGAGAAAAGATCTTCTGCCCGTAAAAACTTTCCAAATTCGCGAAAGGCATCACTTTTAGAATGAAAGCCGGTATCAGTCGGACGATCATTATGTAGTTTTTCATAGTTAATTAAATAGTGATAGACCAAGGTAATATCGTCAAGAACAGATTCACCGAGTGCCTCACAGTAGCCGATATAATCTGCAGCACAATCTAAATCTCGATCAACGATGCTCTCGCTCTTTCCACGATTTTCTAAATAATCTTGATAATCATCCAAAATCTTTTCTCCCACCGCCGTTGCATTCATGATATCGTTAATTGAAAGTGAGCGGTAAAGATAGCGCCGGTTATGTTCATTAAGTTTAGGATGAGTAGCCACCTTAAAGTCCGTAACTGAATAGTCTTCAAAAATATCCATTACAACATATTCTTCATCCGTTGTCTTATTGGTAATACGTGTCTGTTCCGCTAATTGAAGTGCAATTTCAGCATTAGTCGGATCTTTTTCCCAGTCAATAATTGAATTAGGCCCCATCATAAGGTTCTGATACATCTGTAATTGCTGTTGAGTTTCTGGTTGAATTTGGCGTGTAAATACTACTTTACTAAATTGTGCGTCACGAATCATCCTAATTTTTGCATGAGGAATTGGCGAAACTTCTAACAACCTTAAGAATTCACGCTTAAATGCCGCAATAAAAGATCGTGAGTCATTAAAGCGTTGAGGATAGCGTACAATAATTGGCAACGACATTAAGTTATTCATAATAATCATGAATTCCCCAGTAACACGAATTGTCCAAACATTTGTCTCTAATAGATCAGATGGAGCAATCACCTGTGAATTAATATGCAAATGTTGGGCAAGTGAATTTTCCACTGCAATAATCACCCTATCAACCCCTCCTATAATTTCGCTTATATTAATTTTATTTTGAAAAGCATTATTTATCAACTTAATCAAACCATATTTACAAATAAATTAGAAGATTTAAAATAAGACATAAGTATTGTCTCTGAAAGGATGCGCAACTTTTGATTAATCAAAATCTCGATATCTTTGACTTACGAAAAATTCAAATCAATAAAACCAAAGCTGAATTGGAAAATAATGGTAAACGGCAGCAAAAAGTAGTCTCTAGTGACATGTTAGGAACCTTCACACCAGTTGATCGGGACCCCGTTAAAATAATTCAGATCACTGAAGCTAACATGATCCCCGAGTTGCTTCCATTGCGCCACCAAAGAATGATTGCCAGTCGCTTTTCATTTTTCCGTGGAACTGCTGAATTAATGGAACACGACCTTAAACGACAGGCTCAAACCAATCTTCCCATAATTATCTGCGGGGATGCTCATGTAAATAATTTTGGCTTTTACGCCTCCCCTGAACGCAAGCTTCTCTTTGGCCTTAATGACTTTGATGAAGCCCGAATCGGAAATTGGGAAAGTGATTTGAAACGGTTATTAGTTAGTGCTGAACTGGCAGGAGAAGAGAACGGTTTTGATCGCAATGACCTTTACCACCTCCTTCAATTAACGACTAAGACCTACCGCCATACTATCAAAAGCGCCAATAAGATGAGCCTTTCCCAACTGTTTTATTTTTCATTTGCCTATGAAGACATGGGGAAAGCGATTGAGTCTTTTGGTGATATTTCAACGCAAATGCAAACAGTCCTTAATAAGGTTCTTAAAAAGAGTCAGCGTAGCAATTCAGAAGAAATAATCCAAAAAATGGCGACTATCAATAATCAAGGGCACCTTGTTTTTCGGGATAATCCACCACGCGCACGTCATCTTAGTGCTGTGCGTTATCAACAGATTGTTAAAGGATATAACAAATATCGCGAAAATGTTCGGCAAGATGTTCGAGTCCTTTTAGCAAACTTTCACATTTCTGATATTATCCGCTACAGTGTCGGGGTTGGCAGTTTCGGAACACGATGTTACTTAATCATGCTTACTGGCAACGATAATAGTCACATCGTTCTACAAGTCAAAGAAGCTATGCCATTGCGTTATAATTTGCTTTCCCTCCCTGTACAGCAAGCAATTAGAAATGGGGGAATTGCTGGTCAAAGAATTGTAACAGCACAACGGGTTCTCCAATCCTCATCCGATCGTTTTTTAGGAAGTACAACTTTTGGTGGCCGTAGTTATTACATTCGACAGTTCCGGGATATGAAAGAATCAATTAATGTTAATAAACTTGACTTTGAAAGTTTTCAATTCTACTGCCAGACGTGTGCTTACTTGCTAGCGATGGCTCATTTTCAAAGCCCCACCGCACCAATGATCCGTGGTTATTTAAAGCACCAAAAGATATTAGATACTCTTTTACCAAATTGGGCTTTAAAGTATGTAGATCAGGTCACAGCAGACTATGGACAATTCAAATTGGCAATCGCTAAAGGAAAATTAATAAATTAACTGTAATTAAAGAAGGACTTGCATTCATCGTTTTGCAAGTCCTTCTTTAATACTATTTATGTTCGTTTAATTTTTGCCGATATTCCGCTCTCGTCATTTTAACGGGAGCATCTTTTTGTTCTTTTGCAACTCTTTTCTGTGATGACTTAGGCTTATTTTTCTTGGTAATTTTGATTTCACCATAACTTGTTGAAATAGTAGTATAAAGCGGTTGTTTTAGAGGTTGATGATTTTTCTCTTCTAATTCAACTGCTTTTTTAGCATTTTCCAAATTATTACGGGCTGCTTTTACGTTTTCCTTTGCCACTAACAGATTAGCAGAAATCCTGTCTAAATTATTTTGAACGTTTTTCAACAATTGACTGCTTGTTTCAATTGTTGTCCGGTCGCCAATCGTTTGAACACCGGCAAATGTACTTTGAGCAGAAAGTACTGCTTGTTTTGCTTCACGGTACTTTTGATTAAACTTTTCATAGGATTGCTGAGCTTGCTCATAAGTCACTCGCGCCTGCTTTAACGCCATATTTACATCAGCCATATTTTTCCCTCACTTTTTGGATATAAACTAAAAGGCTGTGGCAAAGCAAACCTTCGTCACAACCCTCTAGTATGTCCGAGCAAATTATAAAATTAAATCCAAGCTAATAATTGCAAAATATAATTATTAGTATTCGCGTTTCTTACCAGCTAAGCCAAGGCCAAACATAGCAGCCGCAGCACCTAATGCGATTGCAGCAACGCCATTTTCGTTACCAGTTTGTGGTAATGTTTCATCCTTAGTACCGTTTTGGTTGTTGGCAGCCTTGTATTCAGCACGAGTTACGCTAGTAGTTGCAGTAGCTTTCTTGTCAGCTGGTGTAGCAACAGTAGCTTCACTCTTCTTAGTGTCGTTTACAACTGCGCCGTTATCCTTAACAGTGTCGTTGGTCTTTTGATCCTTGTTTGAATCACCCTTGTTGGTGTTGTCGTCACCTTTGTTGGTGTTGTCATCACCCTTGTTGGTGTTGTCATCACCCTTGTTGGTGTTGTCGTCACCTTTGTTGGTGTTGTCGTCACCTTTGTTGGTGTTGTCATCACCCTTGTTGGTGTTGTCGTCACCTTTGTTGGTGTTGTCGTCACCTTTGTTGGTGTTGTCGTCACCTTTGTTGGTGTTGTCATCACCTTTGTTGGTGTTGTCATCACCCTTGTTGGTGTTGTCGTCACCTTTGTTGGTGTTGTCGTCACCTTTGTTAGTGTTGTCAGCAGCCTTCTTAGCAGCTTCAAGGTTAGCCTTTGCTAAGTCTAAGTTAGCTTGAGCATTCTTCAAGTTAGCTAATGCATTGTCATAGTTAGTTTGAGCAAGCTTTTGAGCATCTTCTGCATCCTTAACAGCTGGGAAGTCACTAAAGTCACCATTGTTTACGCGATCAAGAATTGCCTTAGCTGCATCAGCATTCTTTTGAGCATCTTGGTACTTAGCTTCAGCAGCATCCTTGGCAGCATTAGCATCCTTAACAAGGTTGTTAAAGACATCTTGAGCTGCTTGAATCTTGTTCAAGGTAGCAGTCTTGTCAGCTGGTGTAGTTGGGTTAAGGTAGTAATCCTTAAGAGCACTTACTAATGCTTCGGCTGCATCAGTTTGTGGTGCATTGTAACCGTAAACCTTTTGAACCTTGTTAAGCATAGCTTGAGCAGCATTCAATGCGTTTTCTGCATGGTCAGCCTTTAATTCGTTGTATGCTGCAGCAGCATCAGTAGCGAATTCATTGTTTTGATTGAAGGTATCTTGAGCCTTCTTAGTAGCAGCCTTAGCATCTTCTAATGACTTAGTTGCATCATTAACCTTAGCAGTTGCGTCATCGTATGCCTTTTGAGCATCAGCAACTTTTTGGTTTTGCTTTGCAAGAGCAGCCTTAGCATCTTCAAGCTTTGCACCTGCTTGGTTAGCCGCAGCTGAAGCATCATCATATGCCTTTTGAAGAGCAGCTACGTCAGGGTTAGTAGTACCTAACTGGTCAGCAGCAGCAGTTTGAGCATTCATAGCTTCATCATAAGCAGCTTGAGCTTTTTGTTGAGCAGCTTGAGCGTTTGCAAAGTCTTCGCTAGCCTTGTTTACGTTAGCACTAGCAGTTGCATAAGCCTTAGCAGCAGCTAACTTATCTGCAGCAGCAGTTTGAGCATTTACAGCAGTATCATGAGCATCTTGAGC
>NZ_JAJGUI010000097.1:0-98890 GCF_020784875.1 Limosilactobacillus reuteri subsp. simiae | reverse complement strand
AAGATGGTCCTTTCTTAACGAAGACGGGGTCCAACCATCTTTCGCTTTTTTATTTTAAATTTTAAACAAATAAAGCACTGATGTTAAATCCATCAGTACTTAAAATTGTAGAGCCTTTATTTTAAATTTAATTTTGATAGATAATTCTGTGGACTTTGCTAAAATATACTTATTAACTAATATTGAAAAGAGGAAATACTGTGACTGGAATAAAAATTCGAAAACTTGTATTTACATATCCAGACAGTAAATACCCCGTTTTAAAAAATATCAATCTGGATTTTGAACCAGTTTCTTGGACAGCGATTATTGGTCATAATGGTAGTGGAAAGAGTACATTAGCCCGATTAATTGATGGATTACTCAGTCCTACTGCGGGATCGATTGAAGTTGACGGGATTCAAGTTAACGAAAGTTCTTTAGGTCAGATTCACCAGCAAATCGGATTCGTTTTTCAAAACCCTGAAAATCAATTTGTTGGAGCAACTGTTGCTGACGATGTTGCATTCGGACTTGAAAACCGACAAGTAGCTCGAAATGAAATGGAGGAAAAGATTGATAAAGCTTTAAGGATGGTAGGAATGAGTGATTATAAAAACACAGCTCCTATTAATCTCTCAGGAGGACAAAAGCAGCGGGTAGCACTTGCAGGAATCCTTGCATTAATGCCTAAGATAATAATCCTTGATGAGGCTACTAGTATGCTTGATCCTTTAGCACGACAAGAAATTTTGTCTTTATTGCGAAGATTAAAAAATGAATATAACCTTTCAATTATTTCGATTACGCATGATCTTAAAGAAATTGAGCTAGCGGATAAAATAGTTGTATTAAATGATTCGCAAGTTGTAAAACAAGGTGCTCCATCGGAAATTCTTAAAGATAAAGAATTGTTACTTGAAATTGGAGTAGGAATTCCCGCAAGCCAGCAACTGCAGAAATTATTGGTTGAACGAGGAATTGATGTTCCAAATAGATATTTAAATTTAGAGGAGCTAAAAAATTGGCTAAAGCAGCAATTACAGTAAAAAAACTCCACTATACATATCCTAATTCTACTAATGAAGCCTTACATAATGTCTCATTAACAATTAAAGAGCAAGAATTTGTTGCTATTATTGGACAAACCGGAAGTGGAAAGTCGACATTGGTTTCATTAATTGATGGATTAATAAAGCCCAGTAGTGGGGAACTTAACGTAGCAGGTTTAGAAATTAATGCAACGACAAAAACTGAATATTTAAGTAAAATCCACCATCAAGTCGGTTTTGTATTCCAATTTCCTGAACAGCAACTATTTGCAGAAACAGTTGCGGAGGATATTGCTTTTGGACCTCATAATTTAGGGTGGCCTGCAAAAAAAATTGAAAAAGCAGTTGATGAAGCATTAAAAATGGTGGATTTGCCCTTAGAATTAAAGTCACACTCCCCTTTTGCGCTTTCTGGAGGACAAATGAGGCGAGTAGCGATTGCTGGCGTTTTAGCAATGGATCCCCAAATTTTAATTCTTGATGAACCAACAGCAGGACTGGATACTCAAGCAACTAATGATTTACTTAAACTTATTAAAGATCTTAACGAGAAGGGAACAACGATTATAATGGTTACTCACCAAATGGAGCAGGTAGCCTATTATGCTAACCACGTAATTGCAATGAGCAATGGGCAGGTTGTTGCTGATACTACTCCTCAGCAATTATTCAGGGATGCTCAACGATTAAAAAAACTATCATTGACTCTGCCTGTTTCCGTCGAGGTTGCGCAATTCCTTAGTAAAGATGGGATAACCTTAAAAAATACAGAACCGCTTACGCTTGAGGTGTTAGCAGATGAAATAGCAGAAGCGATGAGGAGAAAAAGAAAATGAATAGTAAAATCGTATTTGGTAGTTATGTACCAGTAAAATCGATCCTCCATCGTCTTGATCCACGAATAAAACTAATCATGTGTATTATTTACGTTATTTTAATTTTCTTCGTGAATAATTTTTTAGCTGCTATATGGCTTTTATTAGCGCTCCTTGCGGCAATTAAGTTAAGTAATGTTGGTTTAAGACAATATTGGCAAGGGATTAAGCCGTTGTTTTTAATTATTTTGATAACAGTAGCGTTTCAAATTTTATTTAGTAGTGGCGGAAAGACGTATTGGCATTGGGGAATTATGGCAATAACCCGTGACGGCCTTATTAATTCATTAATTATTTTTTATCGGTTTATTGTGATTATTACTGCCTCAACTGTCTTAACTGCCACTACTCAAACTTTTCAAATTGCAGATGCCTTGGCATGGTTAATGAAACCATTACAAGTGATTAAAGTTCCTGTCAACCAGATTACGTTAATGCTTTCCATTGCATTACGCTTTGTTCCAACTATTATGGATGAAACTAATAAAATTATGAAAGCTCAGCGGGCCCGCGGGATTAATTTTAACGCTGGAAATCTTTTGACACGGATTAAACATCTAGTTCCGATTCTTATCCCATTGTTTGTCAACTCGTTTAAGCGAGCAGAAGAATTAGCAACGGCAATGGAAGCACGAGGGTATGATCCTAATGCACCACGGACTCATTATCGTCAATTAGTTTGGCATAAAAATGATGCTTGGGCTGGCTTAGCGCTATTAATTGTAACAGTTGGTCTAGTTTGTATCCGAATATTTTTCTAAATTAATAAGGAAGTAAAAAATGTATCGTTATAAAATAACCTTTGCTTATGATGGAACCAATTTTTCCGGTTTTCAAATTCAACCAAATAAGCGAACAGTTGAACAAACATTAAAGAATGCAGTAAATAAAATTGCTAAGCACCCAAATCCTGCTATTCCTGTTATCGGCTCAGGAAGAACAGATGCAGGGGTGCATGCTCTTAATCAGGTTGCGCACTTTGATATTCCATATCATTTAAGTAATGAATCTATGAGAAAAGCCCTCAATAGCATTTTGCCACTGGATATTTTAATTAAGAAGGCCGAATTAGTGGATAATGATTTCCATGCGCGATACAGTGCTCATCGTAAGACTTATCGTTACCGGGTTGATCAGGGGGAATTTGTAAACCCATTTAAACGCAACTATACTTCTCATTTTAAATATCCTCTTAACTTAGAAAAGATGAGAAAAGCAGCTAATGATTTAGTTGGAACTCATGACTTTACAAGTTTTGTTGCGTCGGGGAGTCAAGCCAAAAGCAATGTTCGGACGATTGAGAATATCACGATTAAACGAGATGAATTAAGAAATGAAGTCGTCTTTGATTTTACTGGTAATGGTTTTCTCTATAACCAAGTCCGAATAATGGTCGCTTTTCTCTTAGAAATTGGGAGCAATCAGCGGCCAGTAGATGACGTGTCTCGAGTCCTTGAGGCAAAGGATCGGACATTGGCACGGATGACGGCTCCAGCAAGTGGCTTATATTTAGTTAATGTAGATTATGGAACAAATGATGAAAAGGATTGACGAAAGTACTAGAAGAAGGTATACTAGCCATTGGTATTTCTTTTCCATCTAATAACTCGGTACACTATTATATGTAAAAGAAAAACAAAATTGGAGGACTTAATCGTGAGAACGACATACATCGCAAAACCTGGTGAAGTTGAACGCAAATGGTACGTTGTCGATGCTAAGAATGTCCCAATGGGTCGTTTAGCATCTGCAGTAGCATCAATTTTGCGCGGTAAGAACAAACCAACATTTACTCCACACGTTGATACTGGTGATTACGTTATCGTTATCAACGCTGCGCAAGTTAAGTTAACTGGTAAGAAAGCATCTCAAAAGATGTACTACCGTCACTCAAACTACCCTGGTGGTTTGAAGCAACGGACTGCTGGTGACTTCCTTGCAAAGGAACCAGAGAAGTTATTGGAAACTGCTATCAAGGGTATGCTTCCACACAACTCTCTTGGTCACAAGCAAGGTTTGAAGTTACATGTTTATGCTGGTGAAGACCACAAACATGCTGCACAAAACCCAGAAGTTTTAGACATTACTAACTTAATCTAAGGAGGGAATGGAATTGGCTCAACAAGTACAATACAGTGGTACTGGTCGGCGTAAGGATGCAACCGCACGTGTTCGCTTAGTACCAGGTTCAGGTAAGATTACGATGAACGGCAAGGCAATTGAAGACTACATTCCATTTGCCAACTTACGTGCTATCGTTAACCAACCATTTGCTGTTACTAAAACAGAAGGTCAATACGACGTTTTAGCTAACGTTAATGGTGGTGGATTCTCTGGTCAAGCAGGTGCAGTACGTCACGGTATCGCCCGTGCACTTCTCGCTGTTGATCCAGACTTCCGTGACGCTTTAAAGAAGGCTGGTCTCTTAACTCGTGACCCTCGTATGAAGGAACGTCGTAAGCCAGGTCTTAAGAAAGCTCGTAAGGCTGCTCAATTCAGTAAGCGTTAATATTTCGATTATCGCTTCCAGAGACATCAGTATTTTGCTGGTGTCTTTTTTATATTTAAAGAGAATTAAATATACGATATAATAAATGATAACTAATATAAAGGAGGGATTACTAATGACTAAAAAAGTAGCATTAGTAACTGGAGCAAGCCAAGGAATTGGTAAAGCAATTGTAGAAAGATTGGTTAAGGATGGTTTTGCGGTTGCTCTTGTAGCATTAAACGAGGCAAAGCTCCAACAAGTTGCTGATGAACTGAATAATAATGGTGGGGAAGCATTACCACTTGTAGCCGATGTAGCAAATAGAGAAGAAGTGTTTGCAGCTGTTGAGAAGACAGTCGAACATTTTGGAGATCTTAATGTAATCGTTAATAATGCTGGATTAGGTCCTACTACCCCAATTGATTCAATTACACCTGAACAATTTGAAAAAGTATATGGCGTAAATGTTGCTGGGGTTTTATGGGGAATTCAAGCTGCCCACAAGGCATTTAAGGAGCTTGGTCATGGTGGTAAGATTATCAATGCCACATCTCAAGCTGGAGTTGTTGGTAATCCTAATCTTGCACTTTATTCCGGAACAAAATTTGCTATTCGAGGCATTACGCAGGTAGTAGCTCAAGATTTGGCAACTGAAGATATTACGGTAAATGCTTTTGCACCAGGCATTGTTAAGACGCCGATGATGTATGATATTGCGCATCAAGTTGGTCAAAATGCTGGTAAGAGTGATGAATGGGGAATGGAAACCTTTGCCAAGAACATTGCAATGAAGCGTCTTTCTGAACCAGAGGACGTTGCTAATGTGGTCAGTTTCTTAGCTGGTCCTGATTCAAATTACGTTACTGGACAAACAATTATTGTTGATGGTGGAATGCAATTCCATTAATACTTAAGGCTAGTAGCAGCAAGCGCAACTGGAAAAATTTTTTCAGTTGTGCTTTTTTAACTTCTTCTAAAAATATTACGATAAATTAACCCAAACGAGATGGATTTTGCTACAATTAATAACTAGTAGAAAAGAGGAGGCTAAGCTTGTGGCAAAACGGAAGCGGAGAAACAAAAACCGCCATACGGGTAGAAATTGGATTATTAGCATTCTTGCTGTTATTGTTATCTTTTTGGGTGTTTACGTTGGGCACCATTTTTACCGAATCTGGAATCAGCAACGAATTGAACAAGAGGCACGTGAAAAGGATCGCCGAGTGAAGCAATTATTTATTCAGCAAGTTGCTCCTGAAGCTCAGGCAATGCAAAATACCTATCATGTCTATGCATCAATTACGATTGCCCAAGCGATTCTTGAATCTCAATGGGGAACGAGTCAGTTAGCGTCACAATACCATAATTTATTTGGAATTAAGGGAACGGGAACAAATTCACGAGTAATGACAACTAAAGAATATATTAATGGTAAGTGGATCGTTACTAAGGGACGATTCCGCGTTTATGATAGTTGGAGTGATTCTATTAAAGACCACACACGCTTGATGTTAAATGGAACAGACACCAATCAGCAAAATTATGATCGAGTTGTCCATGCGACTAATTATCAAGAGGCAGCTCGGGGATTGCAAGAAGCAGGTTATGCGACTGATCCTGATTATGCACAAAAATTAATTTCGGTGATTAAGGCGTATAAATTATATAATTATGATAAGTAATGTAGAGGGGGGTACAAAAATGAAAGAGTTAGAAGAAAAGATTAAGGAATACGGGACTGTTTTACCGGGTAATGTTTTAAAAGTGGATGCCTTTTTAAACCATCAAGTTGATCCTCAATTAATGTTGCATATCGGTCAAGAATTTGCCAAGCTTTTCGCTAATGAAGGCATTACTAAGATTTGGACAGTCGAATCATCCGGAATTGCTCCAGCTGTAATGACCGGGTTGGAAATGAATCTCCCAGTTATTTTCGCTCGTAAGCATAAGAGTCTTACTCTTAACCAAAATATGTATACTGCTGATGTATATTCATATACTAAGAAAACAACCAATCGGATTTCAATTTCTAAAAAGTATGTAGATGCTAATGATAAGATTTTAATGATTGATGATTTCTTGGCTAATGGTCAAGCAGTAGAAGGATTATTAGAAATTGCCGATCAAGCAGGGGTTCAAGTAGCTGGTGCAGGAATAGTTATTGAAAAGAGTTTTCAACCTGGAGCTGGTGAACTAAAAGAACGTGGAATTCGTGTCGAATCATTGGCACGAATTCAATCATTGAGTGATAATAAAGTTGAATTCGTAAAAGACTAATAAGGGAAGTGATAAAATGGGCAGAGATGCTATTTACCCAGGTAGTACTTTAGGAATTATTGGAATTAATCGCAATGGGGCGGCACTTATTGCAACAGCGAAGAAGGCAGGCTTTAACGTTGGTGTGTATGTGGATCGTTCTCAGCCATCAGTAACTAAAATGGCTGACTTTACCATTGTAGGGGCAATGAACGATCGGACAAAACTAACTCAGTTTGGGGAAGCATGTGATGCAATTATTTATCAAACCCCTAATGTCGATTCTCGCGTCATGCACTTTTTGAGTCAATATGCAGTGATTCCTCAGGGGATTAATGCTCTTGAGATTGTTCAAGACCGATTAATGGAACGTGCTTTCTTAGATCAGGTAAATATTAATATTGCTCCATATGTGACGGTGGTTAGTTTAGATGATGTTTACCAATCAATTGATTCCATTGGCTATCCTGCGTTGTTAAAACCCATTCAACGAGGAATTGGGGAAAATTCAATGCTGATTGAGCGCCAATCTGATATTACTCGCGCCGCTGATTTTATTGATACTGGTACATATTTACTAGAATCGTGGATTGAACATACAAATGAATATACTATGACAGCGGCAACTGATGGAAAAGATACAGAGATTTTTCCACTTGCTCAACTTCATTACAATGACAAGAGGCAATTGATTTCTGTTGCGACACCAGCAAATATTCACGATGATATGTTAAAAGAGATGCAGCGGATTGTAAAAAGTGTTGCGGCATCTCTTGAGTATCGGGGTGTATTTTCGGTTAACTTTTATGTTACTTCTACTGGCACCCTCTATGTAAAGAATATCGAACCAGGGCTAACGTCGATTGCTAATATTTATGATGTCACAGCAAATGTTGACCAGTATGAAGAACAATTAAGAAGTGCTGTTGGGATGCCCCTGCATGTTATTACGCCATTACAAATTGGCTTATTGATGGTCGTTCGCAATTATCAATCACGAGCAATTCAACGGCAATGGTTGCTAAAGAATAACTGGCAATTTAGGTTCTTTAATGATGTTGGGGATGACGATCAGGCAATTCTAGGCTTTGTCTGGGTAACTGGCGGCGATAACTTGGCAGCCTTAAAAAATCAGGTTGACGATACTGAAGTTTGGAACGAACAAGCTTGATCACGAAATTATAAATTAAGCGTACAAGATTACGAGGGACTGGGGATGAAATCGCAGTCTCTTTATTTTTCCTAACATATGTTCGATTTTAGCACCAAATGAGATCCTAATTTGGTATAATATTAGCCGATGAAAATTTAGAGAGGATGGAACAGCGTGAATAACGGGCAAGCATTATTAGAAGGAATGAATGATAAGCAATCCGAAGCAGTATTAACTACAGAGGGACCATTATTAGTAATGGCCGGTGCTGGATCAGGAAAGACACGGGTTCTTACACACCGGGTTGCTTACTTAATTGAAGAAAATGGTGTATTACCATGGAATATTTTAGCGATTACGTTTACCAACAAGGCTGCGCGCGAAATGAAAGAACGGGTCGGTAAATTGCTTGGTGAAAGTGCTAATGAGATTTGGGTATCGACTTTTCACGCATTATGTGTTCGAATCCTCCGTCGTGATATTGAAAAAATCGGCTATAATCGCGCCTTTACGATTGCGGATACAAGTGAGCAACGGACATTAATGAAGCGGATTTGTGCGGAATTAAATATTGATACTAAAAAATTTGATCCCCGCAGTATTTTAAGTGCGATTTCTAATGCTAAAAATGCTTTGTTGAAGCCAGATGACTATAGCAAAGAAGCTAATAGTATGTTTGAAAACATGGTCGCGCGAGCATATAAGCTTTACCAACAAGAGCTAGAAGCTAATCAAGCATTAGATTTTGATGATCTGATTATGAAGACCATTGAGTTATTAGAAAGTGATCAAGAGACGCTTGAATTTTATCAAGATAAGTTCCACTACATCCATGTTGACGAATACCAGGATACGAATGATGCCCAATACCGGTTAGTTAATCTATTAGCGCAAAAGTACCAAAATCTGTGTGTGGTAGGGGATGCAGATCAGAGTATTTATGGTTGGCGTGGAGCTAATATGAACAATATTTTGAATTTTGAACATGATTATCCCCAAGCTAAGACGGTAATGCTTGAGCAAAATTATCGGTCAACGCAAACAATTTTAAATGCAGCGAATGAAGTTATTGCTAATAACCTTTATCGGAAAAAGAAGAATCTGTGGACAGAAAATGGTCAGGGGGACAAAATTTCGTATTACCGCGCGCAAAATGAACATGATGAAGCGCAGTTTATTGTTTCGAAGATTAAAGAAGAACAAGAAAAGCATGGCTATCACTTTAATGACTTTGCAATTCTTTATCGGACTAATGCACAATCACGAATGGTTGAAGAAACTTTCTTGAAGAGTAGTATTCCCTATACGATGGTTGGTGGCCATAAATTCTATGACCGGCGTGAAATTCGTGATATTTTAGCATATTTGACCTTAATCGTTAATCCTGCCGATTCAATGAGCTTTGAACGAGTTGTTAATACGCCCAAAAGAGGAATTGGTTTAACTAGTGTGGAACATCTTCGCAATTTCGCTAATGAAAATGGCTGGACATTATTAAAAGCAGCTCAAAATGTTGATACTGCTAGTGAAATTACTGCACGAACACGAAATAAAATTGATGAATTTGGTCAATTAATGGCTAACTTGACTAAACAAGCAGAATATCTCACATTAACTGATTTAACTGAACAGATTTTAGAGTTAAGTGGCTACAATAAAATGTTAAGTGATGATCGAAGCCTTGAAGCACAAGCTCGTCGTGAAAACCTTGATGAATTTAAGTCGGTTACACAAGAATATGATGAACAGCATAAAGACGATGACGATCCTAACTCGCAAAAAATTATTAACTTTTTAGCTGATTTGGCCCTTGTCTCAGATCAAGATGATGTTGATGAACAAGCACCAGCTGTAACTTTAATGACATTACATGCAGCTAAGGGACTTGAATTTCCAGTTGTTTTCCTTGTGGGAATGGAAGAAGGTATTTTCCCATTATCGCGAGCTTTAATGGAAGATGATGAATTGGAAGAAGAACGTCGCTTAGCCTATGTTGGAATTACACGGGCAAAGAAAAAGCTTTATCTTACTAATGCCTTTTCACGTTTACTTTATGGTCGTATTCAGCGTAACCAACCATCACGATTTGTAGAAGAAATTGATTCTGAGTTGTTACAGTTTGAAAATAGCCCATCAGGTAATAGCATTAAAGATAGTAAACTGCCATTTGATCGTGCTGCCGCAACCGCTACTACCTACCGTGATCAGCAAAAGCGGACATATCGCAGTGCTGGCAAGCGGGTTAAACCAATTACTAACACCGGAACTGGGGCCGATAAGGTTGGCTGGAAAACGGGCGATAAAGTTGAACACAAAAAGTGGGGCCAAGGAACAGTGGTCAAAGTTAACGGTAGTGGTAATGATATGGAATTAGATATTGCCTTTCCAAGTCAAGGTGTAAAGCGGTTATTGGCAAGTTTTGCCCCAATTACGAAAGTACAAAAATAAAGAAATGAGGCGGATGAGATGAGTGAAAAACAGACGCCAGTAAAAGAATTAACCCTTCAAGAAGCTCAAGATGAGATTAAGCCATTACGAGCAAAATTGACTAAGTGGGGAAAAGAATATTATGAACAAGATAATCCAACCGTAGAGGATCATGTATATGACCGTGCTTATCAGCGATTAGTACAGCTGGAAGAACAATTTCCACAATTGGTCTCTGCCGATTCGCCAACCCAACGAGTAGGAGGAGCAACAGAAAGCCAATTAACAAAAGTTCGGCACGAAATTCCGATGTTATCGATGGGGGATGTCTTTTCGATTGAAGAATTGCTGGACTTTAACCAACGACAACAGGAAAATCGGGATGTCGAAGTTGAGCCCGAATATAATCTCGAACTAAAAATCGATGGTCTTTCTCTTTCACTTGTTTACGAGAATGGAAAGTTAGTTCAAGGTTCTACGCGTGGCAATGGAACGATTGGTGAAGATGTTACTGCTAATGTCCGAACTATCAAGTCAGTTCCCGCAGAATTGCCAGAACCATTATCGATCGAGGTTCGGGGCGAATGTTATATGCCAAAAGCGGCTTTTGCAAAGTTAAATGCTAAACGCGAAGCAGATGGCTTGCCGGTTTTTGCTAATCCCCGGAATGCAGCAGCTGGGAGTTTGCGGCAACTAGATCCGAAAGTAACGGCGCAACGTGAACTAGATACATTTATGTACTATGTTCCTGAATATCAAAAGCTAGGCGTTAAGACCCAAGCAGAAGCACTTGATCGTATGCGAGAATTAGGTTTTAATGTTAATCCTAATAATCGGGTTGTCCATAACCGTGAAGAGATCGAGGAGTATATTGAAGAATATACTTCTCAACGAGACAAGCTCACTTACGGGATCGATGGAATTGTTGAAAAAGTAAATGACCTTGATACGGAAGTTGCCCTTGGGAATACAGTTAAGGTGCCGCGCTGGGAAATTGCTTATAAATTCCCTCCCGAAGAGCAAGCAACGGTTGTCCGTGATATTGTCTGGACTGTCGGTCGGACCGGCAATGTAACGCCAACAGCAGTTATGGACCCAGTTCAATTGGCGGGTACAACAGTTAGTCGAGCTTCTTTGCATAATCCTGATTACTTGCGTGAAAAAGATATTCGGATTGGTGATACTGTTTACCTGCATAAAGCGGGTGACATTATTCCTGAAATTTCAAAAGTAGATCTAACTAAGCGTCCTGATGATTCTGTTGAATATGAGATTCCAACGAAGTGTCCGGTCTGTGGCTCGGAATTAGTTCATCTTGATGGTGAAGTTGCGTTACGCTGTATTAATCCAATGTGTCCAGCGCAAATTAAAGAAGGCTTAGCACATTTCGCTTCCCGGAATGCCATGAATATTGATGGGCTTGGTCCTAGAATTATTGAACAGCTATGGGATAAAGAATTGATTCATGATGTTGCCGGTTTATATCGACTTAATCATGACCAATTATTAACTTTAGATAAATTTGGCGAGAAATCGACCGCTAACCTATTGACATCGATCGATAATAGTCGTAATAATTCTGTCGAGCGCTTATTATTTGGTCTTGGAATTCGTCATGTAGGTGCAAAGGCTGCTCGAATTATCATGGAACATTTCGGTGACCTTGATAGCTTAATGAAGGCCGATGCCGATGAAATTTCTGCGATTAGTGGAATTGGGCCAACAATTGGCGAAAGTATCGTAACTTATTTTGCTAATCAACAGGTTGTTAAATTAATTGACGAATTGCGAGAAGTTGGGGTAAACTTTGCTTATCTTGGCTCACGGTCAAATGCTAATCCTGATAGTGAATGGAATGGTCGGCGAGTAGTACTGACTGGTAAGCTAACTGAAATGACTCGTGGGGAAGCAAAATCATGGCTTGAAAACCACGGGGCTAAGGTAACCGGAAGCGTCTCAAAGAAAACAGATATTGTCATTGCTGGGGCTGATGCTGGTAGTAAGCTGACAAAAGCTCAAGACTTGGGTATTGATGTATGGAATGAACAGCAATTCAGCCAAGCAATGAAGGAGGAACAGTAAATCGTGAAGCGAAAGGCAAAAAAAATAGCCATTAGTGCTGCCGTTTTGATGTGTACTGTCTTGCTTGCATCATGTGGTTTTGGAGGAAAGTCGTCATCGAAAAACTATTCAACGACTGGTTCAAGTAATGGTACTTATCAAGGTGTGATTAAAAATGGTCGTTACCGAACAAGTAAAGCTCGGGGTATAAATGTCTCACAAAATGATAACCAATATAACCTTAAAAGCTTTGAAAGTGGTTTGACTCAGGTTTCAAAACGGGTCTTTTCAACAAAAAGCTATATTTTCCAAGAAGGTCAATACCTTAGTAGTGGAACAATTGAAAACTGGCTTGGTCGAAAAACAAAGAGTAATCCTGAAGGGCTAAACCCTGCTCAAGGAAAGAAGAGCAATCCTAACCCAGTCTATATTCAACAAATTGAAGAACAAGATTATATGCAAGAAAGTGGTAATTCCATGAAATTGCGGGGGATTACAATTGGGATTGGAATAAATTCCGAATATAACTACCAAACTAAGACAGGAGGACCAACTTTAACTAAGAAGATTAGTGATAGTGAGGTTCGTCGTCAAGGTGAAATCGCGGCACAAAAGGTTCTTCAACGAGTACGGAAAAAGTCAGGCGTTGGAAATGTTCCAATCGTGATTGCACTATACAAACAAGCACCAGATGATAGTTTAGTTGGTGGTACATTCTTTGCTTATAGCAAGAATAGTGGTAATACGATTAGTAGCTGGCGGAAGTTAAATTACAAGAATGTAGTCCTTCCAAAGGCTAGTGCATCAACAACTAATAGTTCTGATCAAACTGATGATGATAGTTTCTCAAACTTTAAGAGTCAGATTCAAAGTTTCTTCCCTAACTTGAGCGGAGTTACAGCACAAGCACAATATGAAAATGGAACTTTATCAGGGATGCACATTACCGTTACTACTCAGTTCTATAGTCAAAGTGAAATTACTAGTTTTACCCAATATATCACCCGGGCAGCGAAGAAGTACCTGCCTAATGGGATCCCGATTGATATTAAGATTCAATCTGATTCAGAAATTCAAGCGGTTGTTTATCGGAATGCTGGTTCTGATAACTTCCAGTCGCATATTTTTGATTCTTATTAAAGGTGAAAAAGGAGGATATCGATTCGTTACTGGAAAATGCGAACCGATAACTCCTTTTTTATTTCTACATGGATGAAATAGGAACCTATTCTGTGCTAAAATTGTTAGATGTATATGTAGATTTTAAATTACTGGAAAAGAGGTAGAGAGAATGGCCAGTAAAATCACTGAGCAACAAGTAGAACACGTTGCTGAACTTGCTAAGCTTGAGTTCCCTAAGGATGAACTTGGTAAGTTTACCACTCAACTAGGAAACATTATTGATATGTTTGAAGACCTCGAAGCGGTTGATACCGATGGCGTTGAACCAATGACATCAGCAACCGATCGGGTAAATGTAATGCGTGAAGATAAGGCAATTAAGAGTTCTAAAGAAGAACAAGAAGCCTTGCTTAACAATGCTCCTGAAACCGATGGTGGCTACATCAAGGTTCCAGCAATTCTTGACGAAAGTGAGGACGGCGAATAATGGATTTTTACCAAACAAGCTTGAGTCAATTGCACGATGACTTGGTAAATAAGAAAATCAGTGCGACTGAATTAACAAAGGAAACTTTTGACCACATTAAGGGTAACGAAGACCAAGTTAAAGCCTTCATCAGCTTAAATGAAGACCAAGCACTAAAGCGGGCAGCTGAGATTGATGCAAAGGGCATTAGTGCTGATCAATTAACTGCAGGGGTTCCGCTTGCAGTTAAGGATAATATCTTAACTAAGGGTCTCACAACTACAGCTGCTTCTAAGATGCTTGAAAACTTTAACCCTGTATATGACGCGACAGTGGTTGAAAAGTTAAATGCCGCTGATTATATCAACGTTGGTAAGACTAACCTTGATGAATTTGCCATGGGATCATCTACTGAAAATTCAGCATTCTTTACGACTCATAACCCATGGGATCTTACACGGGTTCCTGGTGGTTCTTCCGGTGGTTCTGCTGCTGCGGTTGCGGCCGGGGATGTTTTAGGTGCGCTTGGTACTGATACTGGTGGTTCTATTCGGATGCCAGCCTCATTTAACGGTGTCGTTGGGATGAAGCCTACATACGGCCGTGTATCACGGTGGGGAATCATTGCCTTTGGTTCAAGTTTTGACCAAGTCGGCTGGTTGACTCAAAATGTTAAGGATAATGCCTTGTTGACCGCCCTCATCAGTGGAAATGATAAACGGGATATGACATCCTCACTTAAAGAAGTTCCAGACTGGGCAGCCCAATTAAACGAAAATACGAATGTTAAAGGCTTACGGATTGCTGTGCCAAAGGAATACTTTGATGGCTTAGACGAAGATGTTCAAGAAGTAATCAAGGCTGCTTTGGACCACTTAGAATCCCTCGGAGCAATTGTTGATGAAGTAAGTTTGCCACACACCAAGTATGGGGTTCCTGCTTACTACATTTTAGCCTCATCTGAGGCATCTTCTAACCTCCAACGTTACGACGGTATTCGTTATGGCTTCCGAGCTGCTGATGTTAAGAACTTGGAAGATGTTTATGTTCGTTCTCGTTCGGAAGGTTTCGGTGAAGAAGTTAAGCGGCGGATTATGTTAGGGACATTCTCTCTCTCTGCTGGTTTCTATGATGCTTACTTTAATAAGGCCGCTAAAGTTCGCCGCCTTATTGCCCAAGATTTTGAAGACGTATTTAAGGATCATGATGTAATCGTTGGTGCTACTGGTGCTTCAACAGCATTTAAGATTGGTGCAGAAATTGATGATCCACAAACTATGTACATGAACGACGTATTGACTGTTCCCGTTAATATGGCCGGCCTTCCTGCAATGTCCATTCCTGCTGGTTTCTCTGCTAAAAATGGTATGCCAGTTGGTCTGCAAATCATCGGAAAAGCATTTGACGAGCAAACAGTTTATAACACTGGATATGTCTTTGAACAGACAACTGATTTCCACAAGAAGACACCAAAGTTAGGAGGTCAAAACTAAGATGAACTTTCAAACAACAATCGGTCTAGAAGTCCACGTTGAATTAAAGACTAATTCAAAGATTTACAGTCCATCCCCCGTTGAATACGG
This sequence comes from Limosilactobacillus reuteri subsp. simiae, assembly GCF_020784875.1. Taxonomy (GTDB): domain Bacteria; phylum Bacillota; class Bacilli; order Lactobacillales; family Lactobacillaceae; genus Limosilactobacillus; species Limosilactobacillus reuteri_H. The sequence continues at coordinate 83,425 of NZ_JAJGUI010000097.1, read as the reverse complement.
TGACCAGCCTAACGCAAACACCAATGTCATTGACTGGGGTTACCCTGGTGTATTGCCAAGCTTAAACAAGGGTGTCGTTCGTGACGGAATCATGGCTGGACTTGCTCTTCATGCTCAAATTGCCCATCACATGCACTTTGATCGGAAGAACTACTTCTATCCTGATAACCCGAAAGCCTACCAGATTACTCAATCAGATACTCCAATTGCTCATGACGGTTGGATTGAAATTGAAGTAAACGGTAAAAAGAAAAAGATCGGTATCAAAGAAATGCACATTGAAGAAGATGCTGGTAAGAACACTCACACCAGTAAGTATTCATACGTTGACTTGAACCGGCAAGGAACACCGCTAATTGAAATTGTTTCTAAGCCAGATATTGCCTCGCCTGAAGAAGCAGTGGCTTACTTGGAAGCATTGCGTCAACGGATCCAATTTACGGGGATCTCTGACGTGAAGATGGAAGAAGGGTCCATGCGGGTTGATACCAACATCTCAATTCGGCCAATCGGTTCTGATAAGTTTGGGACCAAGACAGAAATGAAGAACATTAACTCCTTTAACTATGTTCGGAAGGCCCTCGCATTTGAAGAAAAACGGCATCAAAAAGTATTGATGGCTGGTGGACACATTGGTCAGGAAACACGTCGTTATGATGAAGCGACTGGTGAGACTATTCTGATGCGGACAAAGGAAGGTTCTGATGATTACCGTTACTTCCCAGAACCAGACTTGCCACCAGTAAACGTTAGCGATGAATGGATTAGTGAAATTGAAAGCGAGATGCCAGAAATGCCTGGTGAGCGTCGTGAGCACTATGTTAAGGACCTTGGCTTAACTGATTACGATGCCATGGTTCTTACCCAGACTAAGGAAATGTCTGATTTCTTTGAAGAAGCTGTTAAAGACGGTGGCGATCCTAAGCGGGTAGCCAACTACTTGATGAACGATGTGAACTCATACTTGAACGATAAGCAAGTTGACTTACAAGACACCAAGCTTACTCCATCTAACCTTGCTGGCATGGTGAAGTTGATTGAAGATGGGACTATTTCTTCTAAGATGGCTAAGAAGGTCTTCAAGGGAATCTTAGATGGTGAAGAACCAAATGCTTACGCAAAGGAACACGGTCTTGTTCAATTATCAGATCCTGCGCAACTACAGCCAATCGTTGATGAAGTTCTTGATAACAACGAACAATCAATTGAAGACTTTAAGAATGGTAAAGACCGGGCTGTCGGCTACTTAATGGGTCAAATCATGAAGCAAACGCGTGGTAAGGCCAACCCACAAGTTGTTACTCAATTATTGATGAAGTCTTTGAAGGCTAAATAGAGTAGGGAGGGATGACCGTGCGAAAACGTGCTCGGATAATTTATAATCCTACCTCAGGCCGTGAAACATTGCGAAGTGATTTAGTTGATATTCTCGCAATTTATGAGAAAGCCGGATATGAAACTAGTGCTTTTGCGACTACTCCTGCGCCTAACTCGGCTAAGAACGAAGCCACTCGTGCTGCTGAAGACGGTTTTGATTTGATTGTAGCCGCTGGTGGAGACGGTACCCTGAATGAAGTGGTTAATGGAATTGCTGGGTTAGAACATCGACCAACATTAGCAATTATTCCAGCAGGGACGACTAATGACTATGCACGGGCATTACGGATTCCTCGTGATGATCCGATCGCCGCGGCTAAGTTAATCTTAAAGAAGAATAAGAAATTTAAGATTGATATTGGTCGGGCTGGTGAAAACTACTTCATGAATATTGCTGCCGGTGGAACGATGACCGAATTAACTTATGAGGTCCCTTCGCAAATGAAGTCCCTCTTTGGTTATGCAGCATACTTCGCCAAGGGAGCAGAATTGATGCCGCGGATTAAGCCAGTCGACATGCTAATCAAGTATGATAATCAGGAATACCGGGGCAGTGCTTCCATGTTTATGATTGCCTTGACTAATTCGGTCGGCGGTTTTGAACAAATTGTGCCGGATGCATCACTTGATGATGGAAAGTTTACGATGATTATCGTCAAGAAGAGCAGTGTAATCGATATGCTCAGCTTAATGGCAAAGGCACTTCAAGGAAAGCACCTTGATGATCCGCGCATTATTTATGCTAAGGCAACCGATATTGAAGTTATTCCGCTAAACAAGGATGACCGCTTGATGGTTAACCTTGATGGGGAATACGGTGGCGATGCGCCAATGAAATTCCATAACCTTAAACAGCACCTAGAAGTAATTGCTAACTTGGATGAGATTCCAGAAGATGCGATTACAACTTCAGCTGATTTTAAGCGGGTCGAAGAAGACTTTATGAATGGCATTGACGATTATAAAGATCGCGAAAAGAAATAGAATAAATAAACGGTCAGCTTCACAAAGAGGAAGTTGGCCGTTTGTTTTGTTATAATAGGCATTTTGTAATCACAATGTGCTATAATGTGATTACGAGGTGATAACATGCAAGAATTAAATAATAGTTCAAAATTCTTCAAATCTGGTAATTCTTTTGGATTGCGATTAACTAAAAATGATCGAGAAAAAATGCATGCTAATCCTGGCGATGAATACGAGAAAACAATATCGCCGGATGGTAAAGTAATAACATTTAAGAAAAAAGAACAAGTTGATGACAAAACATTGGCAATGATTAATCAATTATTTGATGAGAATAAAGAATTGATGGAACGGTTAAAAGATAAATGATTTACTTAACAAAAGAAGAAATTATAATGGTGAATCATCAGGTATTAACACGAACAGGCCAAAAATATATGGGAATTCAATATCCTGAAGGTTTATCTGTTATAGTTGAGCAACCCCAAATGACAGTTTTTAATCGTGAACTATATCCATCGATTTGGTTAAAGGCTGCCTATATAGTACAAAAGATAACCAAAAAACATATTTTTATTGACGGCAATAAGAGAACAGCCTATTTATGCTTATTATTATTCTTGAAGAAAAATAGTTGGGAATTACATTTAAACGCAGATGAAGGTGAGGCATTTGTCGTTCAAATAACCTTAGCCGACGATTCCGAAGAAGAAATGATAGAAATTGCGCACTTTTTAGAAAAGCATTGTGTAAAAGCATAAACGGTCAGCTTCACAAAGAGGAAGTTGGCCGTTTGTTTTGTTATAATAGGAGAAGTTTGTAACGTTGAAATTAATGGAGGAATAACTTTGAAATTAAACATTCCAGTACATAAAAATGAAGAATATCCAGCAAAGGTAGTGGATTTATCTTACGAAGGCAATGGGGTCGTTAAGATTGATGATTTTCCCGTCTTTGTTCCTAATGCCCTTCCTGGTGAAGAGATTACGGTAAAGATCACCAAGGTAACCAGCCACTTTGCTTGGGGACGGGTAATGGACTGGCAAACGAAGAGTCCAGACCGCGTTGATGTTAAGGATAAAAAGTATATTCAAACGGGAATCGCCTCCCTTGGTCATTTGAAATATGATGCCCAGTTGAAATTCAAGCAACACCAAATCCAAGAATTATTGGCGAAAGCACACTTAGATGAGATTGAAGTTTTGCCAACAATGGGAATGGAAAAGCCTTATCATTACCGTAATAAGGCTCAAGTACCAGTAAAAATGGTCCGCGGTCAATTAGAAACCGGTTTTTATAAGCGGGGGAGCCACAATGTAGTACCGATTGAAGATTTTTATATCCAGGATCCAGAAATCGATAAGGCCATTGTAGTTGTCCGGGACTTATTACGGCAATACCACATTACGCCCTATGATGAACAAACTGGTAAAGGTGTGATTCGCACAGTAATGGTTCGGCGAGGATACTATAGCCATGAAATGATGGTAGTCTTAGTTACGAATACGAAGCGGTTGCCAATGGAAAAACAAATCGTCGACGGAATCGTTGCCGGAGTTCCAGAAGTAAAAAGTATTGTGCAAAACATCAATGATAAGCGAACGAACCGCTTGCTCGGCGATAAGAATAAAACATTATGGGGTGCTGATGAAATTCATGATCAGCTCCTCGGGATTGATTTTGCAATCTCACCACTGTCCTTCTACCAGGTTAATCCGCAACAGACTGAACGCCTTTACCAGACAGCCATCGACAATGCTGGCTTGGACGGCAATCAAACCGTTATCGATGCCTATTGTGGAATTGGCACGATCTCCCTTGCAGTAGCTAAACACGCTAAGCAAGTTTACGGGGTCGAAATTGTTCCCGCCGCGATTGAAGACGCCAAACATAATGCTAAACGGAATGGTATTAAGAACGCCAAATTTGTTGTTGGTAAGGCGGAAGATCAATTTGCTAAGTGGCAAGCAGAAAGACTCAAACCAGATGTTGTTATTGTTGATCCACCACGGAAGGGCTTGGCTGAATCATTGATTGAAGCTACTGGTAAGATGGGCCCAAAGAAAGTGATTTACGTTTCCTGTAACCCTGCTACTTTAGTTCGGGATATCAAGCGGTTCGCTGGCCAAGGCTACCATGTAACAAAGCCAATTCAGCCAGTGGACCAGTTTCCACAGACGACGCATGTCGAATCTGTTACTGTGCTTGAGCGGGTCTAAAGTCAGTGTTTAAGTGCTGATGTTTCCAGATTGTGGAACGTAGTGAGTGGAAAAGGTTTAGAAAATTTCCTTATGTAAAGATAATGTAGAATTAAAAATCAGTTGGCTGACGCAATCATTACATATGTAATACTTTCTAAGATTAATATTTAGTAATTTCTTTTCTCACTGCTCTAAAAGAAATTAGATAATAAATTTGATAGTTAAGTAGGATTAAAAATCTTTATGGATAATTACACAATTGTTTCAATTTTTATATTAGTTACATTATTCATTGGTAAATATATTTTTGATAAAAATAGAGGTAAATTGCTCGGATCATTGTTTGATCTATTACGAGCAATTTTAAGGCTTTTTACTATACCTGTTTTTCAAATTATTATATTTTATGAAGGGGTTATTATAACAATAATTACTTTTTGTTGCTTTGAGTTTCATAACCCTGATAAATTTAAGGATTTGTATTCATACGTCTCATTTGTAGCTTTGGTAATTATACCAGAAAGTGTAAAAATAGATTTCAACACAAAAATACAACAATTAATAACGGTTAAAATTCTAGAGAAATTCACACTAGTTAGCTTTTTTACTTTTATTATGAAAGCTTTTGAGCCTAATCTATTAGTATCATTCTTTATTGTATTATTTTTTATATTTCAAACCTTCGTACAAGTAATTACTCATAATGATGAGGCTTTCCCTTTTATTATGAAATTTCTATCGTTTACGCTATTTGGTTATGCGATATATCAACTACTTACGAAATTTAGTTGTTCTTTAGTTCAGAAATTGATTATTTCTTTTACACTTCCGATTATTTTTTGGATAATTAATATTCCATTATTGTTCTTACTTAGATACCTAATGGAACTTGACAGATCAATCAATTGGATCGAAAGTAAGCACAAACTATTATTAATTTTAAAAATATTGATAATACGTTTTTATCTTATGTTCAGATTACATAAGCAAATTTTAAAAGCGAATTTTGATATAGATGATGTTAAATTAGGTGGTTTGGGGCATAAAGTTTATACTGTGACTACTGGCAGGAAACTCAATAAAAGGGAACAACAATTGGTAATTAATGGTTATAAATACTTGATATTAGACACCAAGTCTTATAAGGGAGTACATATGACTTTCCCAATAGCAGTAAATTTAGTATATAAAAATAACAAGTATTGTAATTGGCATTATAAAAATATTGATCCAGCATTTATGGATTTAGTAAGATAATGCTGGATATTATTTATTAAAGCTAATAATGATGATTTGATATAGAAGAATCCGATGGAGATAAATCGTATAACTATCACTTCACCATCATTGAACGTGAGCTTCGTGTAGCGTTGAATGATGGTGATTTTTCATACTTTTTGCAATGTTCTACAAGTAATAGCAGGTAAGAAGTAAGACGTATAACGTAGGAAATAATAAGGAGGGATAACTATGGATAATACCTTAACCGGTAAAATGTCGCAAAAGGGGCAGATTGTTATTCCAGCTGCAATTCGTAAGGCATTAGGATTGGAAAAAGGGACAGAGGTTTCATTTGAGATAAAGGGTAACGAGGTTCGAATTAAGAAATTACCAACAGCATTAGATTGGGCAGACTTAATTAAAGAAATTCCTGTTGAGGATGTTGAAATTGATAAGAATGGTCATTATGATCCTAAAAAGTCGCCTGATTTTCATGATTGGATGGTTAACGGCTAATGGAACCGATGGAAATATATATTGCCGATGTTCCTTTTGATAAAGGGAGAGGTAGCAAGGTACGCCCCGCTTTAGTAATTGAGATAGCGAACGAAAAAGTAATTGTCTTTAAGGTTACGAGTCAATATGAGAATAAATCGTCTCAAATAAAGAAAATATATTATCCAATTAAGGAGTGGAGAGCAGCAGGACTAAAAAAACAATCATATGTAGATACCCATAAGTTGTACCGCTTAGCACAAAGTTGGGTTTTTAGTCGACAACCAATTGGAAAATTAACTGATTCTGACCGCATTGGGCTTTTTGAATTTATTAAAGAGTTGGAAAATAATAAAAATTAATGCAAAAAGTGTACTAATTCTATTTTTAATGACTAGAATTAGTACATTTTTTCAAAGTTTATATTTTATTCGATATTATTTAGCAAATCCGCTAATCCCTGAGTATTCAAAGATTGTGGATTAGTTACCCAACGAGAATCTGTTCCATATTTACTAACTGCTGGGTAATAATTCAATATTTTTATACCAGAAGGAGTAATGTTGAGAAAGGATGGTTCCTTAAAATATATTTTAGTAATATGACCCCTAGGCGAAATAAGTCCCATCAATAGAATGCTTAGTAATGTTCCAACGTCATTAAGTTAAGCATAAAAAAAGAATGAGCCTTCATTTACACACTTGTGTAAGTGGAGGCTCATTCTTTGCTTTAAACTCGGTTAGTCTTTTAAAATTAACAAAAAAGGGGAAAGTCACAACCCTTTCCCCATCACAACGTAACAGTCCTAATAAAAGGAGCGTGTCACAATATGGTTAACCATACTAATATTTTAAGCGTTTTAGATGAGATTATCAATGAAACTACTGGTCATATTCATGATTTTACACACTCTATCCATGACTTTACCCGCAATCGCAAATTACCAGCTAAGGTACTAATCAAAACAATCCTTAATATGCGCGGCAATAGTCTTAATGCCGAGCTATTCGATGCCCTCCCGGATGTTAACGATCATGTTTCAGCGCCGGCCTTTGAACAACAGAAAGCCAAGTTAGCGCCAGAATGCTTTGAATATATCTTGCATCAACTTAACCAGAAAATAGTTAATCAGCGACTCCTAAATCACCATTACCATGTCATGGCGATCGATGGGTCTGACTTCGACCTACCATGGAATCCAAGTTCAGCCTTTGTTTGTGATTTTTCAAAGAACAAGCCTTATTGTCAGATGCACGTTAATGCATTATATGACCTGTTGGACAAAAGCTATCAAGATTGTGTAATTCAGCCCAAGGCAAAGATGGACGAACGAGATGGTGCTCTTGAAATGATTAACCGGCTGCCTAACAATTCAATTGTAATCATGGATCGTGGCTACCCAAGTTTCAACTTGATCGAAAATCTTAATCGACGTGTGGGAACGTATTACGTTATTCGTGAAAGATTATCAGGCAGTATCAAGGAAGTCGCCAACTTACCAGCTTGCGAATGTGATCGCCAAATCCAGTGTCGAGTAACCACCTCTAACCATTACTATATGATGAACAAAGACAAAGAACTTATCCATTGTATCAACCATCACCAGCACCATTACAAGTCTCACCATTCAAAAAATACAAGAGATACTCGCTGGGATTTTGGTACTTTTTGTGAGGTTAGCTTCCGTGCTTGTAAGTTTCAGATTGGGACAGGTCAAAATGGCAAGCACGAATGGGAAGTATTAATCACTAACCTGCCGACCAAGCAGTTTCCGCTATCGCGAATGAAGGAGCTATATCATTTGCGGTGGGGAGTTGAAACTGCTTTTTCTAAACTAAAGTATGATTTAGGGGCGATCCAGTTTCACTCGAAAAAGGATGAATTTATTGAAACAGAACTCTATGCCAATTTAATTATGTATAACGTCGTAAGCGCCACTGTCAACCAGGTCTACGTTCCACAGACGAACCATTGTCATTGGTATACGATTAATTTTAAGATGGCAACCAAGATCGTACGCCATTATTATCACAATATATGGCAGGAACGGTTTGATGAATTATTAATTCAGCTCCAAACCTATGTAAATCCAATTCGTCCAGGTCGCCGGGATAAGCGAAATTTAAAGCCGAAAAGAGCGGTTAGTTTTGATTATCGAGTTGCGTAAACAAGCAGTTTAATAGTGAGCCGACCTTATTTTAGTGTGCTTTAAACAGCTAAAACCACCTAACTGGCAATCAGAGAATTACCGATTAGGTGGTTTTACGATTGACTGAGCAATATCCTTCGTCATTGGGATACGTTTCGCTACATTTGTCAAATCAATAAATTAATGACGTTGAGTAATGTTCTTGCACTTCTTTTATTCGTAATTTCAGCAAAAATGTGACTATCCATAAAAATAGTTACTTTACGAATTTCATCAGCGGGCTCAAATTTTACCTCAAAATCAGGATTTGTTGAACAACGATAGATAAGTGCAAGCCAAGCAAAGTTATGATATCCCATTAGCTGATAGGCATTAGTTTTGTTAGTAACTAAGAAATGATGACGAAGTTGAGTTCGTAATTCTGCCCAAGTTGAATAATGTAATAAGTTAAATGAAGTATAGCTATGTCCCTTTATCTCATTATCGTGGGCAGAAAATCTTAAATAATATAGTTTCTGTTTGTACATTACATAAACATACAGGCTTTCGGTAGTTGAGGAGCCACTCACGGAGACAATTTGATAACCATTACCAGGATATGATTGACGAACTGTTGTTAATATGTCTTGATGTAATGCTCCTATTTGTGTCTTGGTTAATTTTTTAATAATAATCACCTAGTTGCAACAAAATAAATCAGTAATACTAACCTAACATAAAATTTTAATTTTTATTAGCACTATATTGCGGAAAGAATGTTTGTTTGATAAATTGATAATGAAAAAGAATGAGGAGACTAGTGTGATGTACAACACAACACAACACAACACAACACAACACAACACAACACAACACAACACAACACAACACAACACAACACAACACAACACAACACAACACAACACAACACAACACAACACAACACAACACGTTGATTATTTAGCTCAACGCCTATTTGTCAATGATTTTAAAAAGAGTTTACTAATTCTTAAAGGGTTAGTAGACTCTTTTTCTGTGCCATCTTTTTTGAAAGGTGGTGTTTGCTTTGCTTAGAGATAGTGAAAAATACAACCAACAAGTAAAGTCAAACACTGCTTTCCTAAATGAACTGAAAAATAAATTACCAGAGTTCTTTACGAAAGATGGTTCTTTTGATTTAGATAAGTTTAAGAACCAGTTAAAAGAAAAGAATGTTAATGAGCTTAGTGAAGGATACCAACTTGATTTTATCGGGAAGGACTATGCCCGGCGACAGGCTGGTGAAGTTTCTAATACGGTTATTGTTCCTGACGAGAAACAGAATCAAGGTGAGGGGAAGAATAGTAAGAACTTATTCTTTACTGGAGATAATCTTGAAGTGCTGCGTCACTTACAAAATAACTATCAGAATAAGGTTGATGTGATTTACATTGATCCGCCGTATAACACAGGAAGTGACGGTTTTGTTTATCCTGATTCTTTTGAATACTCTGATGATAAGTTGAAAGAAATGTTTGGACTTGATGATGAAAAAGTGGAACGATTGAAGAGTATTCAAGGTAAGTCTAGTCATTCGGCATGGCTGGCGTTTATGTATCCGAGATTAGTATTGGCAAAAAACATGCTTTCAGACAAAGGAATTATCTTCATTTCTATTGATGATAATGAGCAAGATAATTTGTTAGAAATTTTAAACGAGATTTATGGGGAAACCAATTTTATCACGAATTTTGTATGGGAAAAGAAAAAGAAGCCATCATTTCTAAATGGAAATGTTGGTCAAAAGTTTGAGTATGTGGTATGTTTTGCTAAAAATAGAAAATCAACTCATGCTTTCTCAGTGGAGAAGACACAAAAAGGGAAAAAATATCCATTTAATAATGCAGGAAATTCTGTAACGATTTTAACTTTTCCACCAAAGTCTGTTTCTTTTTCAAAAATTAATAATGACATAATCAAACGGCAAGATATGTCAAGTGGCAATATTAAAACTGAATTACTAAATGATGTTCAGATAGTTGAGGGTAGAAATGTTAATAAATTTTCCTTGTTAGGTGAGTGGCGTTATTCACAAGATAGGCTAAATGAGATTTTAGCGAAGGAATCTGAAATAACGATTAGTGGTGTCCCATTCAGGCCTAATCTGACAAAAGTAGGAGGAGAAATTAAGAAAATGCATAATCTTCTATCGCTCCAAAATTATCCAGTAGGTTCTAATGAGGATGCGACTAGAGAACTTATGCAACTATTCAGAGTTAATATGTTTGACTTTAATAAGCCAACTTCTTTAATAAAGTTATTGGTAAAAAGTTATACATATAATATGTCTAGTTCTATAGTTATGGACTTTTTTGCTGGTTCTTCAACCACTGCTGATGCCGTAATGCAACTTAATGCTGAAGATGGTGGCCATCGTAAATTTATTATGATCCAGCTCCCTGAAAAAACTTACCAAACAAATAAAGATGGTAAAGAAGTTCCAACAAAAGGTGGAAAAGCTGCTTATGATGCTGGCTTTAAATCCATTGATGAAATTTCTCGCGAACGTATTCGAAGGGCAGCTAATAAGATTAAGGAAGACAATGAATTGACTCTTCCTAAGGACTTTGACGGTAGTTTCAAACATTACCGGGTAGTTAATCCAGCTAACCAGACTCTTGAAGATATTGATGACTTTGATCCTAATAACACTAACCTGTTTACTAACATGGTTGAAGGCTTCTCTAGTAACAGTTTAAATGTTGCCGGGGATGCAAGTGGTGAACAGACGATCTTAACAACTTGGTTAGCCCAAGATGGATATACCTTTGATACTGAGGTGGAAGATAAGCAATTTGATAATTATCATGCTCACCTCGTCGATGATCGTCTTTATCTAATTAACGAAGGCTGGAGTAGTGATCAAACTAAAGAACTGCTTAATCAACTAGGGAAAAACGAACTCCATCTTCAATCTATTGTACTTTTTGGTTATTCATTTAACATTGCTGAGTTACGTGAACTGGAGAGTGGCTTAAAGCAATTAGACAGTAAAGTCACATTAATCAAGAGGTACTAATGCCATGAAGATTAAACTTGAAACTTTACAACACCAAACAGACGCACTTGCAGCGATAGATAAGGCTTTCCCTGGTATGGACATGATGAGTAATAATCCAGATGCTAATTATATTTATGCCAATCCATTAATCAGATATCGTTATAACGATAAGGCTAATATTGACATCAAAATGGAAACAGGTACTGGTAAGACCTACGTTTATACCCGAATGATGTATGATCTTCATCAAAAGTATGGATTATTTAAATTTGTTATTGCAGTACCAAGTCCTAGCATTAAGGAAGGTGCCCGCAGCTTTATTACCAGTGATTATGCTAAACAACACTTCAGTGAATTTTATGAAAATACCCGTATTCAACTAAATGTTATTAACGCGGGTGATTTTAGTGCGCGATCAGGGCGGCGTAATTTTCCAGCGCAACTATCTGAATTTGTTGAAGCGACTCGACAGAATACCAATCAAATTGAAGTTTTGCTGGTTAACCAGGGAATGCTGCACTCTAAGTCGATGCATCGTGATGACTATGACCAAACTTTATTAGGTGGCGAAACATCTCCTATCAAAGCTATTGCAGCTACTCGTCCCGTGGTAATTATTGACGAACCACAACGTTTTCCACGGGGAAAGAAATTTTACGAAGATATTGAAGGAATGAAGCCCCAGTTGATTGTACGCTTTGGAGCTACTTTCCCAGAAATGACTAGTGGTCGTGGTAAAAATAAAGTTACCAAGATTGATTATTATCGTGGTGAACCACAGTTTAACTTAGATGCGGTTGATAGTTTTAACCAGGGCTTGGTTAAAGGAATTGACATTGACTATCCTGATATGCCAGAAGAACGAGCTAGCAACTTATATAAGGTTAAGCAAGCTAAGGCTAAAGAATTAATCCTTTCCAAAGGTAGTAAAGAATATACACTTGGTGTCGGTGAAAACCTTGCTGATATTGATCCAGATTTTCAAGGTAATATTACTTATGCGGGTGGAACTGATCATGAATTATCCAATGGATTGGCTTTAGCTAAAGATATGAAACTAATTCCTGGTACTTTTGCACAAAATTATCAGAAAGAGATTATTTCTCAAGCATTGGACTGTCACTTCAAGGCAGAAGAAGAAAATTTTCTTCGTCCTAACTCTGGTGATAATGCACCTAAAATTAAGACTCTATCTTTATTTTTTATTGACAGTATTTCTAGTTTTCGTGGTGAAAATCATGGCAAAGGATGGTTGGCCCAAGATTTTGAAAAGATCTTAACTGAAAAGTTAAAGAAATTAATTGGTCGTTATGAGATGGCAATCGATGATCGGGAAAAGGAGTATCATTCTTTCTTGCAAGCAACCTTAAAGAGTCTTCAGTCCGAACATCAAGATGTTTATGCCGGGTACTTCAGCGAAGATCGTGGTAGTTCTGATACTGATATCCAGGCTGAAGTTGAGGATATTCTTAGTAATAAGGAAAAGCTGCTCAGTTTTAGGGATAAAGATGGTAACTGGTTGACTCGACGTTTCTTATTTTCTAAATGGACGCTCCGTGAAGGCTGGGATAACCCCAATGTTTTCACAATTGCTAAACTACGGACATCCGGCTCGGAGATTAGCAAGATCCAAGAAGTTGGTCGTGGATTACGTTTACCAGTTGATGAAACTGGACACCGCCTCAATCAAGATGAGTGGCAGAGTAGACTTTCATTCCTAATTGGTTATGATGAACGTGACTTTGCACAGAAACTAGTTGGTGAAATCAATGACGACTCACCAATTAAACTAAATCAGGAAGAACTCACTGATGAAATGATTAAGCTAATTGTTCAGGAAAAGAAAAAAACTGATCCGCAATTTACCGAAGATCAGTTACTTGATGATCTGGATGATCACAATGTAATTACTCGTTCTAACAAGTTTAAAGAAAACGTTGAACTAGGTGGTCAAACGATGTCTGGCTATGATGCATTGTGCCAACTTTATCCTGAACTTGAACAACAGACGAAAGTTGCTAAAGGTAAAGTCCGTGACAAAAATTCTAAGGATAATACTGTGGTTAAACTACGCAAGCAAAACTGGCAACAACTAAAGAATTTGTGGGTGCAGTTAGCTCAGCGGCAAATGATTAAGTTTGATCCTTCAGTTAACCAGGTAGCTGAAACTGTAGCACGGGATGTTTTCAAAGATAATGACAACAAGATTTTTGTTTTGCAACGTCCACAAATGGTCCACCAAGAAGTTGTTACTGATGAAGGCTCAGCTTCTGTCCGGGAAACTCAGACAGATTACAATACAGAATATCTAACCATGAATTACGGTAAATTTCTTAAAATTTTAGCTAAACAAACTGACTTACCAGTGAACTTACTTAACAATTTGATGATTAAGGCAATTAAGCGTCTGAGAAATAATACTAACTATATCAACGAAAAAACATTAGGTAATTTAATTCGAACCTTTAACAATCAGTTTAACGAGCGAATCAAGACGTCCTACAGCTATGAACCCTTAGACTTTTCAACATCAACTTCAATCTACAATGCTAAAAAGCATGAGTTTGTGGACTCAGTTCCTGCTAGTGTGCTAGGCGTATATCAGTCAAATTCGGTGTCTGATGAAAAGTATTTGTATGATCGACCACCGCTTCGTTATGACAGTGCTGATCCGGAATTAAAGATTCTACAACGGTCATATGGTCCTAAAATTAGTGTTTTTGGGAAACTGCCAAAGAAAGCAATTAAGATTCCACGCTTTGATAATGGGACGACCACGCCGGACTTTATTTTTAAGATTGATCATGGTAATAAGTCAATTTATCTGATGATTGAAACAAAGGCAGAAAATATGAGATTTGATGATGCAGTTATCGGTAAAATTCAGGAGAAGTATTTCAAGTCGCTCAAAGATTCTGGATTTTATTACCGAATGGCAACTAGTGAACAAGAAGTCCACGATTTGATTAATAAATTGGAAAATAGGGAGTTGAATTAAGATGTTGTCGCTAATCGAATTAGCTAAAAAGGGAAAGCTGGAAAAAACAGGCGCGAAACCTAAGTTGCCAATCAAAGTTGACGGTGTAAGTTCAGAAACTCTTGATGTCTATAAAATTCCTTTAGAGTACCTTTACTACAATGACAAGAATGGACGAATTGCGACTGGTACTTCACAATATCAAGACGAATTGCATCCAACAAGTGATCAAGAGGATCCACGATACAATAATTTTGTTGCTAAGTTGATTGAACAAGATAATTCATCAGCACTGAAACGGACAGAAAAATCAATTCAAGATTCTGGTCAGCAGGTTTATGGCTATGTGCTTGATGATGGACGGATTATTGACGGTAATCGTCGTTACACCGCCTTACGTAATATTCATCAAACGACAGGTAGGACGGTTTATTTTGAAGCCGTTGTTTTGCCATTTTCATATGATAATACTACTGAACGAGCCAAAATTAAGAAACTTGAATTAGCCATTCAGATGGGAGTGGAAGAACGACAAAATTACGATCCGGTTGACTTAGCTGTGGATATTTATCAAACTACTAGTGGCAATAATCCAATTATGACTCAGGTAGACTATGCAGCTGACTCTCATATGCGACCAACTGAAGTGAAAAAGTATTATGATGGCGCAGTGTATATGAAGAAATTTCTAGAGTTTATTGGTGCTCCAGAGAATAATTTCAACATCATCAAGGAAAGCAAGGTTTGGTCACTTTTTTATGAAATGGGTAAATCACTGTCCAAAAATTTTGGCGATGATCCTGAATCGCAAGTTCGTAAAAATGAAACCATGAATTCATATTTTGGAGTTATTCTTTATCAAATTCATGTTGGGGTTAGTGGAAATAGTGCCCGTACTCATATTCGTGAATACGGTAAAAACATTGTCGATAGTGTAGATAATGAAGACTTCAATGATGATGTTGCTGACGTAGTGGATGACTTATCCGATTCGCTTCAGGATGCTGAAATTCATACAACTTCAGATTTAATGCAGAGTCTGACGGATGAAAATGAAACGGTCGAAGCTTTAGGCGATACCTTTGATACTTATATGCGAAATGCTCGTAATAGTGAATCCGTAGATAAATTTATTCGTAATATCAAGCAAAATGTGAAATACTATCATGATTTGAATGAAGATGGTGGTTTAATCGGGAGTCTACGCTACAACGAGATTAGCGAAGATCAGTTAAAAGAACTCCAGAAATATATGAGGGATTTAAATCAATTAAGCAAGGAGTTGTTCAGTAAATATGGGGATGAAATCAGATAGTCCAATCATCATCAAGAATGATAAAGGCCAGTTCCAATTAATAGACGATACTCACCATACTCTAGAAACCAAAACAGCTCAACGGGGGTTAACAATATTTGCTCCTTATTTTGAAGATCCTAAGCAGCGAATATTTAAAGAAGATTTGACTTATGTTCAGTTACTAGAATTAGTAAAAAAACTTAATCGACGTTTAGAACGTAAAGGGTTACCTGAGGTTGAAACTAGTAATAAGTTCGATCAATTTGTACAACAACGCCAGTACTATATTAAAGAACAAAGTCAGGCAGGCTTAACTATTAAAGATGGTGATCCTCGCTGGTTGCATGAGTTTGAAAATTTCAAGAAAGTAGTTAGTCAAGAGATTACGCGGCCATTAAAGCCAGAACAAGAAAAGGCTAGTTTCTTCATGACTGTCATGAAGAGAGCAGCTAACTTTTCAGTGCCTGGTGCTGGTAAAACCGCGATGATGTATGGAACTTTTGCTTATTTGTCTAGTTCTCAAGTAAATGAAGTTAATAAACTTCTAGTGGTGTCACCCTTAAATGCCTTTGCAGCTTGGCGAACAGAATTCCAAGAAGTTTTTGGATCTAAGCGAGAACTATATTACCTTAATATGCGGGATAAAAAGTATAGTAACAATCCTGGTGCGATTAAACATGATTGGGTTCAGGCTGATGTGATCACCATCAATTATGAATCGCTCCAAAACAAGTTAAATATTATTAATGATTTATTGGATGCTAAAACGATGCTAGTTTTTGATGAGGTTCACCGAGTTAAAGGTGTTGGTGGTCAACGAGCAAAAGCCGCATTAAGTTTAAGCCAAGCTCCGCACTATCGTTATGTTCTAACAGGTACGCCAATCCCAAATGGCTTTAGGGATATCTATAATTTCTTGCATTTGATGTATCCAGATGAGTACTCTTCATTCTTTGCTTGGGATTTGACCACATTAAACAATATTGATCCTGAAGATGTGAATAAGAAACTATCACCATTCTTCTGGCGAACCAATAAACAAGATCTACATGTACCCAAACCAGACCCAGATATTATTAAAGAAGTGAAACCGTCAAAGAATCAGCAATTGTTATCGCAGGCAATTTATGAAAATGAAAATGGTACTTTAGCTACTTTCATTAGATTACTGCAAGCTTCAACTAACCCAGAATTACTAGCAACTAACATCAACTATAAAGAATTAGGTTTAGTTGATGCTGATTCGGGAGTTTGGGATAAACAGGGTTCTACTGTTGAAAAAGAAAATGCCAGTAGTGGTGAAGCATACAAAAAATTCAATTTAACTAAGATAGAAGCTCCTAAATTTGAAATGGGCATTGACCTAATTGACAAATTAGTTAGTCAAGGTAAGAAAGTCCTAGTTTGGGGGATGTTTGTTGGCACAATGCAAAAGATTACAGATACTCTTAATGGTATGGGGATCAAGACTACTTTAGTTTATGGTGCGACCCCTAAGCAGGAACGTGAAGGAATGATTAACAACTTCAGAACGGGGGATGCCCAAGTACTAGTTTCAAACCCTAATACTTTAGGCGAATCAATTTCTCTTCACCAAACAGTACATGATGCTGTTTACTTTGAATACAATTTCAATTTAACTTTTATGCTACAGTCGCGAGATCGTATTAATCGTCTGGGATTACCAGCAAATCAATATACTCGGTACTACTACTTGATAACCAAGGGTGATGTCGCTCATATGGGATTTATTGATAATACCGTTTATAAGAAGCTAAAAGATAAAGAAAGAGTTATGCTTGATGCAATCGATGGTCAACTACTCGTGCCCGAATATACAGATGATTATCTACAAGAAGTTAAGGATATCGTAATGGGGCGGTATAAGTAATTTGTAATAGACCCAAATCCAGGAGATAATATAACTAGAAGAATATCCAAATATTTTTATTTTGGTGGATTGTAAGGTTAGGTATTCATTATATTGAAAAGAGGATAAATATCATGAAACCATCAGAAGAAAGAAAACGAATTTTACATAAAAGATGGGCGATAGCAATAGTAATTGCAGCTATTATTGCAACTCTACTACACATTTGGTATTTAGTATTAGCATTTATCTTCATTGTTGGCGGAACATGTTTAGGACTTAACCTTATTATAGATGTGATGAGCTGGCTTGAAGGTGATGATTTAGGCCCAGATCTTAAATCTAAAAATAAGAGACCGAGTGATTTTGGTCAAGAGAATGACATATCTAATACAATGTGGGATATCTATACTACAGATCAAATTATCAAACATAGTCCATATAACAATGATGATAATTTTCGTAATGATAATGATTTCCATGACGATGACAATTTTCGTGATAAATAACTTCTATATTAGCAGATAATTATAATGATACGCAAAAGTCTGCAGTAACCCAATGTCGTAAGTTGTGGATCTTCTCCCCAAAGTACTGATAGAAAAAATGAATGACTTTAACCAAGCAGCTCACAGCTAGACCGTGTGGGTTGCTTGGCTTTGGTTAATATTTGTAAGTATCCTTATTGATCACGTCTGAGAAGCCCCCGCAAATCTTCCTGGAAAAACTGCTGCATATTAGTGTAAGATTTTGTTAGTTGATGTAGCCCTATGGATTAAAAGGAAGTATTATTAAAATGAAAAAAGTCTACTTTTTATGTACTGGTAACTCTTGTCGCAGTCAAATGGCAGAAGGATATGCTAAAGTTCTCCTGAAGGGAAAGTATGAAGTTCAAAGTGCTGGAATTGAAACTCATAGATTAAATCCAAACGCAGTTAAAGTGATGGCCGAAGATGGCATTGATATCAGCAATCAAAGTTCTAAACTAATTGATCCAGATTACTTAAATGTTGCGGACCTAGTCATTACTTTATGTGGTGATGCAAGAGGCCGGTGTCCGGTATTATTCCCACATTCGCGAAGCATTCATTGGCCGTTACCCGATCCAGCATACGCTGAGGGTACGGATGAACAAAAATTAGCTGTTTTTCGTCAAGTGCGTAATGAGATAAAAGAACATATTTCTAAATTGGATTAGGGAAGTATCAATAGATATGGCAGTATATTTTATTCAATATAATTTATCAGGGAAAATTGTTGAGCAATATTCTTGTGATTTTGATCAGCTAAAAGCTAATCCTATCGGCGAAAAAGTAAGGATAACAACAGACGACGGTAAAATATATATCGGATTTTTGGATACTTTGCTTAGACAAGACACAGTTCAAACTGCTGAAATCAGTAAGTACGATTTGGATGAAAAAACTTCTAATTTAAGAAGTTCAAATAGTATAGTAACCTTTGTCCCGACAAACAGAATTACTAAACTCGAAGCAATTTTACATAGCAATCCACGATGGGGAACACGACCGACTAACAAGTTCGAATTTTCTAAGCCAGTGAAAATAGATTCCAAACAAGATCCTTTTAAGAATTGGCCTACAACACACACCCCCAGCCTAAATAGCTGAGTGCCGTGCATTTCATGATAGTGGAAGACGTTAAAATTGATGAAAATGGGTATTATGATACTCAGAAGTATCCTGACTTTCGATATTGGATATTCGAAAGGTACAGGAAAATCAATCATTATATAAGGTTGGCTATACTAGCGGCTCTGTTGAAAAGCAAATTGCCAATGCAGAAAATGAATCGACATACTTGTATGGACCAGTAAAAGTTTGCAAAGAAATTCAAGTGGCCAACTTGGATTCGGAAGCATTGGAGACAGCGATTCATCATGCTCTAGCAAACTATCGACTCAATGTGGATATTATAAGGCGACCAATGATCGAATGATTCACCCAAGAGAGTAGTTTGTAACGGATTTGGACACTATTGATGACGTGGTGAATGAAATAGTGTCTAAACTTCGAATGAATCAGTGATCTATAGTAACAGTTAATGCTTTCGACTAGGCCGCTCAACTGGACATAAAGTAACTAAAAGAATATGAGGTGTAATTATTGAATCAATTAATCGTTCTTGGTAATGGCTTTGATATTCACTGTGGTTTAAGAAGCAGATATTCAGATTTTTTCTTAGATAGATTTAATACATTGTTTTGTAGAGATAAGGATAATGTAAATCAAATTGAAGAGTTGGAAGACAGTTTAGCTCAGGAAAGATGTAAAATTTTATCATTTATTTCGGATGTAAGAAGTCAGCTTAATTTCTCTCCAAATGATAATAATGACTGCGACTACTTTGAACATTACAAAGAAAAGTTTTTTTCGGCGGGAAACGATATTACTCGATGGGATTTATTTTTTCTTTTTGCAGATGCTTGTGTGGACAGGAGCATAAACAAATATGAATGGCAAGATGTCGAATCTCTAATCTTTGATGTTATTTCTATTGCATTAAATGCAAATAGTACTTACAAGATGAATTATGCGGAAAATGTCCAGATAGGTCTGCGTGAAGATGAGGGTATTAAGTTCTTTTCAAAAATTGTTTATTATTTATCTTATACCGGACACAATGAGCCTGAAGACATTGCAGCTGAACTATTAAAAGAATTAAAAAAGTTTGAACATATCTTTGCGGTCTATATTGTAAATCAAATCGATCTGAATCAGACTCGAAAAGGGTATGTTGATAATGCAATCAAGTTATACAAACAGATTTCTAAATACAATCGGTCTAATAAAAATTCTGCAAGTGGCAAAATTGATGTTCTGAGTTTCAATTATTCGTTAGATGATAGGTTTAAGGATATTTTGGATAAAGAAATAGATGATAATAGGTTAAATACTTGGTCTAATATTCATGGAATTGCTCATCATGAAGAAACACCATATTATCCAGCTCCTATTTTTGGCATTGATAGTCATGGTATTCTTTCAAAAAATAGCCAATCCAATTTTAGAATTTCATTTACTAAAGCCTATAGAGTTATTGAGAATGAGATAAATGAAATGAGAAGTTCATCAGGATATGCCGGACAAGACTTGATTACAATTTATGGTCATTCATTAGGAGCAGCAGATTATTCATATTTTGAAGCTATTTTTGACGAGAATAATCTTTACCACTCTGATTGTAAGATAGAATACTACTATTATCCGGGCAAGAATGATCAGGAAAAACTAATTATGCGGCAGCAAGCCATAACTCGCCTATATAACTTACTCACCGATTACGGTAATTCGCTGAGCGAAACGCATGGCTATAATATTTTAAACAAATTAAATTTGGAAAATCGGCTTAGCGTAATTCCAAGTGAATAATTTTCTAATTTCAGTTTTCCTCACAGATGCAGTAATTTTATTTTGAAAGGTTATGTGTTCCCACAAACCAGTAATAATTTGGTACTTGCTGTTCATCTCAAAATCAAGGCAATATTTGGCATTATGCAAGCGAGTTAACTAACACAATGTTTTGAGTTAAGCAAAGATAATGAGTTAGCATAGCTATTAATTCGAAATGTGTAACTAACTACAACAACTCGTGGCATGTTGAGTCAGTCGTTGTAATGGAACGAGCATAGCAAAGTTCAATTACTTACGAATGACTCATGCAATAGCGCTCGAAGAATGAGGAACATAGTGACGAAATGATTCGGAAGCGCGAACTGTTGAGAGTATTTCTATCCTCAAGTGCGACTAACAGAAGTATTCAAGCTTAGAAACGCTCCACACGATAGCCGCCCAAGAATGAGGAACAAAGTGACGAATGATTGGTTAGTGGCGAACCGTCGAGAGCATACGGTGCTGGAACGTACAGAAAAATAGCCGATAAACAGCGTCATGACTGTATTTACAGATGATTAAAAGTGTACTAATTCTGATTTTAACGATTGGAATTAGTACACTTTTCTATTTGGAGCCGGTGGGTCGAGTATGCAAATATCCAGTTTGGCAGGCCGATATGCATATGAGTAGTAAGTAAAAATCGCTAATCTAGGCGAAATATTAAAAATATTCAGTATGTTGATACACTCGATATAAAAATAGGCACCCACTAATTGAGTACCATATTATTACTACTTAAAATTGTTGTTGGATCAAAGAAGTTAAATCCTCTAATGAGATTTTATAGGGATCTTTTATCCAATTGATGAATACATTCCAAATAGCACCTATATCAAAATAAGATAAATATCTTAATTTAACTAGGGCGAGTTCCTCATTATCTTGGGTGCCATTGTGAAAGTCTATAAAATATTTTGGAAAAATCTCATTGTATTTCTCAAGAATTAATGATGCTAGATTAGCATTTACCAATATTGTCAACTCTGGGATGAAGGGCTCCCAGAATTTGAATAGTTGTTTAACCATCTTTTGTTGAGAAGTAGGACGATTATTACTGACATAGTTAATCCAATTTTTCATCCATTCATCTAAATAGTTATCTAATATTGATTGTTTATCTGGAAATATTCGATAGAAGGTTCGTCGGGAGATTCCAGCATTATTAACAATATCAACAATGGTTATTTGCTGGTAGTTTTTTTCTGTTAATAAATAGAAAAAGCTATTTACAATTCTTTCTTTATTCTGTTGGTACATTCGATTGTGCATTCTTTGATACTCCTGTCTTTGCCACAAATTTAGCTTTTTGGGACAGTTTTTAAGATTGGTCCAGAACTATTGCTAATTATTATGGTAGGTTGTATCTTGATATTACAGTCCTTGTCACACGTGTGTCAATAATTTAAACTGTTTTGACGTGTCAATGAAAGGAATAATAATGTCACAAACAAGAAAAGTTATTGGCTTTATTGGTTTAATCTTAGCGATGTTTATGGGAGCTTTAGATGCAACGATTGTAAATATTGCTCTGCCAGATATTATGAAAGATCTGAATACCGGGTTAACAGCAACAAGTTGGGTAGCAACAATTTATGTTTTAGCAATGGCTTCGTTTATTATTACAGCTGCGAAATTAGCTGATATTTTGGGTCGTAAAAAAATTATGCTACTAGGGGTTGTCCTCTTTGGTAGTTTTTCTGCTGTCTGTATGATTACACGGTCTTTATCGTTACTAATTATAGCGCGATTCTTTCAAGGTATTGGTGGTGCAATTCTCACGCCGATTGTTCTTCCGATGGGTATTGAGTTATTTGGTAAGATAAATACAAGTAAAATTACTGCCTTTATGGGAGCTTTTAGTGCTTTAGCAGCTGCAGGTGGTCCAGCTATTGGTGGATTTATTATTAATTGTTCCAACTATCATTGGATTTTTGGTATTAATGTTCCAATTGCAATTGTTGCATTTATCTTGATTTCGATTGGAACTAAAGAATCTTATGATACATCTATTAAAAAATCGATTGACTGGTTAGGGGTTATTTTACTTACAGTTCTACTATCATCACTTTGTTACGGCTTACTCGAAGGACATGAGAATGGTTGGACCTCGACCATTATTATTTCGTGTTTTGCTATCAGTATCATTAGTATGCCTTTGTTGGTTTGGGTCGAAAGAAAAGTTAAATCACCAATTATTGATTTAGGACTCTTCAGAGAAAAGACTTTTACTTCCTCCTGTATTGTTTATTTGATTTTTGGCTTTGCTATTATTGGTCCATCATTAATTTTGAATTATTTTTTACAAAACGTAAAAGGATTCTCGGCACTTCATTCTTCCTATTTGATAATTCCAGCATCTTTATCAATTGCTATTGGAATGCCTTTGGCTACTAAAATGTATCGAGTGGTTAGCTCAAGATTATTAATTGGAATAGGGTTAGTGATTACAGCAGGTGGATTAGCAATGTTAGGACTTGTAAAAACCAATACTAGTTCTGCAATGATCATCTGTTGTAACATTATCGTTGGTCTAGGGCTTGGGTTTATTGCAATTGCAATGACTTCTTCCGTGAAGTTTTTACCAGTCAATAAAACTGGAATTGGTTCCGGAATTGTTAATGCTGCTCGTTATGTTGGCCAAGCGCTGGGAATGGCACTGTTGGTTACCATCTTAAACAATAATGTTATAACTGCAAAGAACCACATTCGTGATACTGCCTATACACAGATTAACAAACGGGTACTATCACCACATGTCAGAATGGTCGCACGTCAACAAATCAGAAAGACATTTAGAAATTCTGGAAACACAAAAGTTAGTAGTAATCAAAAGAAAATGAAACAACGGATTATCCAAGCTGCTAAAAGCCAAGCTAATTTGCCAGTTCCCAAAAAGAAGAGTAGTTATTATCAACTATATTTGGCTAGTCGCCAATTACTGATTGGAACAAATCAGCTAAGTAAAGTACAACAAGTAGCAAAATATACAATTCCACTCGCTCAGGGACAAAATAAATTAGGCAATGGAATCAAACTATTAGCCCAAAAAGACGAGTTAGAAGCAGCATTGTATAAGATAAAAGAGAAGAAAAATGAAGAACTAGCTAAAGCATTTGGAAAAGTGTTCAACCTTACAGCACTCGTCACTCTATTGGCTACCCCACTAGCCATGTTAACTGATAGAAAAAATAGCACCCGGCCAAAATAGCTGAATGCCGCCAATCCTAAATGTTACATCTTACATCTTAACTTTAATTATTTCACCATCTTTGAACGGGAATTTGAAAGTCATCATTTTTGAATTCAATGTTGTATTCTAAGATGATGACTTTCTTTACATTTTCTGATAACAGTGTTATTTTAAATTGTAAATAACACTGTTATCAGGAGCAACGTAAATGAATGATAAAATCGAAGAAAAAATAATAAAAGCAACAATTAATTTTATTCGTACAAATGGTTATCAAACCGTTTCACTGCGTAAAATTTCTCAAGCAGCCGGAGTTACAACAGGGGCGTTTTATAAGCGCTTCAGGAATAAGGATGTTTTATTTTATCGAACAGCGATGATTTTATCGCAGCAATTTGTTACTAAGTTTGCAATTAATAATGAATTATCTGCTTTTAATCAAATCCTTCAAATTGCGCAACAGTTTTGTGAGGAGTTTCAAAAACAACCACAAGTAATGGATTTTCTGTTCTTTAATCCAACAATTATTCAGGTTTATCAAACAGAGAACGATGATTTTAATTTCTTGAAAGAGATTAAACACTTAGCCCAACAAGTAAATCCAAGAATTCTGAATGATCAGCAATTTTTTGAACAGCTATGGGCTTTCATCCAGGGATATTCGCTGTTAATCAAAAATGGTGTCACCACTTATGATCCCCAAGTCGTTAAAGTAACCCTCAGTCAAATGGTAGGAGAAAAATAATGAATACATTAATAATTTATTGTCATCCTTATCCGCAAAGTTTTAACCATGCGATCCTTCAAGCAGTTCAGAATAATTTAAAATCAAAGAATATTGAATTTACAACTATCGATTTATATGCTGAGCGCTTTAGCCCCGTTTATACGAAAAAAGACCTGTCGCTTTTTCATACAGGAAAAACAACAGATCCATTAGTCGTAAAATATCTCAATTTATTAAAGGAGGCAAAAACAGTAATCTTTATTACCCCGATCTGGTGGAATAGCATTCCAGGAATATTAAAGGGCTTTATTGATAAGGTAATGATGGAAGGTAAGGGACTTTCACATACCATTAGTAAAGTTGGGGTAAAAGGGGAGCTAACCAATATTGAGCATTGTTATGTTCTAACGACTTCCACTTCGCCAACATTTTATATTAAATATTTAAGTGGTAACGCAATCAAGAAAATTTTTATCAATCAAACCTTAAAACAACTTGGCTTTCAAAATTGTCATTGGCAAAATTTTGGAATGATTTCCGATTCATCGGTGAAACGACGTAAAAAATATCTTGCCAAAATACAACAAGAACATTTTGTTTAGTATGAAGTCTTATTTTTCTTTCTTGGAAAAAGTAAACTAGTTAATATAGAAAGTGCAACAAAAATAATTGAATATTTATATAATTTAGTAAAAGCTTTTCCGTTTAGAAGGTAGTTTGGAGCATTGGGAATTACAGGGAATTAGTAATCTTCAAAAAATAACAGTGGGTTACGGATTAGCTGAATATAGGGCAGTAGTTAAATATTTGAAAGAATAACTAAAGAAACTAGAAGATTAAGTTAGCTGAGTACCGTATTGTTGCACAGATGATTATTGGACCAATAGGAAAAAGAACTCATTTTGCTAGATAATCCATCATCTTCAAAAGTAGAGATTACTTACTCTATTAGGACAAATTTGAACTAATGAATCATTGTTCTTTAATCTTAATTTAGTTGAGTTCAGCTGGCGCTAAGTAATCAACTAAAGAATTATCTTTTTGAAATATTTCAAGATACTGTTTATAATATAAGTAAGATGTAAAACGTAAGACGTGAGATGTATTGAGGAGGGATTATTATGGACAACGCATTAACTGGTAAGATGTCACAAAAAGGCCAAGTGGTAATTCCAGCAGCCATTCGTAAAGCACTAGGATTGAAAAAAGGAACGGAAGTGTCATTTGAGGTTAAAGATAACGAAATTCACATTAAAAAGTTACCAACTGCACTTGACTGGGCCGATTTGGTCAAAGAGATTCCGGTAGAAGACGTTAAAATTGATGAGAATGGTCATTATGATCCCAAAAAGTATCCGGACTTTCATGACTGGATGGTTAATGGCTAATGGAACCAATGGATATTTATATTGCTAATGTTCCATTTGACGAGGAAACAGATCGTAAAATACGACCAGCTTTGGTAATAGAAGTCGAGAGGGAGAGAGTAATAGTTTTTAAAATTACGAGTCAATATCAGAATAAGTCTACTCAGATAAAGAGACTTTATTACCCAATTAAAGAATGGCAAGAGGCTGGCCTCTATAAAAAATCTTATGTAGATACACATAAAATGTATCGACTAGCTAAGAAATGGATCTTTAGTCGACAACCGATTGGTAAATTAACGGATATTGATCGTATAGGTTTGTTTGAATTTATCAATCAGTTAAAGAATAGCTAATGAGATCCCACTTCAGCTTTGTTCGGGTGGAACAATTTATTGAAAAAATTCATCTTACACATTCAAAAATAAAGGAGTAGTAATCATGGCGCAGTTATTTTATAGTCCTGACCTAGCTGATCGACTACCTCATAATAATACTGGTAAGATTAGCCAAAAACCTTTACGACGGTGGCAGCTTAGTCCGGTAAAGATTGATAATAAAACATACTATCTATATGTAGAAGAGGAAACTGGTTTGCCAGTCTTTACTGACAAATTAGGCGAGGGTAATTTTAGTCAAGCTGCCATTAACTTTCTAAATGAAATGCCCTTTTTGGTTGATCCGCAACGTACTTGGTTAATACAAAATGTTTTTTCATTTAATTTATACCGGCCAATCCCATCTGCTGAAAACAAAAAGCTTAAAAATTATTTGCAGATAATTGCTAGCCACCAAGCAGAATTTAAGGAAACCCTTAACGATAATGATGATTTTTCATCAACTGAGGATTTCAATGATCTTGTCTACTTATTGTTAGCTTTATCTGGAAACAATCAGGAAGTATTAATGAAATTTTGCCAATTGGTTAATGAAGAATATCCGGTAAAGGTGAAAGCTCCACGACCGGGGGCCAAATATTGTACTATCAAGCCACAATTTAAAGATCCCCGTATTTGGGCGGATGACGAAGGAAAAGCCTCAGCAGATAATCCAGCAACAGTTCAAGCGATTAGCCAAAACAACCAGCAAATGATTGACCAGTTTATCGCCAGTTCTGATGGTCAGTTAATGGGGGATGATAAGACTGCTCGTCGTATCTTGGACCAATTTTTGAACCACTTTATGTTAAAAAATAAAATTTGCACGGTCACTACTAACCTAGCTGCGCCAAACATCTTTTTCGCTGGAACGTTAGATCAAATTGATGAGGATCTTCTTTCTGTTACGTTATCCAGTTTCTATAATTTTTTGAGTCATACGGGGATCGTGAGTCAATCTGCTGCTAGGGATGTTTCAGACTATCTACGGACGAGCTACGATATTATCTATGGAGAACCGGAATTAGCTGCATCCGAAGATGACTATCAAGATTCCCTTATTCAGCAATTGCTTGATGAACTAACTCCGGCGCAAGCAGATATGTCAGTGGATGTTGAGAACCGTCGATTGATTAATCCGCAAAACTATGACCAAGCATATGTAATTACTGCTGAATTAGCTGATTTTAAACCGCTAGTAAGCCGTACGTTCGTGATTAAGGGTAGTAGTACAATTGAGGAACTTGCTGAAACAGTGATTTTGATGTTTCATGGCGACTTGGCACACTTGTATGATGCAATTAACGAACAGACTGAGGAATTTTATACTCAGTCAGAGGATTTTGTGCCAGGCGGGATGACAAAAGTTAAGCTTGATCTGGCAACAGTCTCATTATTAAATGAAAAAGATAAATTAACTATTCATTATGACTATGGGGACGGCTGGGAGTTTAAACTTCATGTCCAAAAAATTCAACCAGTTACTAATCAGGAGCTACCACATGTTCAAAAAGCCCGTGGTTACGGTATTATTGAAGATATTGGTGGTGTCGGTGGTTTAGAGCAGTATTATGATGATTACCAAAAAGGGCAAGTTGATCCAGACCTTTTAGACTGGTTAGGTGGAGAACCAATTGACCTCAATGCTGTAGACATTGCCGAATTAAACCAGTTAATTAAATGATTTATCTCACCATCTTTGAACGTGAACTTTATGTAACGTTGAAAGATGGTGCTTTTTTCTATAGTCGAGTAGGCGCTTATAGGATAATTGTGTACTCAACGTTTTATATTATTAATAAAAGAAAATTGTTAAAGGAGGTAGCAAAATGACAGATCGACAAGCAAATGTGAAACTAAGAAGTTATCAAACATCTGATTGTATGGACATTATTGCTTTGTTTTATCAGACAGTTCACCAAATTAATAAGGCAGATTATACGGAGCAGCAGTTAAATGTTTGGGCAACTGGCAATGAAGATCCGATTGAATGGGATCGTTCACTGAGTTCTCACTATACAATTGTGGCTATTGTTAATGATCAAATTGTGGGATTTGGTGATATTGATCAAACAGGATATTTGGATAGGCTATTTGTGCATTCCGATTTTCAACGCCAAGGAATTGCCACCGCTATTTGTAATGCTTTGGAGGAAAAAGTTAGTGCAGGTTTGATTACCACGTATGCATCATTAACGGTTGTTCCATTTTTCGCTCACCGGGGATATGCAATCAAACAAAAGAATCTAGTTGTCAGAAATGGGGTTAAACTTACTAATTTTTTGATGTGTAAAATTCTATAATCAATAGTGTAATTGCTTGCCATATTCTTAATCAAGCTAGTCTAGACAAAAATGGTACCCATTTAAATTAACTGAGAGCAATAATTACAAAATTATATCTACATCTTAACTTTAATTACTTCCTCATCTTTGAACGGAAATTGTAGGTAGCGATTAAAGCTAATAATTTCTCAGAGTATTTACAAAGCCACCATATGTGTTAGGCAATTTCACTACTTATTGTTTAATTTGAGTCAGGAGAGCAGTTTTGCCAGAACTGCGTAAACCCGTAATGAAAATTACTCGATTAGGATCATCATATGTAATCGCTTAGTCAACTGAGATAGGATTTTCAAAATCACTTTGATAGTTGGGAAGAATAATTTGAGGTGGGGCCAAAAGCTTGGATCAAATGGATTTCTTAGCTGATTGATCACTTATTTTTACATTCTTTTACATTTTGATTTTATTTTACATTCTTTTACATTTTGAAGTAATTTTTTGCTCCTAAAATGTCTATGCTAAGCATTTTTGTTCTATTCATAAGAAAAAACAGCTTCATTATTGCATAAAACAGTAAAAACTAAATCTTCAACCTATACAAAAATCATCACCTCATTTTAGTAACGAAGCGATGATTATGATACAAAATTTATTTTTGCCTGTTTCTAATTTGCTTATTAATTCGATTAATATGTTGCTCTTCTAACAAACGAATAAAAAGCCAAATAGCGATATAGACGATAATGAAAATTATAATGGTTTGCCAATTAAGAGGCCAGTGATTGATTAGCATCATTACAGAATATAGAATAAAAGTCCCGATTAAGTGAATAACGAGAGCGATCGAATACGGTAGTTCTGTTTGAAAGACAAAACTTAATTCCCCAATTAATCCACTAATAACGAACACTGTAATGACACTAGTAGTAGAAACAGTCATATTAGGTGTGAGAAATGCAATAATTGCGAGATAAGTAATAGATCCATAACCCATCCCGCGAATAAAGTAACGGATACCCCTTTTTAAATTTATCATTTTATAGTCCCAATCTTCTTTCTAACTCTGGTAGATATTTCCGTGAAACATCGGCACGTTGATCAAAATTTAATTTAGCAATCATGTTGCCAGTAAATCCGGCTTCTAAGGAAAGTAAATGATTTAAATTAATAATGCCGTGTTTTGATACTTGAACAAAATTTTCGTTAAGCCTTGTTAATACCTGATATAGTCGTCCGTTTGTTTGAATTACATCACTTTTTGTATAAAAAGTGAGAATGTTTTTGGTTACCTCTACCTTGATAAGCTCTGTTTGTTTTATAGTTAAAATCCTGTCTTCTGTTTTTATTGGGATTAAAGAGCTACTTTTTTGATCATACTTATCTAAATAATTAAGCAGGTTAATAACTTTGTCGTTTTTAGTAACAGCGTTCACAGTAATATTAAGATCGTCAGGACCTAGTAATGGATCTGACTGAAAATGAATTTGCACAATTAACTCTTCCTCTGATATCGATTTGCCAAAACAGCTCCAAGACCTATTAAAACTATAGACATTCCCACAATCATTAATGCATTACTATAATTATTTAACTGATAACCATGAATCTTGAAGTGGATACCCAGATATTCAATCATTTGGTACCGACTGGATGGCGGTAAAAATTTTTTGCTTAGTTTATTTAGCAGAAGGCTTCGCAAGCTAGCAGCCTCATAACTACTTGGAAATAATTTTACTACAAATTGTGCTGATTTGGATAATGTTCCATAGGGCATATAAGTAGCAATCATAAATCCGGAAGCTGCTCCGATTATGGCAGAAAGGCGGCTAAAAGTCGTAGAAGAATGGATTAGGTCAACAATAATTAAATTAACAGCACTTGCGCCAATTGCACCTAAAACAATAAAAACTAACCCGGGAAGCAATGCAGTAGTTGGAATAGTAATACTATCCACTAAAATAAAGTAAACTGCCATGATGAAGAATGTAATAATCTGCATTAATGTGCTAATAAATATTGTTGCAGTTAAATAGCTACAATTAATTTGGAACGGTGTCAAATCAGTTAGGCTTAAATCATCCCATGTTCGACTTTCTCGATCTTTGACTAATTGACCAAGAGCTTGAAATGAAGTGGTAATGCCGGCAATGGCGACAATTCCACTAATCATCCATAAATCTAACATTTCCTTTGCATGAGGCAATGATTGCCATGAAGATATCAGGTTTTGCTGCAAAAAACCAATATAAATAAAGAATGAAATTAAAGCACCAAGGCAAGACATCAAGACACCAATCTTATTAGCAAAGTAAATCTTTAAGTTTCTTTTAATTAACGCAATCATATTATTGAAGCTCCTTTCCGGTAATTTTGACAAAAGCATCGTTAATTGAACCGGGGGTATATGAGAAGTTAATGATATACTCTTGATTGCTATGTAGTAATGTAATAACTTCTGAAGAATTAAGACCATCAAAAGAAAATTTTTGAGGTGTTAATTGTTTCTCAGGGTAGTTAGTTTGTAGCTTATGTCCATTTGTTGTAACCACTAATTTAGTTGGTGCATAATGTTGTTTAATATCGGTTGCTGAGCCAGAAACTAAAATTTTGCCGTTTTCTAAGATATACATTTGATCGGCATTTTCGGCTTCTTCTAAGTAATGAGTTGTTAGAAAAATAGTTAGACCATGTTCCTTTTGGAGCTTTTGAAGGAGGTTCCAAATAACAAGTCGCGTTTGTAAATCCAATCCAGTTGTCGGTTCATCAAGGAAAAGAATATCTGGGTCGGTAATCAAGGCACGAGTGATATCAACCCTGCGTCGCTGTCCACCAGATAATGTTCCATAGCGCTGATTTAGAAAATGGGTGAGGCCCATTAGGCTAATTAACTGGTGAACCCATTCAGTATGATCTTCATGATATAAGTTTGATCTAAAGTTAAGATTATCTTTAACTGAAAGCTCTTTATCGAGAATGCTATCTTGGAAGACAACGCCAATTTTTATTCCTTGACGGCGTGTGATCATCCCGGAGGTTGGCGTCATTAAACCAGTAAGAAGATTGATAGTAGTTGATTTCCCTGCACCATTAGTACCTAGGTAAGCAATTAATTGACCACGATCGATCTGTAAATTTACGTTATCTAGAGCTAATTTTGTTCCGTATCTTTTAGTAAGATTATTTGCCTTAATTAACATGATTAGAATGCCTCCTGATATATTTGATAGTGTGAATATATCAGTAAAAACAATATTTGTGATTGATAGAAAGATAAGTGGTTAATATATGAATATGAAATGCAATTATGGTTAACTAAAAATAGCACCCAAATTCGAAGAGCTGATTGCTATGTAAACTTTAATACCATCTTTGAATGTGGATTCATGTTAGAGTAGGATTAGGCTTTGGTGTTGGTATAAGGCGCAAAAGAAGTTGAATTTCATAAAACGATTTATCGTATAATTAAAGTAAAAATGAGGTGAGAAGAAATGAATAATATCTCTAAAAGTGACTGGCAATTATATAACAAGTTGCTCCCTAAATGGCAAGAAAGGTATATGAATCGCCTTAATCAGGAATACAAGAAAATATTAGAGAGTGATAGTTTACCATCAAATAAATTTTGGAAG
The DNA here is from genome assembly GCF_020784875.1 of Limosilactobacillus reuteri subsp. simiae. Lineage (GTDB taxonomy): Bacteria > Bacillota > Bacilli > Lactobacillales > Lactobacillaceae > Limosilactobacillus > Limosilactobacillus reuteri_H. Next base: position 50,862 of record NZ_JAJGUI010000097.1, on the reverse strand, counting down.
CTAGAAAAACGAATAAAAGCGGATCGAAAATCGCCTGGAGTTATTGTTGAAGTATCAAGAAGTTATATGTTTCAAACTTTACTGGAGTTAATGTCAGAGAAAGTAATTACAGATGAAGATTTAAGTGGCTTCAGCAAAGAATTAAGAGATGATATTAATGCTGTTATTAAACAATTTGGTTAATCTAATATTTTGAGAATCTTGATGGGTAATAATAGTAGCTAGCTAAATGGAGTTAAACTACATGGAAATAGGTAAAGAATACGCGTTAAATAACGGTGATATCATTACCGTTACTCAAGTATATTGGCATTACGAAAATAGGGGGAAACTGCTTGGTCATTTTTACTATTGATAATAAATTTCAGACGTGCTAAGATCAAATAAATTAAAGGTATTCCACCGGGAATCAAAAAGATAGTTACCTTTTCCGTTAGGTCTTTGAAGGAAAAGGATAACTATCTTTTTTATTTTTTATAAAGGAGAAATTTATTATGCAATGGATTTATTTGTTATTAGCTGGATTACTAGAATGTTGTTGGTCCACTACAATGAAACTCAGTAATGGCTTTTCAATCTTGTGGTGGACAGTTATCACCATCATCGGTATGATTTTAAGTTTTGTTTTTCTCTCGCTAGCTCTTAAAGGAATAAATTTATCAATAGCTTATCCTATTTGGACCGGAATTGGAGCTGTTGGGTCAATCTTCATTGGGATTCTTCTTTTTCATGATTCGCTAAGCCCAACCACGTGGTTTTTCATTGCCTTATTGATTATTGGTATCATTGGAATTAAGATGACAAGTCACTAGCTGATTGGAATGATATTTTCTTTTTGTACTACAGATCCATAAATAAAACATATCAAGAACCTGGTGATCTCATCAAAGATTAAATGCTTGTGGACGAAAATACCTAAGATGCTATACGCAACAGGGATGCGTTTAAGAAGGAAATATACGAGTGACAAGACATAAGTAATAAAACTAATAGTTGATAAAAAGCCAAGTAATTACCAAACTTTTTAGAGAAGGTAGTTTATTACTTGGCTTTTCAAACATAAAATTTAAGATATAAACAGATATAAAATTTAAGTAAAGATATAAATAGATATAAAAATAAAGCGCTTGTCACCTCTTATGGAAATTGTGGAATTAGAAAAAATTTTTATTAATCCTGAAAAATTGTTTATCTCTTGTGAAGATCCTATAACTAATCTCCTAAAAATTAATTAACCGCATTAATCTTTTGTAAAAGCAGTATCTTATTCGTATGTGGATTCTATATAATCAAAGCAGAAAATAATTGATACAAATTGAAAGCATGGATATAAGGGAGGTTAGTTATGAAAAGAAATCAACATCAGAAACCATTTTACCGCCGTCCATGGCTATGGATAGTAGTTGCCCTATTACTAGTTGGTGGTGGATGGTTTATTAGTAACCGTAATCAGGCACAGGAAACGCAAAAGGATTCAGTCGTTAAAACAACCAAAGAATCAGATAAGAAGAAAAAGTCGACAAAAGAATCTAAGAACAAAGAAAAAGATAGTTCTGTCACGAAATCTTCCAGTGATAGTCAGCCGGCAACCTCAATAAGCGAGCAACAGTTTCAGCAACCGAATAATGAGAAAAGCTATTCAAATAATAGTAATCAGACAGTCCCTTCAACAATTCAGCAGCCTAATAATGAAACGACAACTCCACCAAAGGAACTAGAGCCATGGGTTGATCCCGATAACTATGAACCGAATTCAATTATTGGTGATAGTTCCACAATGTATTGTTACTTACCAGGGCAATATCCAGATCCTGGAATTGCCCCTGAAAATGTGGTTTATTTTGATTCATTAGCTGATGCCTGGGCAGCTAGATATCAGATACATCAATAAAATAAGAGTGCTATACAAAAAGTTTATTTGTATGCACTCTTTTTATTATTCGAGAAATTTATCATATTCATCATCAGTTAAATTATATTTTTCCATAACTTTTTGTTTAATGATCTCTGGTTTAATATTGAGTTCATAGAGAGAGTCAATTAGCTTTTTTATGTCTTCCTCGCGAACTTCCATTTTAGCGTCCATCAAGTTTAATTCGTACTTCATAAAGCCATTTCTCCTTTCTGGATCTTGTTTGACTTTATCAATTTCGTCTTGAATCTGTGCAATAAATCTATTCTTATTGTCGCCTTGATTGCACATTAAAGCAAGGAAGTTCTTAATCGGTTCATCATTTTTATCAAATTTTTTAGCAAGAGCATTGAAGATAACGACTGTCCGATTATCACCAAATTTTAGATTATGGTCTCTAGTACAAGTAAGATTAAATTCATATCGTGCCCATCCCTGCTTAAAATAATCAAAATTACAAAACATAATAATATAAGTAGGGTAATTATTGAGTACTGAGTAACTATCTCCAGGTCTTAATAGCTCATGATCAACCTGTTCTTGGTAATAACGTAACCGTGCTGGTATGTTATTTTGATTATTAACTTGCATCTCAATAACAATGATATTATTTTTATCATCACGAACATAAACGTCAAAGCGAACACGATGGGCACTAACGATATTAATATCTTTTTGGGTGTCTAACTGGATAATCTGTTTTGCTTTAATATTTGGCAGGGCTCTATTAATTAACTCTAAACAGATTTCTTTATTTTGCATTACTAGTCCAAACATTGGATCACTAGTAATTGTCATCTTTTGCCATTTGTCATAAATTAAGGCAATTTGTTCTTCTCGTGATAGATTATTCATAAATTTACTCCTTATGTATTTTTGCTTCTAAAGGAATATATACGTAAATAATCTAATTTTGCACCAAAAAATTTAAGTTCACTTACTTTGAATTGCCGCCAGTTTTTCATTATCAATCGAAACCGGTAAAACAATTGAGAGCAGTTTTATTAAGATAATATCCATCACACCGATAAATATAATTGTCAATAAGGTAACGAAGATTTGAATAAGCAAAAGGTGCAAACCGCCACCAAATAAAAGCCCATTAGGTACTAGATGACTGATCTGATGGCTAGCAAAAATACCAGTTGCAATGCTTCCCCAGATACCACTAATCCCATGGCAACCGAATGCATCAACAACATCATCAATTGGCAGTTGTGGTTTGATCTTAGTAATAAAGTATTGGCTAACGATTGCACCGCCTATTCCAATAATCATTGAACCACCTAGTGTAACGTAGCCCGCTCCAGGAGTGATTGCTACTAAACCGGTAATTGCACCGTTACAGACTCCAGCGAGGGTAACATGATTAAACTGATAACGATCCAATAACATCCATGTTACCATTGCACTTGAACATGAGATGGTCGTTGTTAACATGGCTTGCACGGCTGTATCATTAACGGCGAGGGCCGAACCAGCGTTAAAGCCATACCAACCAATCCATAAAAGGGCTGTTCCAATTAATACCCACGATAAATTATTGCGTTGAGAATGAACATCTTTCCGTCGACCAACCCAGGCTGAAAGGATTAAGGCCGTTATCCCCGCATTTACATGAACAACTAATCCACCAGCAAAGTCAACTGCCCCTAATCTTGCCAATAGTCCATGTGGTGCCCAAACCATATGCACAAGGGGGTAGTAAACAAAGATAGACCAGCAAATGGTAAACATTACTAAAAAATTAAAGCGTCCGTGGCCGACGACCGATCCACAAAAGATTGCCGGGGTAATAATTGCAAACATCATCATAAACATTGCATAATCGCCAATTGGAATACCGGTTTTAGTGATAGCATCGATTGGCACATGAATCATTAATATATTATTTAAATTTCCGACTATTCCCCAATGGTTGCCAGAAAATGAAAGAGAGTAGCCTACTGTAATCCAGAGAATCACGGCTAAGCCACACATCATAAAAACAGTTAGCAACATGTTATTAGCATGGCGCCGATTAACTAGACCACCATAGAAAAAAGCCAGTCCTGGTGTCATCAATAACACGAGAATACTGGCGGTCATGATAAATAATGTATTAACTTTTAACATGTAGACCACCTCCTAATAATTAAAGGCTAATCTATCATTCTTGAATGGATCATACAATAGGTTAGACAAAATACTGTTAAATCATTAGTTGAATTCGTTTTCATGATGAAAGAGGATAAGTATTAATTGAGTTTTGATTAATATTTTTATACGACGAAACAAAACGTTTGTACTCTTTTCACTACTTAAGTTACACTTGATTCAATAATGTAAGAATCTGGAGGGATGAACATGAAAAAGTATGATGATATTCTGATCGGATCAGGGCCAGCTGCCTATAAAATGGCTAATCTTTTGGTTAAAACCGACCGTAAAGTATTGGTAGTTGAGGGTTTTGAATATGGGGGCACTTGTCCTAATTATGGGTGCGAGCCCAAAATTTTTCTGGAGGGAGCAGCCCGGACTGTCCTCCAATCTCAGCAACTTCTTGGTCGAGGCATTAGTCAACCAGCAAAATTAGATTGGGAAGCATTAATGCAGACTAAGCTTAAGCGGTTTGATCCATGGCCAGGTGAAACTCGCGATATTATTAAGAAAAATCACGATGTTGAAGATGGTTACGCAAGTTTTGTTGATAACCATACTATTGCTGTAAACGGTCATCAATACCAGGCCGATCATATTATCATTGCGACAGGGCAAACACCAAATATTCTGGATATTCCGGGTAAAGAGTATCTTCATACCAGTTATGACCTTCTCTCGTTAAAAGAACTTCCACAACGGGTTACGATAATCGGTGCTGGCTTTGTGGGCTTAGAGTTAGCAACTCTTGTAGCAGCTGCTGGTGCTGAAGTAACAATCGTTGTTCATTCTGACCGCGTCCTTCGTGAATTTACCAAGGCGGAAGATGAAGCGCTAGTTAATGCGATGAAGCAACGGGGAATAAAATTTAGCTTTAATACTGATACCCAAAAAGTAAGTAAAGGTAAAGACGGCCTGCTCGTTACAACTAATCATGGTGAAGTACAGGCTGACTATGTACTTGATGCAACTGGTCGTCATCCAAATATCGAAAAATTAGCGCTTGAAAATACTGATATTGAATATGATCGTCATGGTATTAATGTCGACGGTCACTTGATGACAACGGTTGACGGTGTGTACGCAGTTGGGGATGTTATTAATCGGAAACAACCTAAATTAACACCGGTCGCCGAATTTGAAGGCCAATATCTTTTTGACTACTTAACAGGTCAAACGGATCAAGATATTGTTTATCCGACAATTGGTCAAGTAGCTTTTACTTTTCCAGAGGTTGCCCGCGCCGGTGTTAATCCAGATGATGTCGCTGGTGACTCACAATATCAAGTTAAGACAGTTTCACTAAAATATGGTAGCCTTTACGCGGGCCAAAACGATCAAATCAGTACCCTTACCTTAGTCTTTAAGGATCAGCAATTGGTCGGGGCAAGTGAAATTGGCGATTACGCGGCTGATGATATTAATAACTTTTTGCCAATTATTGGTCTAAAGATTAGCGGGGATGAGTATCGCCAAAAAGTAATGGCGATTTATCCAACGTTAGGCGATAAGGTTGCTGGGTTATTACCGTAAATACTAAAAAATCTCTTCTATTAAGTTTGAAGAGATTTTTTTAGTATTTGTCCTATAGTACAATACAAATACAAACTTAAAAGTTAGGGTATTATCAATGACTATATTTGTAATTCTATTAATCTATAAATTCATTAAGGGAACATTTGAATATGAAAAGGTAACACGATTTGAGCTAATAATTATCCCCGTGTATTCCGCAATTATGATGGTTTTGAGTTTAGAAAACGTCAGATCTTTAACGGCAGCTGGACTTACAATTATTCTTCTAATCTTAGGAGCTTCGATTGGCTTTCTACAGGCAAGCAAAACGCAAATTAAAGACACCAATAAACTAGATTCCCACCAGCGGCCGATTTTAAAGGTTAAAAGAAATTGGCCGTATCTTGTGGGTTGGCTTGTTTCATTTGCGATTGGGATTAGCGTTGAAGTATTTTATGGTGCACATATTAACGCTACGGAAATATCACATGAACTGTTTGAAGAGGTCCTTAAAGACTTATCTACTATCGCCTTTTTCCGCAGTCACAATGCCTGGTTCATCTGGGTATTAAATGTTGCAACTAGTTTTACCTATGGAGCCTGCTTAATGGTTCGTTATCCCAAGATTAGGGAAGCGGTGCGGCGAAAGAAATAAAGTGACCAATACAAGATCTTATTAAAGTAAACCTAAATATGCTAAACTTTAGTAAGAGTATGTAATTTAGGAGGAATCATCTAATGGATTTACAAGATGCAATTAATCAACGCCATTCAATTCGTCAATTTACGAACAAACCAGTTGAAAAGAAGATGATTACTAAAATTGTTGAATTAGCTCAACGTGCTCCATCATGGGTAAACTCCCAACCTTGGCAAGTATATTGTGCGATGGGCGATACATTACAAGCGATTAAGAATGCTTATCGTGATCAAGATATTGCAGGTAACCAAGGGAATTCAGATTTGCCAGTGATGAGCCGTGAAGATTGGGCACCGCAAACCCAAGATAATATGAAGCAATGGCGGCATGGAATTGTTCATCATTTTGCTAATTTTGATGAAGCTCATGAAAAGATGACAAATGCCAGTAATACTTTATATGATTCGCCTGTAATTCTTTATATTACTATTCCTAAAGCTTCACCAGATTGGTCGATTTTTGATGCGGGCTTGTTTGCTGAAAATATTATGTTAGCCGCAACTGCTTATGGCTTGGGAACGATTCCAACCTATAACAGCGTTCGTTTCCCGGCTATTCTTCACCAAACTTTGAATGTGCCAGACGATGAACGGTTTATCGTTGGTATCTCGCTTGGTTATTCGGCCGATACGACAATTAATAGCTACCATTCAGAGCGTCGTCCTGTAAATGAAATTTTACATTTTAACTAAAGAGAAAGGTCATAATGATTGCAAGGTTTAATTACTCGTCGCCTTTAGGAAAGATTGGAATTCAAGCAGATAAATATGGAATCACTGAGGTAAAATTTGTTGATCAACCTGAAGAGGATATTTTCAATCCTAATTATCCTTCAATTAAAGAGGCTGTTAGATGGTTAGATGATTATTTCCTGGGAAATGTCCCTTTAACATACCCCCAGTTCTATTTGAACGGTACAGATTTTCAACAAAAAGTTTGGCAACAATTAAGACAGATTCCTTATGGGACAACAGTGACTTATGGGCAACTAGCTCAGAGAATTAATAGTAGTCCACGGGCAGTGGGGAATGCTGTTGGTAAAAATCCAATTTTACTGTTTATCCCATGTCATCGTGTTCTTGGACAAAATGGTAAATTAACGGGCTATAGCGGTGGCCTTGAACGCAAAAAGAAATTGTTAGCAATTGAGAATATTAAACCTTAATAATAAAAAGACGCGGGTGAGAAAAAGTTTTTCCCACTCACGTCTATCTTTTTATTCTTTCCATTTAATTGAAAAGTCATTCAATTTGCTTTTATCTTTGAAATATTTTTTGACTTTTGGTACAACTTCTTTCCCATAAATTTCAATTGCTTTTAATACATCTTTATGTGGCATTGAGGCAATTGGCAAGTGAAGGTAGAAACGCTTCAAGCCAAGTAATTCCATCATTTTAATAATCTTGTCAGCAACTGTATCGGCATCCCCAACAAAAATAACACCATTTTCGCCAATGCTTTCAAGGTATTGTTCATATGTCATGCCAGTCCATTGTGGCCGCTCTTTACTAATCGTATCAACAAGCAATTTAGTTGGATAGAAATATTCTTTGATTGCCTTTTCCTTATCATCGCTTAGCCATCCCCACGAGTGGGCAGAAACTGGCATTTCACTTAATTTGTGACCTGTTTTTTCAGCCACAACACGATAGAGCTGTACTAATGGCTTAAAGGCATCCATCTGACCACCAATAATTGCATAAACGATTGGTAGTCCCATTTCGGCCGCTCTAATAGTCGAGTTAGGATTGCCGCCAGTAGCTAGCGATATTTTCAAGGGCTTCTTTGGCCGAGGATAGATTCCAATGTGGTCAACCTTTGGCGTGAACTTTCCTTTTGGCCAATCAAGAATTTCGTTCCGGTTAATTTCAACTAGCATATCCAATTTTTCTTTAAATAGTTCATCATAATTATCAAGATCGTAACCAAATAAGTCAAAAGCTTCAGTAAATGATCCGCGGCCAGCCATAATTTCAATTCTTCCAGGAGCCATTGCATCAATTGTGGCATATTGCTCAAAAACCCGAATTGGATCAATCGTTGGTAAATTAGTAGTGGCGCTTGAAAGATGAATTTGTTTTGTTTTTGCGGCCGCCATCGCTATAATGATTTCAGGTGCCGAAACTGCAAAGTCTTTGCGGTGGTGCTCACCGATAGCATATGCATCAATTCCTACTTGGTCGGCCAATTCTACTTCTTCAATAAGATTTCTAATCCGTTCATCATGGCTAATTGCCTTACCTGTTTTTTCGAGTGGGGTCGTTTCACCAAATGTTGAGATTCCTAATTCGACATTCATAATTAGTTGCTCCTTCCTCTTGCTTATTTTTTGTAAGTGTATAATATCATAAATATTTTTATTTAACAATGTCACTTGCATAGGTGTTAATCACGTAAAGATCGTGCTTGCTGTGGGATTGATTAATGGTTGGTAAATAAAGATGATCCCTTGCTTTCAGTATTGATGACGGCAAGGGATTTTTAACTTTACTTATAAATAATTAGCTTTTTCCTACAAAATTCAAATTTATTCGTTACAATAGCTAATATGGCAAAGAGAAAGAAAAAACAAAATTTAATATATCTATCACTTATTATAATCATCGCGGCAATAATCGGCGGAAGTTGGTTTTATTCTCATCATACGCGGGAGGTCAGTAATTCATATGCTGTTAGTGAAACGGCTGCGTTAAGCAGTGGCGCAAGAGTATATAATTCACTTTCAGCAATTCAACGCGTCAACCTGCCTGATCAAGCATTAGTTAAGGTCAATCGCTACTATCTGACTTCTAATGATAACGATGATACTTACGCACGGATTAACTATAATGGAAAAAATTATTTTGTTCGGGCCACCGATATTGAATTGAAAATGAACAACGAAATCAATAATTATCTTACTCAATCTGGTCTTCCACACGCTAAAATTACTAAACAAATTTCAAGTATATTTGAACAACGCGGGTATAGTACTTCATCTGGAAATCCTCGTGGGGTCGTAATTCATGATACTGGGAATGAAAATTCAACGATTAGTAGTGAAGTATCTTACATGAAGCAAAATTATAGTTCAACTAGAGTGTTTGTTCATACATTTATTGATAATCAACAAATTATTAATATTGCGGATACAAAATATATGGCAGAAGGAGCGGGGCCATATGCTAATCCATACTTTGTCCAGTTTGAAATGCCTCATGAATATACCGCAGCATCTTTTGCAAACCAGCTTGGCAACGCTGCTTACTATACAGCCTATATCTTAAAACAGAATAATTTGCCCGTGACGAAAGGAACCAAAGATGGTGGTGGCACTGTTTGGACACATGCAATGATTTCAAGCTATCTTGGTGGAACTGATCACGAAGACCCGATTTCTTATTGGTCGACAACGGCTCGTAAGCTATTTGGAACAACTTATAACATTAATAACTTTGTTGAATTGGTCCAGGCTTATTACAATCAAATGTGAGGGAAAACTACTTTTTGATTTGCTGATTAATTGAGCGAATCTCTTTTTTTATCGAATACCAATTAAGACTCCAAATTATGGCATAAATTACAATAAAGATAAGCGTGAAAATAGCAAAATTAATCCAAGTCAATGGGAACCAACCGCATAGAATTGCTAATGGCGCAAAGCCAGCATAGTAAGCACAAAAATTAATGATTGTTTTCTTTAGCAGTGACCAATTTTTAAGTTCAAAAATTAAACTGCCAAACCCAAAAACACAGCCAATTAGCATCCATAAAATAACAGAAACAGTTACGCTGTTAAGGGGATGGGCGAATTGGTTAACAAAATTAGGGGATGATGGGTAGTAAGTGGTACTGCCATTAAGATAGTTGAAAACCAAAGAGATTGCTAAACCAATTAGAACCCCGATTCCTGAGAAACCAATCGTATATTTGACATATTTTTTCATAGTCCTAACCTCGCTTTCAAATTTTTGATTTTTCGTCGCGAAATCTGAATATGGCTACCATTTGTTAAAATTGCATCTATCAAACCATTATCTAATAACTCAAGGTGATCAAGGTAATGATAATTAAAAATAGTGCTGCCAGATGCTTCAATAAAATCATTCGGAAGATTGCTTTTGAAGTGGGATAATCGTTCACGATAAAAGTAGGTATGATCTTTTGTTGAAATATTAGTACCGGTCTTAGCGACAGTTAGTTCAAAGATATCAGGGAATTTAATGGGGATGATTTGATCGGCGTCATAACACCATAATACTGGTTCGGTACTTGTAAAACTTTTTAAGAGGTTATTGATTTGGGGATTCATTTCACGGACAAATAAATCGAGGTGTTCCTCTTCAATATTAGGGTCGATATGACAGTTTACTTTCATAGTTCCCACTTCCTTTCTAAGCTAAGTATATTATATTTGCCATTGCTTACATTATATATGTAATAAGTGGTCAAAAATTCGCAGTAGATGGTAAAATTCCTTAAATTATTGGTCGTTTAGTTTTATGTATTTTAGGAGGTAAAACGATGGATTTTAAGCTTATGCCACTTAATGAAAAAGATTTACCAATTTTTGTTCCTGCAATGAAAGATTCATTTAATCAAGCAGCTCAAGTACAGGATAGCTCATTAGAAGATGTATTACCGACTGAAGATATTTATGCATCTCTTGCTTGTGATAATGCCCATGGATTTAAAGCGGTTGTAGATCATGAGATTGTGGGTGGCGCAATTGTACAAATCGATGATCAAACTCATCACAATCATTTAGACTTCTTATATGTTGATACTGCACATCAAAATAAAGGAATTGGTTATAAAATTTGGACTGCATTAGAGCAGAAATATCCACAAACAGTTCTTTGGGAGACATGTACCCCGTATTTTGATAAACGAAATATTCATTTTTATATCAATCGTTGTGGCTTTGCTGCTGTAGAATTTTATAACCAAAGCCATCCAGATCCTAATTTCGAAATTCAGGATAGTAATAATGAAATGTTTCGCTTTGAAAAAAGAATTACTTTAGACGATTAAAAGTGTAATAGTGGAGAGTTATTAAAATCTATCTTATATTTATATTAGGAGGGATGTTTAATGACTCTCTTAATAATTTTTTGTCTATTGATTTTATATAATTTCATTAAAGGAACATTTCAATTAGAAACTGTGACTAAGACTAGTTTTATAATTATTCCGCTTTATGCATTAGTCATGACGATTATTTCGATTTTTACGGAGCGACAGGAATGGCATTTGCTGGTTACGATTGTTCTAATTTTAATTGGCATTATGCTTGGCTGGTTTCAAACATTTAGTGTTCGCATTGTAAAAACAGCGAAAAAAGATAAATATGGTAATCATATATTTAAATATCGGCGTGGTTGGGCCTATTTATATGGATTTGCCCTCGTATTTATGGTTGAAATTGCAACGGATCACCTCTTAGGGTTAAAGATGACTTTTAAAGGGCTATTATTTGAATTATTAGATGAAGTTTTACGAGAACGTTTTAAATTTTTGCCAGATAATGGGTGGGTAATTTGGCTATTACTTACGGTTACAACTGGTACATACACATTAATCCTTATTCGTCACTATCCGTGTATTAAAGAGGCATTAGTGTGGAAAAAATATACTAAGAAAAAACGGTCAGGAAAAAACTAGCATTTTTTCGCTGACCATTTTTGTTATCTAATAAAAGTGTGTTTTAGGCTCTTAAGTAAGCCATAAATTGTTAATAATGTGAAGAAAATAGCAGATGAGAATAACGCTCCTCTTGCGGTACGATCAATCAGGGCAATTGTCAGCGGAGAAATCGCACATCCGATATCCATCATGATCAAGACAATGGTTGTTGAGAAATTAACGGCATTTTTATCGCTAACATTATCAATCCATTTAAAAATAAAGGGCATTACAAGGCCAAAACCACTTCCGAGAATAATACACCCGGTTACTAATATCCAGAAATGGTGAGCGGTACTAATCAAGAAGAAGCCGCCAGCATTAAATGCTAAACAAAGTGGAAATACAAATTGATGAAGCCGTTGTTCAAGCCAATCAAAGGCAGCGCTAATTGGAATACCAATGGCGGCAAGAAGGGCCAGCAAGAGGGAAGCAGTACTTTCATTCCCTAAACCGGCATCGACAATTAATGTCGGTAGTTTGTAGGCAAGGGCCATGTAAAAAATATAAATTAGCAATACCATGATACTAATCCAGACAATAACTGGTTGGACTAATTTAGTTAAATCATGAAACGATAGTGAGTTATTTTTTGCCTTTTTAGTAGACTTTGGTAATTGTACCCAGATTTTAAATGCTAGTAAAACTGGAATTGCAATAATATAAACAAGGAAGACAGCATGCCAGGATAAAGTGACTAAATAACAGATTGCTAATGAGCCGACGACATAGCCTAAGTTGTTCATAATATTTTGAAAACCAATCATCCGATTCAATTCATGCTGATTGCCAGTATATAATTGCGGAATTAAGCTCACAGCTAACGAATTATAGCTCCCGATTCCAATTCCTAAAAAGATCCGCGAAATTAAAATTAGTAGATAATTATTTAAGATAGCCGGAAGAGTACCAGCAATCCCAACAGTAAGTAAACTAATAAGGATAATCCTTTTTGGTGACCATTTCCTGTTGAGAAAAGGACTAATTAATAATCCAAAAATCATACCAAGGTTTGGAATAGTAGCGAGCAATTCAATATTTACATGACTAATTGTAGGAAATGCGTGCATCATTAAAGGAAGTGCTGGCGAAATTACTGCCGACATCATTATAAATAATGAAATTGCTAAGAGTGAGAGTTTATAGGGTAAGTGGTGAATATTTGTATTTGATTTCATGATTTACTGTTTTTATCTTTCATTACTTGATCCAAAAATGTCTAAGAAACTAATAAAGAGATTAATAAAATCAAGGTAAAGCTGCAATGCACCAAGGACAGCTAGCCCATTGGATGATACTTGACCATTACACTCGGTATAGATATTTTTCATTCGTTGCGCATCCCAAGCTGTTAATGCCGTAAAAATGATTACCGCAACGATTGAAAGCAGATAATTAATTATTGGACTTTGCACAAAAAAGTTAACCAGCATGGCGATAATCAAGCCAATTAATGCTGCGCTAGCATAAGAACCAATTCGCGTAAAATCACGGTGAGAGAAAGTACCAATAATCGCCATTGTTAAGAATACACCCGCTGAGGAAACAAAGGCTGTTGCAATATCGGTGCTAGCGTAAGCGCCTGCAATAAAAGCAAAGGTAATTCCGTAGACGATCGCTGTTAAAATTAATAGGAACAGACAAAGGCCAGGGCTACGGGTGGCATTAAAATTAATCCCCAACGTCAGGATGATTGGCAAGAGAATAATTAACCACATTCCCCAGCGGTTATTGACCATAAAAGCAGTGAATTGCTGAGCGAAAACAGTCATTACGAGCCAAGCGGTTAAGGCAGAAAGCAATACTGCCAGGGTCATTAAAGAATACATTTTTGTTAAAAACTTATTTAAGCTGGTAATATCAACAACGTTTCGACGGTTAGGTGAAAAATTATCCATTATTGCACGCTCCCTTCACAAATAAATTCTTACCTTTATTATATTCCCTAAATTTAATAATAAAATTGTTTTGCAGAAAAATTATGCTAACTTGCTAGTTTTTGTATAATATATGAAATTATAGGAGGAATAAATTATGCAATGGTCTGATAAACAATTTAATGCACTAACAGTTAATGAGCTTTTTGCCATTCTTAAGTTGCGAGCACAAGTTTTTAATGGAGAACAGCAGAGTTCCTATCCTGATCCAGACGATAGGGACCCACTTGCGCACCATGTTTTTGCGACTACTAATGGTGAAGTAGTTGCTTATGCACGTTATTTTATTCAGAATGATGTTGTAACTTTTGGCCGTGTAGTTGTAGCTCCACAAGCACGCGGTATTGGTTTAGGTGGAAAGATTATTGAACATTTATTAAGCGGAATTAAAGAAAATTTCCCCCAATTTAAGATAACTATTCATGCTCAAGCCTATGTTGAAGAATTTTATAAAAAATATGGTTTTGCATCTGTCGGTGACCATTTTATAGAGGCCGAACGTGAGCATGTTACGATGGTTCATGAACCGCTAAACAAAATTTGTGATAAATAACATGATGAAAGCAAATCAAATTGGTTCTGTTAACTATGTAAGAGCCTTGAAACAAAGCGATCTTAATGCTCATGAACAGCTTGACTTAATTATTAATCACCATTTACAAGCTTATATTGATAACTATGGCTTTCTTCAATTTCCCCCAACCATCTATCAATTTTCATCTCAGTTAGCCCCTACCAGCTTTTTCTATCCTTATTTTCGTGATTTAGTTGTAACAGCCTACTCAGGGAAGAAAGGACTAAGAGCGGATTTATTAGGACGTAAAATTCATCTGTTTCGCAGTTATCTTGATCGGCAAAACATCACTTTTATTCGCCAATATCAGCGTCCCTCTCTTTCACCAGAAGCGACAGATTTTCAACGATTGATTTCCTATGCCCAAGATAATCACTTTAAATTAGACTTTAAAACTGGTGCTAATTACCATAATCGTTATCATCATAAATTTACTTACCCATCTAATATGAAGGTTCAATTAGTTCGTAATTCATATCGTTGGTATGCTAATCCAGCCCGAATGATTGAATTTATTGTTGATATCGAAACAGGAAAGTTTATTAGTCAATGGAATGTTTATCACTTTGATGAACAAGGAAGAATTGATACGGATCCAACTAATTATTCGACCAATCAATTACGGCAAATTGCTGATACAGAATCTTTTAACTATGGGATTCCCTATGGAGAGTATTATGTAACCGGTAAATATCGGCATACTCATCAACGGCTTGATATTACTCAACCAACCGATAGTCAGCTTCGAAGAGTCGCTAAAAAATATTGGCAGGCACCTATTGATTATGATGAGGGCGGCAATTATGCTGACTTAGTAAAAAATATGCAGGATGTTATAGCGTGGCGGGGCGTTCCAGATTCGCAGCGAATAGAAGTTTATGCTGATTATGTCAATTCATTAAAGGAACACCAGTGTAAGAATAGAGGGATTAATCATTTCTTTGCTAAGAAGAAAGCTTATCAGCACTTTTATGTTCCTTGGTGGCGGAGATTGGTATAATTAAGGACAGAAAGCGTTAATCTATTTTGAAGTGATTATCCAGTGAAATAATTAAGTTATTATTGTCTATTATGTTCCAAAAGTGTTATGGTTGAATTTGAATAAAATTAAAATGATTGATTGGAGGGATTCTTGGATGGGAACCGATTATGATCAACTTAAAGCAGCTTTAAAAGAACCGTCATTAAATGCCAAACTTTTTTCTTCACAGTTTGGTTTAGAGGCAAAGAAGCACCGAATTTTGACCAATGGGCGGGCAAGTCGTTATCCATATCCTGAAAATCTGCGTTCACGGCAATATAATATTTATTTGAACTCAGGCTATACGGATGACATGATGGACTTTGAAACGGGTCCAGTTGTTGGAGCTAAGAATGCAGTCCGGCAACTAAAGATGTTAGAACAAATTGTTATCTCACATTTACGGAGTGATGAACGCTTATGGCCGCTAAGTATGGCACCGGGACCGACTTATCAGCATGATCTTGAGTATTTACAAACGGCATTTACAAAAAAATGGGACCAACAGACTCATGATTATCTAGGCAAAAAATACGGCATTGTTCAAGAAATCTTGGGGGATGTTCATGTTAATTTTAGTTTAGACGGTGGATTAATCGACGAGATTTATCACCGCTTTTATGCGGACCGGTATCCAAACCGCATTGATTTTCAAAATCATCTTTACTTTAAATTAGCGCAAAAATTCTACCTTTATCAATGGTTATTTACGTACTTGTATGGCGCAAGTCCGGTTTCTGAAGATATGCCACATAGTATTCCTGAGGATTTGGAGTTGCCAGTTCGTAGTTTGCGTTGTAGTGATTATGGGGATGACAATTTTACCAATGAGCAAGTTACCTATACTTCATACGACCAGCATTTTACAGAACTAAAGCACTTCATGGATAATGGCACTTACTATAGTATGAAGGAATTCTTTGGTCCAGTACGATTACGACGGCATAACCATGATATGCATGACATTGATGGGGCTTTACAAGAAGGTATTGATTATCTTGAGTTTCGTAATTTTGACCTTGATCCGTTGTCGCGGACAGGAATTAGTGATGATACGATTAACTTCCTTGAATTAATGCTTTTAAATAGTATTCTTTCACCATTACCTGATAATTTGGAGGAACGATTAGCGGAAGCAAAAAAGCGGAATAATGAAGTGGCCTTGCAAAAACCGAAGGAGCAGTTACCGTGGATGCATGAAGAAGCAATGCAATTAATCGCAGAGTTGCAAAACTTTATTGTTGAGTTTAATGCTCCGCGAGAATATCAGCTTGCTTTGAAGTTCGTTCAACGACGAGTGGATGACCCCTCCCTAACTCTTAGCGGTCAGTTAGCAGATCAACTTGAAAATGGTGACTTATTATCATTTGGATTGAAGATTGCTAATGATCGTTATACTAAAAATATTAATTTCCAACATCCTCTGCAAGCAATTAGCGATGTTTACTCAGATGATGTTCAACAATTGGTCAAAGCTGCCATTGAGTTAGGCGTTCAAGTAGATTTGCAACCAACGCAAGTAGTATTACATATAGGGAATCATCAAGAAAGCTATAATGCTCAAGCAGCTTTTGATTTCTCAAAGGGTGCTCGTGATGTAATTCTTAGTGATTTCCCAGAAGTTCAGGATTTTCAGGAAAAATAAAAGAGACTGAGGAGATTATTTCCTAGTCTCTATCTTTTTAAAGTAGGGTAATAACCTTATCTTCACTTTCGTTATTTCCCGGGAAATAGAAAGAAGCGCTATAAATGAGAAAGATTGGAATTATTGGTCTTGGTCATGTGGGTGAAATGTTAGCCAACCAGTTGGTAATGAACGGAAAAGTTGACGAATTAGTTTTGATTGATGAGAAAGATCAACTAGCAATTGCAATTCAGGCCGATTTAAATGATGCGCAGACGGTCTTGGCGACCCATACAAAAATAATTATTCAAGATTACGCTGCCTTAGCCGATGCGGATGTTCTTATTACCGCCTTTGGAAAGAGTGCTTTGATGAAGCAACAACCAATGGCTGAGCTTGAGACCAGTTATCAGCAGGCCTTACAAGTTGGTAATAAGATTTTTAAGAGTGATTTTAGTGGGATCCTAATTAACCTTACTAATCCGAATGAGGCAATTACTGCTGTTCTTCAGCAAAAAGTTGGCTTGCCGCAAAAGCAAGTAATTGGGATTGGCACGGTTGTTGAAACTGCGCGCCTTTATCGGGCAATTGCAGAAGCTGCAAAGGTAGCCGCTGCTAATGTAACTGGCTTTGTCTATGGTCAGCATGATGGCCATCAAGTATTCGCTTGGTCAACTGTTCGCGTAAATGGACAACCCTTAACCGCGGCAATCAATGGCCACCACTTAGATCAAAGTCAGCTTAAAATTAAGGCGAACCTTAGTAATTGGTACACTCTTGATGGGTTAGGGTATAATGTTAGTGCTGTTACTGCCTGGACTCTACGAATTATTACGGCAATTTTCGCGGATGAACAATTAGCGTTGCCAGTTGCAATTTATCAGCCGCAGTATTCCACTTACATCAGTTTTCCAGCGTTAATTGGTCGGCAAGGAATTGGCAACCTTCTGCTCTTAAAACTTTATCCATTGGAAGAAGAAGAGATTAAGAGTGCGGCAGCAACAATTAAGCATCAATTAGATTCTCTAAAAAATATTAAAGGGGAGTAGTTGTATGATTAAACGAATTGCAGTCTATTGTGGTGCACGTGATGGTAATGATCCGGCATTTAATCATGAAGCACACCGATTTGGTGAATGGTTGGTCCAACACGATATTGAATTGGTTTATGGTGCCGGTGCGTTTGGCTTGATGGGAACCCTTGCTCGGACGGTCTTGCAAAATGGGGGCGTTGTTCACGGGGTAATTACTACTGAATTAGCTGAACGTGGAGCCATTTATAACGAATTAAAAGATGTAAGAATTGTTCCTAATATGGATATTCGCAAGCAAACGATGATGAATCTTGCGGATGGATTATTAGCTTTCCCTGGTGGCTTTGGAACATTAGAGGAAATTACCGAAGCTGCTTCATGGACAACAGTGGGCGACAATCATAAGCCCGTTGCTTTTTACAACTTTAATGGTTTTTATGATTCGTTAAACGATCTATTTAAGCAAATGAATAAGGCTGGCTTTGTAGAAGATCCTTATTTGAATAGTATCTGTTTTAGTGACCAGTTCGACCAGATTTTGGCATTTATGCAAAATTACAAAGCACCGGCACATCGTCAGTACACTCAAAAATAATTTAAAAATAAAAAACGCTGTCTTACAGCGCCAACATTATTTTAATGGTTGAATAGTATAAACTTGGTCATCAGCTTCATCAGTTAGTGAAACTGGTCGTTGCTCATTAGCTCGGATAGTAATGTGATAGCCAAACCGATCAAGAAAAACTAACTTATCAGGTTTGATTTGTTGAACCGTTGCCGGAATGATTTGGTTATCGATGCCGAGCTTTAATTCAGGAGAGATAGTTATTTTATGAGAGCGATCTCGTTCTTTATCATAATATTGCCATGTGCCCGCATAAAAGATAGGTAACGAAATCGTATTATTGCTTTTCTTTGCGCGACTGAACCCTAAAGTACTGGTGAGTCCAGCCATTAGCCCCGCGCCGAAAAGTAACATTCCTTTTTTTCTCATATTTTATCAGTCTCCTCAATTAAGTGATAAGTCATTCTATAACATAACTAATTATACACACATTTCTATTATCAGAAGATTTCATTTCTGTTAAAAACGCGCAATAATTGTTAAAATTAGATGTAAGCAAAGAAATATTTGAAAAGGAAGAGTTGATTTTATGTTAAAACTTGGTGTTATTGGAACAAATATTATTACTGATCAGATGTTAGATGCAGCCAAGACAACAGGGAAATATGAATTGACAGCTGTCTATTCTCGGACATTAGAACATGCTGAGAAGTTTGGCAAGCCATATGGGGCAACTGAATTTTACGATGACATTGATAAGTTCTTTGAAGAGGGTAATTTTGATGTCGTTTATATTGCTTCACCAAATAGTTTGCACTACCAACAAGCACGGAAAGCAATTGAAAACGATAAATTTATTATTGTTGAAAAGCCAGCTTTCGTAAATCCAAGTGAATACAGTGCAATTGAATCATTATTGGCAGCCCATCCTAAGGCACGTTTAGTTGAAGCAGCCCGTCATATCCATACCAAGATTTATCAAGCTGCCTTGAAGAAAGTTGATGAGATGAAGGAACATTATGTTCAAGGAGCAACCATCACTGTAATGAAATACTCATCTCGTTTTGATAAAGTTCTTAATGGCAGTGAACCATATCCAAATATTTTTACCCTTAAGTATGCTGGGGGAGCATTAATGGACCTCGGTGTATATGCTGTTTATGGTGCCGTTACTATTTATGGTGAACCAGAATCTGTAGTTTACTTCCCAACTCTCACTAAAACCGGGGTTGATGGTAAAGGGGTTGCAATTCTTAACTATGACAAATTTACTGTCACTCTCAATTTTGGTAAGACAGCTAACTCCCACCTTTATTCTGAAGTTTACGGCTTGAAGGATACTTTAGTCTTTGATAGTATTTTTGATACGCGAAAGGTTACTTACTATGATGCTGACCAAAATGCGCACCCAATCGAAGCACCAGTTGAAGAAAATTCAATGACTGATGAAATGAATGATTTCGCAGACCTCTTTAACAATCCTGATGATGAAGAAGAAATGAAGAAGTACAAGCATTGGTTAGAATTATCTAAGACGGTCAACTCAGTTATGTACTCCCTTCGTCAATCTGCTCAACTAGTTTTCCCATCTGATAACGATCAAGAATAGGATGATTTAATTTGATCGAACAATTTCAAAAACACTTTGATGAAAAATACAAGCAACCAACAGCAATCCAAAAAGCAGTTGCGCCGGCATTAAAAACTGACCAATCTGTCCTTGGAATAGCACCGACTGGCTCTGGAAAGACCCTAGCCTTTACGTTGCCACTCTTGCCTAAGATTATGCCAGGCGAGGGAACTCAATTATTGGTTCTCGCACCTTCACAAGAATTGGCAATTCAAACAACCAAGGTAATCCGTGAATGGGCAACTTTAATTGGTGTTAGCGTTCAATCCCTGACAGGGGGGGCAAATTTACGGCGACAAGTTATGAATTTGCACCAACACCCTGATGTCGTAGTAGGGACACCTGGACGGGTACTCCATATGCTTGATAACCATCATTTAAAGCTCGGCCATCTAATGACAATGGTTATTGATGAAGCTGATGACATGCTTCAGGACGATACTTTAGCTGTCGTAGAAGATATTGAGCGTGCAACCCCGTTATCTACTCAACTAGCATTCTTTTCTGCTACAAAGTCTCCTGTTCTGGATGAATTGAATGTGATGTTTGGTCGCGATATTGAAACTATTGATGTGCGGGATGAGGATACTTCTCAGGGACCGGTAGAACATGGTTACTTAAGTGCACGAACCAATGCGCAAAAAACAGCAACTTTACGCCGGATGACAAGTATTAAAGATTTTCGGGCGCTTGTCTTCTTCAACAGTACCCGTACTCTTAACTATGCTGCAAGTCGGTTGCGACACGAACATGTTCCGGTCGATACCTTGGGTGGTAGGCAGAAACAAGTACAACGGGAAAAAGCAATGCGGATGTTTCGGAAGCGGCAAATCAAGTTGTTGTTGACGACGGATTTGGCAGCCCGGGGCATTGATATTCCTAAATTGCCTGCCGTTATTAACTTTGACTTGCCAACATCGCTCAATACCTATATTCATCGGGTTGGCCGTACTGGGCGACAAGGAGAACCAGGGTTAGCACTTAGTTTAGGTGATGATCATGATATTCGTGACCTTAAGAAGCTACTTACTGATAGTGACTATGAACTAACTAAGCTCTATATTGGTGATAATAAATTAACCAACCAGAAACCAGAAGAAGGGCAACGGGTGGTTTCAATCAAAAAGCAGGCTAGTCGTCACTTGCAAAAAGAACAATTAAGTGGGGAAACCCATAAAAAGATGAATCAAACCCTCAGTGGATTCTCTAAGCCAAAGAAACGGCGGAAGAAAAAGAATCGCAAAAATAAAGGAATTCGTTTGAAGCATCGTCGTAAAAATAACGAAAACTAAAAAAGAATAATTACCGTCTTTACGAAATCCCTCGTAAATGCGATAATATTCTTTAGTTTGGTCCTATAGTATAATTGGATAGTACATCCGCCTCCTAAGCGGTCGATTCCGGTTCAAATCCGGATGGGACCATTTGATAATGCACTGTCGACGTGATTGCTTTGTTTAGTGATTACGTCTTTTTTATTAAAAGCTGAAAGGAGAGTCATTAATGCAGCCACCATATAAGATTATGTTTTTGTTTGGTACGCGGGCTGAGGTTTTGAAGTTGGCGCCGATCATTAGATTGATGCATCAAAATCCTGCGACCTGGCAACCGGTTCTTGTTGCAACGGGAAATTCACAATTATTAAACGACACGTTGGCATATTTGGATTTTCAAATTGATTTCAGTGTTGATTTATCGAACGCAACAAGCACAAATGAAGTTGAGTTGTTGAGCCAGCTTTTACATAACTTAAATAATGTGATTAATGCCGGACAACCAGATATGATCCTTGTGGTTGGCGATGCTACTACAACTTTAGCTGCCAGCTTGATCAGCTTTTATCATCATATTTCACTTGGCCATGTCGAAGCTGGTTTGCGTACTTATGAACGGTATTCACCATTCCCTGATGAAATGCATCGGCGCCTTACAGATAATCTAGCAGACCTTTATTTTGCGCCAACGACAAGTACCCGCGATAATTTATTGCAAGAGCACCATCCGGCAAAACGAATCTATGTTACTGGAAATACTTCAATTGATAGCGTGAAGCATAATTTACAAGAAGATTTTACGCATCCTTTACTGCAGTCTATCCCAGCAAATAATCGGATTTTATTAATGACAATGCGGCGCAAAGATAACCTCGGCGCCCCCATGAAGCGTGTTTTCCATACAATGCGTGATATTGTGGAAACTAACAACAATCTTGACCTGATATTTCCTGTCTATCCTCATCCAGAAGAAGAATCACTGGCTAATGATATTTTAGGAGATCACGACCGAATTCATCTTATTACACCATTAAATCATCACGATTTCTTAAATATTGCTGCCCGGAGTTCGATTCTGTTAACTGATTCAGGCGGTTTGCAGGAAGAAGCTCCAGCATTGCATCGCCCTCTTTTGCTTTTACGGGATGAAACAGAACGTCAGGAAGCGGTCAGCCTAGGGGGCGTAAAAATTGTTGGTACTGATCCGACAACGATTCAACAAGCGGTTTTTGAATTGTTAAATGATGAGAAGAAGTATCGGCAAATGGAACTAGCGGAAGTACCATTTGGGGATGGGCACGCAAGCGAAAAGATTCTTAAAATTGTTGAAAAATACTTATCACAACAATAAAAAGGTGAATAAGAGATGTAAAAGAGTAGTCTCTTATTCACCTTTAGTTTGCTTTAGGTGGTCGTAATGATCCACGTTTAACGATAATTGGTAATTGCTTTAGGGCATCGTAAACATGATGAAGTTCCGTCTCTGCTTTCTTCTTATCAATTCCTTTAGCAGTCATAACAGCATCAGCAGCTTGCGCATAATTACGCTTATATTCTTGATTGATTTTATTCCAATCAACTCCAGCAAATTGTTGAGCTAATTTCTTATCATAGGGCAACTTTCCCTGAAGCATCAGAACCGCGATTCCAGGATAGCCAAGATAGCCTTGCCAGTAAGAGGCATTGTCATTTGAAGTATAGGTATTATCGTGAAAGGTGACGGTATAAGTTTTCGCTTCATTAGAAGAGGTTACGAGTGCTTGATCGTTTTCAAGTTTAACGTGACCGTCAGCAATTGCTGTATAAGCTTCTAATATTTTTTCAATTGGTGGGAATTTCTTCATCGTTTTAGGTCAGTCCCTTCTTCATATTTATTATAGTTGGGATTCGCAAAATAAATAAAAAATTCGCACTGTAAGTTTACAGTCCGAATACTATCATTTATTTATCTGCAATATCACGGTTATCTTTGAAGATTAACCACTTTGAGAAAATGTAATTAGCAATTACCACAATGACATTATCAATAAATTTAACGATAAATTGTTGGAGAGGATCATTGAATCCTAATAAAGAAACCCCAACATACATAATAATTATATCTAATACAAGTGTGAGGCCTCGGTAGAAATAGAACCGAAGAAACTCAACAATAAAGTCACTAACGGTAGTGTAATGTGATCCGAATACCCAGACTTTATTAGTGAAGTAAGCTACTAAAACCGATAAAAACCAGGCAATAACATTAGCTACTTGATAATTCCAATGGATCCCAGAACTCAAAAGCTGGAACACTGCTAAGTTAACCACCGTTGTGACAACGCCCCAGAAAAGGTAGGCGATGATTGACTTATATTTTACCCACAGATCCTTAATCATTCAGTTTAGCCGCCTTCTCTACTAATTGCTTAGCGAAGGCATCGAGCTTTTGAATGTCTTCTTCATCTGGTGCGAGGTTGATTTTAACATTTTCAGCGCCCTTAGTTGCACCCGTCTTGGCAAGGGCATCCCCAAATTTATCGACGGCGACACAGAAGTCATCCCCATAGAAAGTATCACCAGAGCCGGCAACTCCGTAAACTTTGCCTGCTAGTTGTTCTTCTTGCAAGTCTTCATAAAAGTCAATTCCTTCTTCTGGAAGAGCTCCCTCATCGTAAGTGTAAGGACAGATCACACAAATATCAGCTTCTTCAAAGTCAGCTGGATCAGCCATTGTCATTTCAACTTCATCGACTTCTACTCCTAAATCTTCCAGAGCGTCAGTAATGATATCCGCAACGTCTTCATTATTACCGGTAATGGTTGCGTATACTACAAGTGCTTTTGCCATTTTATAACCTCCATTAAATCTATAACGTTCATATAGTATAGCACGGTTTGCGATATCAGGGCAGACAAGTGGTATACTATTTATGTTAGATTGTAAATAAGGAGATCGCGAAAATGATTAGTTTAAAATCACCTCGAGAAATCGATGCAATGGAAAAGGCCGGGGCAGCCTTAGCGGCAATGCACCTTGGCCTTCGTAAAATTATTAAGCCAGGCATCTCAAGTTGGAAGATTGAAGAATTCGCTCGGAAGTACTTCAAGGCTGCTGGAGCTAAAGCTGAACAAATTGGCTTTGAAGGATACAAGTACGCTACTTGTGTTAGTGTGAATGATGAAATTTGTCACGGATTCCCTCGTAAGAAGTTAATCTTAAAGAAGGGCGACTTAGTAAAGGTTGATACGGTTGTCAGTGTTGACGGTGCTTTCAGTGATTCTTGCTGGAGCTATGCGGTAGGAGAAGTTTCCCCTGAAATCCAAAAGTTAATGGACGTTACTAAGAAGTCACTGTTTATGGGAATTGACCAATGTGTTCCTGGTAACCGGATTGGTGATATTGGTGCGGTGATTCAACACTACACAGAAGATGAGAATGGCTATGGGGATGTCCGTGAATTTGTTGGTCACGGTATTCAACCAACGATGCATGAAGATCCAATGGTGCCTCATTACGGCGAACACGGTCAAGGAATTCGTCTTCGTAACGGGATGACCATTACTGTTGAACCAATGATTAACACCGGTACTTGGGAAGCTGATACTAGTGATCCAAGTGGTTGGCTTGCCAAGACTGCTGATGGTGGTTGGAGTTGCCAATACGAACATACCTTAGTTATTACGAATGATGGTCCGAAGATTTTGACGTCTCAAGATCCAGAAGCAGATGCTGATTACATGTACGATGATAATTATGCTAAGTACTTAGACCATTACCGTGAGATCGCAGAAAAGGTTGCTAAGCAGTTTGAAAATTAAAAAAGTGAGTGGGAATTAACTTTCTCGACAAGGCGGTGGGCTAAGGATAGAGCGGTGATTAGCACGGCACGGGCTAATTATCGTTCGGACTTAGCCTCGAGCCTTGTAGTTAATTTCCACAATATCGTAACAACATTCGTATAAAAAAGAGGCTGTTGAAAAAACAAAAGTTTTCTCAGCCTCTTTTTTATAATGCTAATCATATTGATGCATATACTTTGAAAGCCGCTTTAAGCCTTCTTTTAAAGTTGCCTCTGGTGCGCAGTAGCCGAGGCGAACGTGACCTGGAGTATCAAAAGCATCGCCGGGCACGAGGAGAACCCCTTCGTCATGAAGCAAGTTTTCACAGAAGGTATGAATATCAACCGGCACGTCAAGCTTTGGGAAGGAAGTAGAGACTGCTTGTGGCATGATGACACTTGCCCGGTCTTCATGATCAATCCAATCCTTATAAATGGCGAGGTTGCCAAGAACTAGCTTCCGGTTCCGGGCGAGAACTTGATCACGGTGACGTAAAACGTAGGTGGCGAGCTGGTCGTTAAAGACTCCTCCACAGATCATGGTGTAATCACGGAACTTACGGAAGATATCGGCAACTTCAGCGTTAGTCGCGGTCCAACCGATCCGAACTCCTGGCACTGAATAAGTCTTTGAAAGAGAATTAGTAGAGATTCCCTTATCATAAAGATCAATAATCTGCGCAAATTTTTCGGGGTGATCGAGAGGCAGGTAGACTTCATCAACAAGAACATAAGCATCGACTGACTTAGCAATTTCAACAACTTGTTCGAGAAACTCTTTATCAAGAACCGTTCCCGTTGGATTATTTGCGTTGTTTAGACAAATCATTTTAGTATTAGGTTTAACCAGCGCTTTTAGGTCATCGATTCGTGGGTACCAGTCATCTTCTTCATGAATATGCCAGTAATCAACATCTGCACCTAATGATTTAGGAATGTCGTAGAGTTGTTGGTAAGAAGGGTATTCTGCAATTACATGGTCGCCGGGATTAATTAGGGCATAAAGGGCTAAAATATTTGCTCCTGTGGCACCATTTGTTTGCAAGATATTTTCCGGATCAACATGGTGATACAGTTTAGCAACTTCTTCTTTAAACTCGGGTGATCCTTCAATCCACCCATAGTTCATTTGCTGCTTATCAAGCATCTCATAAAACTCTTCGCCATTGTTACCATCTAAATTTAAGAGATCGTGCATGCTTAAAGAGGCGATTGTACTTTGCGAAATATCATAAGTCGCGCTCTTTTCCCACTTATTTAGCCATGCTTCAACACCAAAATGTGCTATTTCTACCATGATCTTTTTCCTCCTTTAATTAATTGAAATTGTTCCGTTGATTACCAATACTAAGGAAATAACCGCAAAGACAGCGATAATTCCCATTGCCCATTTTTCTTTTACTGTGATTGAGTGATGGAATTCCTTACATGCTTGAACATAAAAGAAGAATCCGGGAATAAAACCGACTGAAACGACCATTATTTCTTTCCAGCCAGAGAGAACCATCGCCATTAATTCAAAGAGGGTGGCGATTAGTCCAA
This sequence comes from Limosilactobacillus reuteri subsp. simiae, assembly GCF_020784875.1. GTDB lineage: Bacteria > Bacillota > Bacilli > Lactobacillales > Lactobacillaceae > Limosilactobacillus > Limosilactobacillus reuteri_H. Next base: position 23,910 of record NZ_JAJGUI010000097.1, on the reverse strand, counting down.
TAACAAATTGTCCCCATTCTTGGTGCTGCCAACTGTACATCATCTGGTAAATACCAACAAGGAGGTAACAGATCAAAATGGCAGCTGTACAAAGCGTATATGCAAAGTTATAAGCATAAGTAGTGAAAAGCAAAGAGAAGAGGAAAATTGATTGAAGAACCCCGGTGATTACTAATGCCCGTGTTGGCGCTTTTTTGTCATTTAGCTTACCCCATGATGTTGGGAGGGTTTCATCATCAGCCATTAGCATTAATGATTCAGCTGGGAGCATTGTCCACGAGAGCCACGAAACTAAAACTGAGATGATTAATCCAATACTGATCAGGGCGGCACCCCATGTTCCAACCAGGTGTTGCATGATAGCTCCAAGCGCCGGTTGCCCACCAGCTGCTAACTGAGCCCGGGTCATGACCCCGTATGGCAAAATAGAAACCACAATGTAAATAACAAGCAAGCTTACCAGGCCGAAGATGGAAGCCCGTTCAGCATCAGTCCGTGTTTTGGCACGACTAGAAAGAACCGAGGCACCTTCGACGCCGACAAATAGCCACATCATTACCATAATTGAGGCCTTTACTTGGTCATAGATTGAACCAGTTTCGATTTTTGAACTGAGATTCTGTGTTACATTGCCCCAGAAATCAGCAGTAAAGATCTTAGCCTTAAAACCAAGAATCACACAGATAACAAAGACGACTAATGGAATAATCTTGCAGATTGTCCCAATTGAATTGATGAAGGCCGCTGATTCGATTCCTCGATTTACCAAGAATGTCAAAACCCAGGTTAAAATAATTGCAACAATAATTGAGAATAAGTTTTGACCATTGGCAAATAGGCTGGGGAAAAACGTTCCAAGAGCGCTCATCATAATCGTCGCAAAAGCAATATTGCCGAGCCACGCGGAAAGCCAGTATGCCCAACCAGAAATAAATTCGCCCAGCGGACCAAAAGCAGCTGCCGCATAGCTGAAAATCCCTGAATCAAGGTCTGGCCGCTTTTGCGAAAGATTAGTTAGGGAGAGAACTAAAGTCAAGACGCCAATCCCTACTATTATCCAGGCAATGATTGCTGGTCCGGGAGCCGCCGCGGTAGCTAAATCACTGGTAATTCCAAATACTCCCGAACCAATTGTTGATCCCACGATTAAAAGGGTTAGTTCCGTCGTATTAATACCTTTTTTCTCACTCATTTACTCCACCTCACGATCTTATATATTAGAGTGAAAATCACATAAATTTGCTTAACTCAATTATAGCAACGTTGGAAAACGCTATCCATATCATTAAGATTAAATGTGAAAACGATTATTAAGTGATGAAAATAGTATACATCACTTATAGTAAAATATACAAATAAACGAATAAAGATTGCTAAGTTGGCATAAAAATACAAAAAATAGTATAAAAGTAATGTGAAATTCTGTAAAAGACTTTTATTTTTTTAAAAGACGACTATACTAATAATTATTAAATAATTTCTTATTTTTATTTAAGAATTCTAAAGCTTTGGAGGCATTATTTTGGACGAACAGAGTAGTAATAAGAAGATGATTACTACCTTTGGACTAGTGACGATGATCATTACCGCCATTTTTGGTTTTGGGAATGTTTCAAACGCCTACTTACAAATGGGTTACGGTAGTATTATTTGGTACGCATTAGCAGGGATTTGTTTCTTCTTTCCCTGTGGCTTGATGATGGCAGAGTACGGTTCCACATTTAAGGATGCTAAAGGGGGAATTTATTCCTGGCTTGCCGGCTCAGTTGGTGAACGAATCGCTTTTGTCGGTACTTTCGTATGGTTAGCATCTTGGATTGTATGGATGGTATCAACGGCATCACGGGTTTGGATTACCTTTTCTGCCTTACTTTTTGGTAAGGATACCACCCAGCAATGGCACGCATTTGGTCTGACCTCGACTCAATTGATTGGGGTTCTTGGGATTCTGTTGATTCTTGGAACAACTTGGTGCAGTTCACGGGGAATGACCGCCATTGCTAAAGTTGGTTCACTTGGTGGTATTTTTACAATTGTTGTTAACATTATCTTTGTTATTGTCAGCGTTATTGTTTTAGTCGCTGATAAAGGAATCTTAAAGCAGCCAATTCATGGTGCTTCAACGTTCATTACATCACCTAATCCACAATTCCAGACACCAATTGCTATTATTTCATTTGTTGTTTATGCTATTTTTGCTTACGGTGGAATGGAATCATTAGGGTCTGTTACTGATAGTATGAAAAATCCTGAAAAGACATTCCCTCGTGGATTGATAATTGCAAGTATCTTTACGATTGGTACTTATGTTTTAATGATCTTCATGCTCGGTTGGTCAGTAAATTATCAACAAACTTTGACTAAGAGCAGCGTTAACCTTGGTAATGTTACCTATGTTGTCTTTAATCAATTAGGGGTTACCATGGGGGATGCACTTGGATGGTCGCATGGTGCTGCCCTTACTTTTGGACTTATCATGACGCGGATCGTTGCCTTTGCACAGACTCTTGGTTTCTTGGGGGCATTGTTTATTCTGCTTTACTCCCCAATCAAGGCCTTCATTCTTGGTTCTAATCCAGACTTATGGCCAAAGAAGCTTACGAAACTTAACAAGGCGGGGATGCCTGCAAATGCAATGTGGCTTCAAGCAATTATTGTTTCAATTATTGTTTTCTTGGTTGCCTTTGGGGGCAATGCTGCTCAACAGTTCTACTTGATTTTGACTGATATGGCGAACGTTTCAACTTGTTTCCCATATATTTTCTTGATCGGGGCTTTTCCATTCTTTAAGGCAAAGAAGGATCTTGACCGGCCATTCGTTGTCTTTAAGAACCGTTTCTGGACAGATGTATTAGTATGTTTCGTTGAATTGATTTTAATTGTCGGAATCGTCTTTACGTTTGTTCAACCACTATTACAAAAAGATTATCAAACAGCTTTCTGGACACTTGCGGGACCAATCTTCTTTGCAATCGTTGCGTTGGTCTTCTATCAAATCTCCGCAAAGCGTCACCATGTTGAAGGGTAATTGGTAAAAACCTCAGCACCATTAGTTTGGTGATGAGGCTTTTTTATCTATTCTGTAATATTTGTCGGGTGTTCAGTTTGTTATAATTGTCTTTATAAATTAATTTTGGAGGTTATTATGGACAAGGAACCGGGCAAAGGTAAGACATTTATTGCGTTATTAATCCAACATATTACAATGGCCCAGATTTCAAGTTCTGCTGCTGTTCTAGCTTACTATACCTTGCTATCTATTTTTCCTGCCGTGATGGTAGTAGGAAATTTATTACCGATGATTGGGATTGACGCTAAGACGATTTTAGCCTACCTCTCAACTGCAATTCCTGAATCGGTCTATGATTTTATCCAGCCGTTGATCTATGATTTCTTACGACGGGGGAGTGGTGGTGTTCTGACAACCGGGGCCTTGATTGCTCTCTGGTCGACCAGTCAGGGAATTGCCGCTTTTCAAAGAAGCGTTAATCATGCGTATGGAATCGCTGAGAATCAAAATCCAGTGATGAACCGAATCGTCTCTTTTGTTTGGATGATTGTCGTCTTAGTAATTATTTTTATCATTATTATTTTGTATGGTTTTGGGGAGCAGGTTCTTAAGAGTATCCAGCCAATTTTTAATTTCCGGCGCGATTACATTGCTATCTTTAGCTCATTAAGGTGGCCGGTAACATTTGGCGTCTTGTTTATTGCTCTTACGCTCTTGTATTACTTTGTTCCTAATGCGAAGGTCCGGTTGCGCTATGCACTTGCTGGTTCATTCTTGGCTTCTTTGCTTTGGATGGGATTATCACGTTTATTCTCGTTCTATACCTTATTATTTAGTCATGGGGTAATTTCCTATAAGACAATTGGAGCTTTTATTGCAATGATGGTATGGCTTGACTTTTCTGGCTATATTATCATGCTGGGGGCGGCTCTCAATGCTGCTTTGCAAGAATGCCATGAAGGTGAATTGCACGCCAAGAAACACTTTTGGCAACTGGTAGAAAGAAAAAACAAAAATGGAGGCTAGGAAATTTTCCTAGCCTCCAAATGTTGAAGATCTTTAGAACTCGATATTTAATTACTTTTGTTCGTCGTTAAAGATAACGGTAGAAACAGTATCAATGTATTTTGCAGAAAGAGGTTGCTGATAAATATCTTCGCCTTCTTTAGTAAAAAGGTGGGTTTGCGCAATTTCTTGCATTGCCTTCCGAACAGTTTCGGCATCGAGATCACCACTGGCATAGTTCAACTTTAATGAATGTTTTTTACCAAGACTACCCTTGAAAGTTAAGCTTAATGTACGCATAAGTTAGTTTCCTCCTTGAAATTAGTTGTTCAATGCGACTTGACTAGTAACGATAATGTCTGTATCAAGGCATTTTTCAGCAGTAAGCATTTCAATTGCCGCACTAAATTGTGCTACCTGCTCATTAGTGACATCCTCAATAATGTTGTTAAAGGGATGTTTAACGCCCTTGGGATGTTCACTGTTAGTGAGGGTAAGCTGAATTTTAGCGGACTTGAAATTACGAACCATTTGCATGATAAAAACTTCCTTTGTTTAATTTGATTTGTTAAGTAGCGGCCACTGCTTACACCTTTATAAACGATTAAAAATTGAGAATGTTAAGGAGAAATTTAAAAATGGCAAAAATTTCGAAAATTGAGGCGCAAAAACGGAAGGGTCGATATAATATATACCTTGATGGTAAGTATGCTTTTCCAGTTGCAGAAAGTGTTTTGATTCAGTTCCGTTTGATGAAGGGGACCGAGCTAGATGAAAAGCAAATTGCGGCTATTGCGACTGCTGACCAGCAAGCAAAGGCTTATTCCCAAATGCTTGACTACCTTTCTTACCAGATGCGGACGGAAAGTGACATCATTAAGAAGCTAAAAGAAATTGATACGCCAGAAGAGTTTATTGAGCCAATCTTGAAAAAGCTGCGCGGTCAACAGTTAATCGATGATCATGCCTATGCAGCTTCTTATGTCCGCACGATGATTAATACGGACTTGAAGGGCCCTAGGGTAATTCGTCAACACTTACGACAAAAAGGGATTGGCGAAAACGATATTGATGATGCTTTAACGCAATTTACTCCTGAAGTTCAAGCAGAATTGGCAAAGAAGTTAGCTGTAAAGTTATTTCGCCGTTATCGGAACCAGCCAGAGCGGCGACGAGAACAAAAAGTACAACAGGGGGTTATGACAAAAGGCTTCTCTAGTAGTGTGTATGAAATGATTAAGGATGAAGTTGTTCCACAACCTGATCTGGAGCAAGAGAACGACCTTTTAGCAAAAGAAGCAGCAAAGCAATGGCATCGTGTTCGTCGTTATCAAGGATACGAGCGTGAGCAGCATTTTAAGCAGGCGATGTATCGAAAGGGCTTTGATCTTGATGACGTGCAGAGCTGGCTAGATGCGCAGGATTTCCAATAATAACTTTCCAAGATTGGGAATTACTGGTATTATTTTAATGATTATGTTTAAAAACAATAATTAGGAGTAAAATAGTGAATATTAAAATCTTAGTGGCTGTCCATAAAAATTATCGGATGCCAGGTGATCCAATGTATTTACCAGTTTTTGTTGGTAAAGAGATTCACCCGACTGTTAACCATACATTTCAGGGTGATAATACCGGAGATAATATTTCAAAAAAGAATCCGCACTACAATGAGTTAACAGCCTTGTACTGGGGATGGCAAAACCTTGATGTGGATGCGTTAGGATTGGTCCACTACCGTCGTTACTTAACGATGGGGCACTCAAAGGATCTTTCAACTATCCTTAATCATGAACAAGTTGAAGAGTTATTGACAGATGCCGATGTAGTCTTGCCAAAGAAGCGGCATTACTACATTGAAACAAATGAATCACATTACCTTCATGTTCATGAGCACGAGCCGCTTGAAATTACTCGGCAGGTATTAAAGGAGAAATATCCCCAGTACTTACCCGCTTTTGAAAAAGTAATGAAACAGACATCAGCTCACTATTTCAATATGATGATTATGAAGAAAAAGCCATTGGACGAATATTGTACCTGGCTGTTTGATGTTTTAGGCGAAGTTGAGAAAAAAGTTGATTATTCTGACTATACACCATATGAGCAACGGGTCTTTGGCTTTTTGAGTGAGCTTTTACTCGATACTTGGTTGTTGACTAATCCACAATACAAGACAGTGGAAGTTAACCGAGTATTTCTTGAAAAGCAAAACTGGCCGTTAAAGATTGCGAAGTTCTTAAAACGTAAAGTCACCGGTCATGGTGAGCATTAACGATTGGAGAGACAAGAATGCCAAAATTGTCAATAGTTGTTCCTTGTTATAACGAGGAAGAGGCTATCCCACTTTTTTACCCAGCCGTTGAAAAAGTGGTTAAACAGATGCCAGTAGAAACAGAATATTGGTTTGTTAATGATGGATCAAGTGATGGGACTTTAGCAGAACTACGCAAGCTTCACAAACAGGATCCAGAACGGGTTCATTATGTTTCTTTTTCACGGAATTTTGGTAAAGAAGCAGGGCTTTATGCCGGCTTACAGGCCGCAACAGGTGATTATATTGTTGTGATGGACGCTGATTTACAGGATCCACCAGAATATTTACCAGAGATGTATAAGGATATTTCTACTGGTGAATATGATTGTGTGGGGATGCGGCGGACAGATCGAAAGGGTGAGGCGAAGTTTAAGTCTTTCCTTTCCAACCAATTCTATAATGTTATCAATAAAATTTCTGATACCAAAATTGTCTCTGGGGCTCGTGACTACCGGATGATGACGCGTCAGATGGTGGATGCAGTGCTATCGTTAACTGAATATAACCGGTTCTCAAAGGGGATTTTTAACTGGGTTGGTTTTAAGACTAAATATCTTCCCTATAAAAATGTCGAACGAGTAGCTGGAACAACAGATTGGTCGACCTGGAAGTTATTTAAATATGCGATTGACGGGATTACTGATTTTTCAGAAGCTCCATTAGCAATTGCTACCTGGGCTGGCGGCTTGACAGCTTTCATTTCCATTATTGGGATGATTATTGTTATTGTTCGTAAAATTATTGAGCCATCGAGTAGCGCTTTTGGCTGGGCGTCAATGGTTTGTATCATTCTATTCCTAGGTGGTATCCAGTTACTTTGCCTCGGAATAGTTGGGCGTTATATTGGACGCATTTATATGCAGACAAAGAAGCGGCCGATATATATTATTAAAGAGAAAAAGTAGGGTTGAGAATCATGAGTGAGAAGGTAAAAATTAAACAACAATCTAAGAGCTACCTTTTCTGGAAGAGGTTCTTTGATGTTGTGCTATCATCAGGAGCATTAGTTTGCTTTAGCCCAGTGTTTTTAGCTGTTTTTATAATGAATCGCTTTGGTGATAATAAGGGACCACTGTTTTATAAACAAGAACGGATTGGCTGGCATGGCAAGCCCTTTAAGATTTATAAGTTCCGTTCAATGGTTGTGAATGCAGATAAAATTTTGGAAGATGATCCTGAACTTTATGCTAAATATGTGGCAAATAACTATAAGTTGGAACCAGAAGAAGATCCTCGAATTACTCGCTTAGGAGAATGGTTGCGGAAGACATCAATTGATGAAATTCCCCAATTTATTAATATTTTACGTGGCGAGATGAGTATCATTGGACCGCGACCAGTTGTTAAGGCAGAATTAGCAGAATATGGTGACCGGGTTGATAAATTTTTATCGGTAAAACCGGGAGCAATGGGATTGTGGCAATCAAGTGGGCGGAGTAATATACCATATCCAGAACGTTGTGATGTTGAATTAGAATATGTTGATGAGGCTTCGCTTGGATTTGATATGAAAATAATGTTTAAAAATATTATTAGTATCTTTAAGAGTGAAGGAGCATATTAGGAAGTGTGGGATGTACTTTTGTTGAGAATAAAAAAAATATTTAATGTACCGATTAATAGAGAAAATTTATACCTTTCCACAATGGTATTCTATATATTTGTTTTATTTTTAAGAAATACAACATTTGATCCTTATATTGGGAGCAGGCCCTTTAATATAGCTTCCTATTTGGTGATATTAATTTTAGTTTTTAAAATATTTGTTTTAGATGATTCTTCAATAAAACAGAAAATTGTCTCTTTCTTTATACTTACTTTAGCAGCAATTTCATGGCGAAATTCAAATTCTAATTTAATTATTGTAATGATGAGTTTTATTTTGGCTGCAGATAAGGTGAATTTTAGAAAGATTGTTAAGTTTTACTTTGGAACAGCAATAATTATTTTATCTTTTGTGATATTTTTTTCGTTAATTGGAGTTATTAAAGATCTTGTCTTTGTAGTACCAGGACGAGCAACTAGGTATTCATTAGGTATAATTTATCCAACTGACCTAGCAGCACATATTTTGTATCTATTGCTAGCACATGAGTATCTGAATTTTAGAAAAATTAATTGGAAATACTACATAGGTTATTTTATAGTCGCAATTATTACTAAATTAATAACTGATGCAAGATTGAGCGTCCTATGTATGATATTAAGCATTGCTGTTTTAATTATTGCCAAACTTGCAGAGCGGTATAAAATTTTTCAGAAATTTATTTCAACCTTTTGGATGTATATACCTATTGCTACCTTTATAGCATTTGTCTCTGCATATTTTTTTGATAAAGATAACCATCTTTTTTTTACCGTAGATCGAATGTTATCGGGTAGACTGGGGTATGGTCACTTAGCCATGGAGCTATATCCTGTAACGTGGTTTGGGCAAAGAATAGTTGAACATGGCCTAGGTGGTAATTCTGGTATGAAGATTTTTAATAATCATAACAATGGGTATTTTTTTATTGACTCTTCATATATACGTTTAATTTTAATGTATGGTTTGGCAATAACTATTGTTGTCATTATAATGATGACTTTAGTTTCAATTAAGGGATTAAGCCGTCATCAGTATGAGTTGACAGCAATAATTCTTGTTATAACATTTAGTTGTTTAGTAGAACAACACCTACTTGAAGTATCCTTTAACCCATTTTTATTAGCTTTACTGGCAAACATTAAATCCTCGGAGGTAAATTATGAAAAATGAAAATTTTACGCTAAATAAATTAATTAAAATAATCTGGAAGAACATAATAGTTATTATTTTATTTGCATTTGTCGGAGGCTTTACTTTTTTTACTATTGCAAAGCATAAAACTAGCGTTACCTATTCCGCTGAACGGGATATTATGATAAGAAATAATTTAAGCAATCGAGCAGCTTACCAAAGATTGAGAACTGAATTGGAGATGATTCCGACATATCGTGATATGCTTACTAGTCGTCAAGTTATGCTCAATGCACGAAAAGAATTGCCAAAGAATCTTCAGAAAAGAACAAGTGTGGAAGATGTTAGTAATGCTATTAGTACAAACAATCATCCCAATTCATTGATTATTTCAATAAAGGCAACCACTGATAATAAAAGCGATTCAATTGCATATGTAAATAGTGTAGCAAAAGCGGCAAAGGCAGAATTGCCAAAGATTCAAAGAGGAATGGGTGGCATCTATTTGTATCCTGCCGCTACTTCAAAAGATATTGCAGTAGAAGTTCACTCATCTGTAAAAAAATATACTTTAGTTGGAGTAGCTTTAGGAATTATCGCTGGAATGGTTGTTGCATTTACGGTTACTTCTATTAAGGAATTTAATTAAAGGAGCATAGTAGTATCATGCAAGCTGTTTTAATATTGGCTCATAAAAATATTAATCAGGTAATCGAACTTGCGGAGCGTCTTTCTAGCACATTTAACGTTTATATTCACTTAGATAAAAAAACAAATTTAACTCCAAAACAAAAAGAAAATATAAAAAGAGCTTCGACATTTGTAGTCTCAAAATATGATGTTAAATGGGGAAGTTATAGTATTGTAAAAGCAACGATTTTTCTAATGAAAGTTGCTTTAGAAAATAAGCAAAATACATACTTTCATTTGATTTCTGGTCAAGATTGGCCAATGCAATCTCTACACAAAATATATAATTTTTTTGAAAAGACAGATAGGATATTTATGAATTACTGGCAAGCTGTATCTATGAAAAAAACAGGTGAGCCAGAAATTTGGTGGACGAAGTATTATTTCAATTACGATCAAATTAATCGCCGTACTTTTGGAGGAAAGGTGTACCATAGACTACTGCTATTAGTGCAAACTATTTTGCGGATTAATAAGTTGAAAAAGTATGGTGTAAGTGAAACGGAAATATATGCTGGACAACAATGGATAGATATTCCACGAGATGCCCTAGAGTATTTGCTAAACTATTATCAAAACAACCCGAAATGGGAGAAAATATTTTCAACAAGTTTTTGTTCAGATGAAATGTGGGCACAAACAATTTTGTGTAATTCAAAGTTTAAAGACAGAATTGATAGGAATATCCATCATTATATAAACACAATAACAATTCATGGTAGTACTAATCCCGCGGTATTGACAGAAAATGATTATTCTAAAATTATTAAAGGAAATTACTGGTGGGGAAGAAAAGTAGAATTGCCGAAATCTAGTCGTTTGTTAGAAATGTTGGACTCATACAATGATAAGAACTAATTGTAGTTTTACAAAGATAATAAATACACCAAGAAGAAAGTAGGAATCAGCAAATTATGCAAAAATATGACTATCTAGTAGTAGGTACGGGCCTTTTTGGTGCGACGTTTGCCTATGAAGCTGCTAAACGTGGTAAGCGTGTAAAAGTGATTGAAAAGCGAGATCACATCGCTGGTAATATCTATACTAAGGAAGTAGATGGCATTCAAGTGCATCAATATGGGGCTCATATTTTCCATACGTCTAACAAGGAAGTGTGGGATTATGTAAACCAGTTTGCAGAATTCAATCGCTATACAAATAGTCCAGTAGCTAACTACAAGGGCGAAATGTACAACCTCCCATTTAATATGAATACTTTTAGCCAAATGTGGGGGGTACGGACACCAGCAGAAGCAATAGCGAAGATCAATGAACAACGCCAAGAGATGGCAGGTAAAGAGCCACAAAATTTAGAAGAACAAGCTATTTCTTTAATTGGTCGTGATATCTATGAAAAGCTTATTAAAGGCTACACTGAAAAACAGTGGGGACAAAATGCAACTGAATTGCCAGCCTTTATCATTCGGCGTCTGCCAGTGCGATTAGTTTACGATAACAACTACTTTAATGATACCTATCAAGGAATTCCGGTTGGTGGTTACACCCAGATTGTTGAAAAAATGTTAGACAGTGATTTGATTGATGTTGAAACTAGAGTAGACTTCTTTGATAAGAAGGATGAATATCTTAAAAATTATCCAAAGATTGTCTTTACCGGAATGATTGATCAATTCTTTGACTATCAGTTAGGTGAACTACAATACCGTAGTCTTCGTTTTGAAACTGAAGAAAAGAATGTTGGAAACTACCAAGGTAACGCGGTAATTAACTATACTGATGCAGAAACACCATATACTCGGATTATTGAACATAAGCACTTTGAATTCGGTAAGGGTGATAAGGATAAGACGGTGATTACCCGTGAATATCCGGCTGATTGGCATCGTGGTGATGAACCATATTACCCAATTAATAATCAACGGAATAACGAACTTTATAAGCAATATGCAAAGTTAGCGAGCGAAGAGGCAAATAATGTGATCTTCGGTGGTCGTTTAGGTCAATATCGTTACTATAATATGGATCAAGTATTACATGCAGCCTTGACAGCTGTTAAAGAAGAATTTAAATAAGATGTTGAAAGACGAATTAGGATCGGAATCTTAATTCGTCTTTTAATATTGGCCAAAGTTAGTCGGTAGTACCTTTTGTTTGAAATGAGACAGTGGTAAAATTAATCTTTAGTTTGAAAAAGTTAAATGAGGTTATTATATGAAGGTCATTAAAAACTATTTATATAATGCGGGATATCAAATTTTATTGATGTTGGCTCCTGTATTGACAACACCATATGTTTCACGGGTTTTAGGGGCTAATAATAACGGAATTAATACTTATACTAATGGATGGGTAACGTTCTTTTATTTAGCTGGGCAGTTAGGAATTTCGTTATATGGAAATCGGGAAATTGCCTATCAGCGTAAGAATAAGTATAAGCGGTCAAAAACTTTTTGGAGCATTATCTCATTACAAATATTTACCAGTTCAATCGCTTTAATTGCTTACTTAATAGCTGTTTTTCTATTTAGTAGTGCCTTTAAGACATATTTTCTCCTGCAAGCTTTATGGATTGTTGCTTATGGGATTGATATTTCCTGGTATTTTATGGGGATGGAAGACTTTAAGAAAACTGTTTCGCGAAATACGATTGTCAAGTTAATAACAATTGCCTTGATATTTATTTTAGTGCGTAATCAAAATGATCTGGCTAAGTATATTTTTCTATTAGGTTTTGCTCAATTAGCTGGAAGTCTTACCTTATGGCCATATTTACGTAAGAATATCCAGTGGGTGAAAATTAGTGAATGGCACCCATTAAAACACTTTTATCCGGCTTTACTTCTATTTATCCCAACCATTACTACTCAGATTTACCTAGTAGTTAATCGGATTATGTTAGGAAGAATGGCACCACAGGCAGCTGTCTCGCAATTTAACTTCGGGGATAACATCGTTAAACTAGTTCTAGCGATTGTGACAGCAACAGGGACGGTTATGCTACCACATATTGCCAATAAATTTGCCTCTGGGGATGTAAAGGGTGTCCGCGATAGCTTATATAAGTCATTTGACTTTGTAACAGCAGTATCTGTTCCGATGATGTTTGGACTAATGGCCATTGCATATAAATTTGCTCCATGGTTTTTGGGAAACGAATATGGACCAACTGGTGGAGTGATTTTTTGGGAAGCTCCAGCAATTCTAATGATCGCATGGAGTAACGTAACGGGGACCCAATATCTTATGCCGACTCATCGTGAGCACCAGTATACTATTTCGGTCACTATTGGAGCAGTAGTAAACATTGTTGCTAACATATTTCTTATCTCATTATACGGGGCAAATGGTGCAGCAATCGCAACTGTTATTTCTGAATTTGCAGTAACAACAGTTCAACTATTTTATATTAAGGGGACTATTCGACGACGGGCTTTATTTGCACCTATCTGGCGATATTTGCTAAGTGGTATATTTATGTATTTGGTTGTATCAAGAATAGATGAAATTATGAATATGACAATTATTAATTTAGTTGTACAAATTTTTGTTGGAATTGCAGTTTATGGGATTTGCTTATTTATATTAAAAGCTCCAATTATTGAACAAGCTAAAGAAATGGTAAGAAAGTGAGAAATTTAAGATGACTAATGACAGTATTTCAGTTATTATCGCTGCATATAATGCAGAAGATACAATTGATAAATGTTTGGTTAGCATACTAAAACAAAAAAATATAGATCACTATCAAATAATAATTGTAAATGACGGGTCAACTGATAATACTTTAGAACGATTAAGTAAATACCGTTCAAATACTAAAGTTTCGATTATTAATAAAAAGAATACTGGTGCATCTGACTCTAGAAATGTTGCTCTAAAGCAAGTGAATACTGATTTTGTAACCTTTGTCGATGCCGATGATTATGTTGCGGATGACTATCTTGATACTTTACTTAATCAATATTTGCAATTGCCTGATTGCGACTTAGCTATTTGTGGCTACCAAAAGGAATTAGCTGATGGGCAAATTACAATGATTGGAAATGGTGAGAAAGCTATCTTGAATCAAGAAGAAGCATTTCACAATATTTTTATCAGCTATAATTTTGAAGGTTATCTTGTAAACAAATTATTTAAAGTTAGTATAATCAAAGCAAATAATTTGTGGCTTGACAAAGAGGCAAAATTTTCAGAAGATTTATTATTTTGCTGTAATTATCTTAACTATTGTCAAAAAATTAGCTTTAATCCCAAGCCAGTTTATCATTATGTTTATTATGCAAATAGTCAGTTACATAGCCATCGAATAGGTAACCCTTTTGATAATAATGCGATAAGCATTCTTGACACCTTTTCAAAGATAAGAAAAACTGTCCCACTTAAATATACTAAGGAAATTTCGGATGTAAATGCACGTGTTTGTTGGTTTGCTGTTACCTTACTGAGATCAATTGCAGCTGCACCTAATCGAAATGAAATAGATAAAAAGACTATTGATTCGTTAAGAAAAATAGCGAAAAAGTACCGAAAGGATTTCATGAGAAACGATATACTTCCGCCAAGGGATAAAATTATTTATTGGGTAAATTGGTTTTTCCCTAGAACGCTAGGTAGAATTTGGAATTTATTAAATTTACGTGACCATAGTTGAAAGGAGAAATAATGGTAAAAAAAAGAATTTTGTGGATTGATCTCTTACGAGGCTTAGGGATGTTCTTTATAATTTGGGGACATTCCCTAAGCAATGCGCAGAGCTTTTTAGGAACAATGCTATTTGAAGTTAATGTACCACTTTTTTTTATCTTATCAGGATACTTATATCATGAGCAGAAGATAAGTGTTCAAGTCTATAAGCTGTTTTATAACTTACTTCTTCCGTATATCGTTACCTGTGCCTTTATGGCTTTTAATACAATGGTTGCAAATTTAACTGGTGGTGAATTGATTTTTAAGAGTATGGGAAGCCTAAAGGATGTAATTAAGGCGTCCATTTTTGCTATGGGAACGCCGGTTCTTTTAATGGGTACCCATATCAATGTGCCAGCAATTGGGGCAATTTGGTTTTTGATAGCGTTACTGTGGGATGAAATCTTGTTCAACTTTTTAGTAAAAAAAACTATAAGCAAAGGATATTTTGGAATCTTTATGAGTATTTTTTCAATCATTCTTTTGGTGCTAGGCTTTGAATTAACTCATTATGGTATTTTGCCATGGTCGTTGAATGCTTCGATGATTGGCTTTGGTTTTATGTGGGGAGGATATCTATTAAAGAAAAGCAATTTTTTGAGATTTTCAAAGATTGAAATATTAATCATTTCATTATTATTATTTCTAGGATGGTGTTTAGCTGGAGTATTTAAAATATATTTTTGGATGAATATTGCAGCTACCAATAATATTTTTTTAGCTATATTGAGTGCCTTTTGTGGCTCATTTTTTCTTATTTTACTGATGCAATATGTTACTAATAGTCAACAAGACAATGAGATTTTAAGATTTATTTCTTTATATGGTAAATATTCACTTATTGTTCTTTGTGTACACATTATTGATGGGAACACCTATTGTCTAAATAGATATATAGGTTTATTAGTAACAAAACCTATATGGTTAATTACTTTATTTAATCTTTGCTATCATGTAGCGATAACAATCTTTGGTATATATGTAGTTACTAAAATTCCGTTCTTAAAGAGTATATACGATAATAGAGAGCGAAAGTTTACATGGCAAAAATAGGCATATTGTGGTATCATACTTTAGGAATTCGAATTGTAAAAGTGGGGGAAAGTAATGGAAAAAAAGCATTTTAAGATGTTTAAAAAAGGTAAAATTTGGTGTTATATGGGGATAGTAGTATTATCTACGACGTTAGGGTTAATAACTTCTTCTCAGTCAATTCAAGCCGATACCTCTAGTACAGAAAATACTGTGAATGTAGGCCAACAAAGTGCTGCAAATGATGCAGCAACAACTACTTTACGGACTACAGAGAGGGACAATGTACAAGTAGTTCAAGATACGAAAGATAACATTAAACAAGCAGAAAATAATAATAGTGCGTTTGTCGATATAAGTTCTGTAGATCCACACGCTTCCACGTCAGCTACTCAAGAAGGTTGGCAAAATGAAAATGGAAATACATATTATTATCAAGATGGCACTAAATTAGTCGGACAACAATTACTTAATGGTAAGAATTATTATTTCAATGATCAGGGAGTAGTTCAGAAAAATTACTTTTTGACTAAAGATAATCATACATATTATTATCAAAATGATGGTACACGGCTAGATAACGGTTTTTACAATAACTGGGGTCACACATACTACTTCGGCAATGATGGTGCCCGCCTAGATAACGGTTTTTACAATAATTGGGGTCACACATACTACTTTGGTAATGATGGTGCCCGTTGGGATAATCGTTTTTACAATAATTGGGGTCACACATACTACTTCGGCAATGATGGTGCCCGTTGGGATAATCGTTTCTACAATAATTGGGGTCACACATACTACTTTGGTAATGATGGTGCCCGCCTAGATAACGGTTTTTACAATAATTGGGGTCACACATACTACTTCGGCAATGATGGTGCCCGTTGGGATAATCGTTTCTACAATAATTGGGGTCACACATACTACTTCGGTAATGATGGTGCCCGTTGGGATAATCGCTTTATGAGCAATTGGGGCCATATGTACTATTTCGGTAATGATGGTGCATTAGTTACAAATCAATTTGTTCAACATGGTGGACAAACCTATTATGCTTTATCTAATGGTGTATTGAATGCGCCACGATACTTTAGCCAGTTTACTCCAATTTATGCGCCTGAAGGCTGTGCGGTTGCATCTTTGGCAATGCTATTAAGTATAAAGAATGAGTACTTTAATCTAGCTGATGCATATAATAACTTACCTCAATATGGTGGAGTTTATAATACAGGAGCATTTAGAGGAATTATTTCACCTGAAGCTTTAACAAACTATGCCCATAAATGGGATTCAAATGTACGTAATATCACTGGTTCATCTTTAGAAGACATTTCTAGATTGATTTGGGCTGGGCATCCAGTTCTATATTATGGAATGTCTTCATTTGAACGAGCTGGCCAGAGAAACCATGCCAAAGTAATTGTTGGTGAAAATAATGGATACTTCCATATTTACGATCCTTGTTATTGGAATCAAGGTCAACGTGCTCATACAGCAGGTGGCAATGCCTATGACTGGGGTGCTGATAGTTGGCAATCTTGGGGTGCAGTTGCATCAGAGTATATTGGCAAAGCTATTACTATATATTAATCAGCAAAAAATTTTAAAAGGTGGAAGCTTTTATAATAAAAAGCTCCCACCTTTTTCACAAAAATTATAATTCATAAGTTTGGAGAAAAAAATGAAAAAAATTTGTGCAGTTTTAGTAACTTATAATCGTCTTAAATATTTAAAAAAATTATTAAGTTCATTAGAAAAAATGGAATATCCTTTGTCGGGAATCTTTATTCTCAATAACAACAGTACGGATGGAACTACTGATTTTTTGACGAGAGAGGGTTTTACAGATATTTCCAAAGGAGAAAATACTAATAATAAATATGTTTTCAATAGTGAGCAAAATCTTGGCGGGTCTGGTGGCTTCGCAAATGCAATAAAAATAGCTAAAAATTTAGATTATGATTATTTATGGATTATGGATGACGATGTCTTGCCGGAAAAGGATTGTTTAGCCCGTTTAGTACAAATGATGGATAAAACTAAGGTACAGGTTGCTATCCCTAGTAGAAATGATGAATTTTATCAAGATCGCATTTGTAGTAAGTTTGATTTTGCTAGTGTAAAAAAATATTGTCCTTATTCACGGAAACAGACAATTTCATATCCACTAACTGAAGATTTTTATTATGTTGCTGATATGCCCTTTGAGGGTCCTTTAGTTAAAGTAGATTTAATTAAGAAAGTTGGTATACCCAATGCTGGCTTCTTTTTGGAATATGATGATTCAGACTATGCCCAAAGGTTACAGGAGTATTCCAAAATCATCTATGTAACTAAAGCTATCTTGCATAGGCAATTAGCTAGGAAACAGCAAACATTAAATTTAAAGAAAAATAATAAAGATTTATATACGTGGCGTACATATTATACATTACGTAATGATATTATTTTTGAAAGAAAATATGGTAAAAATTGGAGAGTAAAAGAAATTAGTCCCCGACTATTATTAGTCCACAAAACGATTAAATCAATTCTTGATGGTTATGCAAAACAAAATTTACCTTTATTATTTAAAGCTTATTCAGATGGTATGCATAATCGAATGGGTAAACGAATTGATCCTAATTATTAATTTTAAAATAGGTGAATATTGTGAAACATAAGGAAAGAAATTCTAGTTTTGAGTTATTACGAATTTTTAGTATGTTTTTTATAGTTGCTCATCATTACGCTTTTTATGGTACCTTTAATAGAACAAATTTTGTTTTTTCGCATGTTAGTGCTTTACGAGTTAATTTGATATTCCTTTTTTTTGGAAAAGTAGCTGTTGATATTTTTGTAATGATTGGCGCTTATTTTTTAAGTGGAAAAATTTTTAATTTTAAAAGACCAGTGAATCTTGCAATAACTACGGTGATATATAGCTTATCTATTTTTTCACTTTTGATGGCTTTTGCACCTGAGTATATTTGGAATAAAGAAAAATGGTTTCAAGCATTATTACCATTTCCTTCACCAACAGGGTATTGGTTTGTTGATTCCTATTTATTTATGTTATTGATGATGCCAATATTAAATCTATGCTTAAAAAATTTTTCGTTAATAAAAATTAAATATATTATTACATTGTTATTTATATTGTGGTCACTTTTTCCTACATTTACTACTCTTTTTAACTATAAATTGGATTTTGATGCAGGTAATTTTGGATATTCTAGTGGAACATATTTCTTACTTATCTATATTATTGGAGGCTATTTAAGAAAGAAAGGTATTATCAGTGAAATAAGTTTATCAAAAGAAATACTCAAAATAATTTTTTTAGTGTCAATCAGCGTAATGTATGTAATAGTGTTTACTAGAAGCACTACTTTATTTAGCTTTACAAGTATAATGGCCTATTTATTTAATCCTGTATCACTGTTGTTAGCTATTAGTATTTTCAAATGTTTTTTAAAGTTTGATTTTCATAATAACTTTATAAATTACCTAAGTGGCTCAATGTTTGGTGTTTATTTACTGCATGAAAATTCATTCATTAGACCGATTATTTGGCAAAAACTATCAGATTCTTCTCAGTATTCGAATAATGCTTTGGAATATTTGATGTATGGGTTACAAATATCACTTTTAGTTTTTGTTGCATGTATCGCAATCGATATTTTATTTAGAAGGATTTTACTACTATGGCCTATTGCTAAATTAACTGAGGCTGTCAGCCGAATATTAGCTAGAATTACTAAGAAAGAGGGAGCATAAATGATATATATAATAGTATGCTTTAGCTTATTCTTAGGATTAGTTTATTTTTTGTTAACATATAAAAATCCATCAAAGCAAGAAATCTATTTTAGACTAGCATTGGCAGGTGTTGTCATTCTAGTTATCTTTGTTAGAACTTATCGAATTGATAGCTTGCAGGGTTTAGATCTAGATGAAGCAATGGGAGGGATAAATTCTTGGTCAATTGCGAACTATGGAGTTGACTTTCATTTAGTTCATAATCCAGTATATTTATATGCTTGGGGATCTGGAATGAATATTCTTTATCCACTATTAACGGTTCCATTCGTAAAAGTATTGGGCTTATCTGTACTTAGTTATAGGCTACCAATGGTACTACTAAGTATTGCTAGTTCTTTATTGCTAATCATTTCTTTCCTTTATGCAAAATTTAGTTATAGGAAAGTCTTGATTTACTCAATTATCATTCTTCTAAGTCCTGGATTAATTATTCCTAGTCGGTGGGCTGTTGAAAGCAATATTTTTCCAATTCTATTAACTTTTATATTATCATTTTTTATATTCTTGCTTTATGCTCAATCACGGAAAGTAAAGGAGATATGGTATTGGTTAATCATTTTTACCTTAAGCATTAGTGCTTATGCATATTCGAATAATTGGTTATTTTTGTTTGCTTTTGTTTTACTATTTTTTATTTGGAGCTACAGGAAGCTTTTCCATTCAATCAAAATTATTTTACTTTCATTAATAACTTTATTCTTTATTGATTGGCCACTAATAGCATTTATATATGTAAATTATGTTTCCCACAAGCAATTAACTATTTGCGGAATGACAATCACTAAATTAGCTGAATCGCGTGGTAATTCTCAGTTTATAATTCAGTCTGGTAAGCCAATATTGGAATCAATTGCTTATAATATTTTTGAAACATTTAAAGTGTTAATCCAGGGAAATGATGGTTTATTAAAAAATGGTTTGCCGGGTATTGGATTATTCTATCCTTTAATGGTGTCGTTCGCTATTATAGGAATTATTTATTTTTTTGAAGATTCAAAAAATATGTTAGACCAATTCATGTTCATAATGTTAGTCTCGAATATTTTTACAGTAATGCTCATTTCTCCTAATTTTACGCATTTAAATGCTTTAATATTGCCAATACTTTATTTTGAAAGTAAGGGGGTAATGAGTGTATTTAGCTCTCCATTTGCTATACGAATCTTTCTTATGTTCTTTTTTGCGTTATTTTCGGTATTTAGTTATGAATATGTCCATATATATCATTCGCAGTTAGTAAATGGAAATCATGAGAGTCCACTTGAATTACAAAAGATGATTCGTAAAGCTAATTCAAGTAATAGACCAATATATTTGGTAACTGGCGATGAAACGTATACGGGAATATATACCGTTGTTCTCTTTGCCAAGCCAATGAGTCCTTATGAATTTAATTCAAAGACAGTTAATGTGAGTCCGGCAGCCTTTACTCCATATACTACGTTTGGCAAATATTCTTTCGTTAAAGATTTGCCTCAAGTAATGAAGGGTGATTCAAATATTTTAATAGTAAAAAGAACAGTTAATGTAAATAAATTTATGAAAGAACACAAAGATTACCACCTGTATAGGGGTCAATACTATGATTATATTGAAAAATAAGGAGATATAATGGGAAAACAAGAAGCAAGTGTAGTTGATTATTTAGTTTCAAAAAAAGAATATTTATTTATTCTTTTTATAACAATATTTGCGATATTAATCCGAGTAAGTGTTTTCAACTACAATACAACTGATGACTATATTACATTTTTACATCCGTGGTATGAACAAATAGATAGATATGGCGGCTTACCGGCCTTACGGCATCAAGTTGGTAATTATAGTATTACTTACCAGTTTTTTATTGCTCTGTTTACTTATTTACCAGGGAAAGACCTTTTTTGGTACAAAAGTTTTTCGGCTTTTTTTGACTTTGTTTTAGCGTTATCAGCGGGACGTCTTTGTCAATTAATTAGTAATAGTGGGTCTAAAAAATTTTTTATTTTTACCTATGCAATTGTATTGTTTTTACCAACAGTTGTTTTCAACTCTAGTTTATGGGCACAATGCGATTCAATATATGTTTCGTTTATTTTGATGTCGATTATTAATTTGCTAAATAGAAAATATAAAACATCTTTTGCACTTTTAGGAGTCGCTTTAGCTTTTAAATTACAAACTATATTCATCTTACCATTCTTTATTTTAGTGTATGCAATTAGGAAAAGTTTTAGTTGCAGTTATTTTTTGATTTCAATAGTATCGTTTTACTTATGCTGTCTTCCTGGATTTATTTACGGCCGGTCATTATTTGATCCTATTAAAATTTATATGAACCAGTCAGATAGTATGCCAAGCTTAAACGTGGGTTATCCTAATTTTTCAGGATTATTCGGTATTATCAATGCCAATGAGGCTCAACTTTGGATGCTCCATCGCTTTTTGATGTTTTTGACACTAGCCGTTTTATGTATTGGATTAATGATCGTATTTGAATATGAAAGAAATTTCAGCAAGCTAGAATTAGTATACTTAGCTTTATGGATTAACTGGACGTGTGTTATGTTTTTACCAAATATGCATGATCGATACGGTTTTTTTATTGATTTATTGCTAGTTTTACTTTCTATTGCTACTAAGAACAGATTAATGACAATACTAGCAACTATTTCGATAATAAACAGTTTTATTGTTTACTGTGAGTATATTTTTAGATTGCAATATCATTTATTAGTACTATCGTATATTGCGGTGATTATATATATGATCTTTTCTCTACAATTATATAGAATTGTAACTAGTCCAACTAAGGAGAGTTGATTAATGAATAATAATATATTGACAATTATTATTCCTTGTTTTAATGAAGAGGAAGTTTTACCAGAAACGCGTAGCGAAGTAGGGGACATTTTAAATAATTTAATTAGCGAAAAAAAGGTATCGCCTAAAAGTAAAATACTGTTTGTTGATGATGGTAGTAAGGATGATACATGGAGACTAATAAAAGAATATAGTAAGCAATATTCGTACATTACAGGTATTACCTTCACTAGAAATTATGGACATCAAAATGCATTGTTGGCAGGTTTAAGTGTTGCTTCTAAATATTCTGACATAATGATTACCATCGATGCAGATTTGCAAGATGATGTGAAGGCTATTTATGAAATGGTTGATAAATACTATCAAGGCAATGATGTTGTATATGGTGTTCGTAGCAGTAGACAAACAGATACCTTCTTTAAAAAGAATACTGCATTAGCGTTTTATAGTTTAATGAAAAAGATGGGAGTACAGTTAGTACCTAACTCAGCTGACTATCGTTTAATGAGTAAAAGAGCTGTACTAGCTTTGTTAGAATACCAAGAAAGAAATCTTTTCTTAAGAGGAATGGTTCCTTTAGTAGGATATCAATCGAGTAAAGTATTTTATGAAAGAAAAGAAAGATTTGCTGGGAAATCAAAGTATCCATTAAAAAAAATGGTTCATTTTGCGTTAGATGGAATCACTTCTTTTTCCACAATGCCAATTAAATTGATTATGAATTTGGGGATTTTGATTATCCTTATTAGTATTATTCTAATGGTTTATACTTTGGTTCAAAAATTTAATGGTGGAACAGTCTCTGGTTGGTCATCATTAATGATTTCTATTTGGCTATTAGGTGGAATACAATTACTATCATTAAGCGTGTTAGGAGAATATATTGGAAAAATCTTCACTGAAGTAAAAAGAAGACCAAGATTTCATATAAAGTATGAGAACTACTCACAAAAAATGAAGTGAATTTCTAATTTAGGTATTAAAAATGGAACTAGGTATGTTAGGATAGAACAGTATTAAAGATAAAAAGGAGTACATAAACTGATGAGTGTTTATAAACATTATAAAATGTTTAAAAAAGGTAAGAACTGGTGCTACATGGCATTAGCTACACTATCTGTAGCTGTTGGAGCATTAACTATTTCTCAAAGTAATGCAAACGCCGATGCTATAAGAACAGAGAATGTAAGTAGTAAAGCAATCACGGGAAACACTACACAAAATCTAAATCAGAGTACACTACAATTAATAACATCTGAAAAAGAACAATCAAATGTACAAATAGAAACAAATGGCTCTAATTATGTTCAAGATAATAACGAGCATAATTCTAATAATTTGGAACAACCAGAAGTATCTAATGAGGTTAGCAGACCGGTAAGTAGGGAACAAACTCAAATTCAGTCACAGCCTACTACTGAAAAATACGTTGCGGTAGTCCCTCAATCAGCAAATGCCACTCCACAAAATGGATGGCAAACCGAAGATGGAACTAGTTATTACTTTAAGGATGGTCAACGGGTAACTGGCCAACAAAATATCGATGGAAGAGATTACTATTTCAATGATCAAGGTCAGCAACAAAAAAACTATTTCTTAAATCAAAATAACCACACATATTACTTCCAAGCAGATGGAACACGATTGAATGATGGCTTCTACAACAATTGGGGTCATACTTACTACTTCCAAAAAGATGGGTCACGTTTAGACAATGGTTTTTATAATAATTGGGGTCATACCTATTACTTTGGAGAAGGAGGAGTACGTTTAGACGATGGTTTCTACAACAATTGGGGTCATACTTACTACTTCCAAAAAGATGGGTCACGTTTAGACAATGGTTTTTATAATAATTGGGGTCATACCTATTACTTT
>NZ_JAJGUI010000096.1:0-157500 GCF_020784875.1 Limosilactobacillus reuteri subsp. simiae | reverse complement strand
GAGCTGGGTTCAGAACGTCGTGAGACAGTTCGGTCCCTATCCGTCGCGGGCGTAGGAAATTTGAGAGGACCTGTCCTTAGTACGAGAGGACCGGGATGGACATACCGCTGGTGTACCAGTTGTTCCGCCAGGAGCACCGCTGGGTAGCTATGTATGGACGAGATAAACGCTGAAAGCATCTAAGTGTGAAACTCGCCTCGAGATGAGATTTCCCATTTCCTTCGGGAAAGTAAGACCCCTCAGAGATGATGAGGTAGATAGGATGGAAGTGGAAGTGCCGTGAGGCATGGAGCGGACCATTACTAATCGGTCGAGGACTTAACCAAGGAGCGGTAAGGTTTATTGGAAGAGAATAGATAGGATTTAGTTTTGAGAGCACAAGCTCTCGTCCGAAAGGACAAAGAGTGTGGTGATGATGGCTTGAAGGATACACCTGTACCCATGCCGAACACAGAAGTTAAGCTTCAACACGCCGAAAGTAGTTGGGGGATCGCTCCCTGCGAGGATAGGACGTTGCCATGCGATCAAAACGTGAACCGGTTAAACGATTCGCGTCTTTTCTTTAATAACAGTTTCTGGTATAATTAATTAGGAATTGTTATTATGCTGACTTAGCTCAGTTGGCAGAGCACGTCACTAGTAATGATGAGGTCGGAGGTTCGAATCCTCTAGTCAGCATTATTAAAACTTACAAAGTTTATTAGTCCTTGATATATCAACGTTTTACGAAGATGTATCAAGGACTGTTTTTGTTTATTTAAGAATATCATACACACAGCTATGCACACGAAAAACGTGTGCACGAACTTGCGTCGAGAGATTGCAGGAACTATTGGTTTAATAGGCTTTATAGCAGATTCTTTGTGTACAAATAGATTTAAGAAGGTAAACAGTCATTGAAAATGATATTATAAAACTTATCAGTGGCACAGTTTATAAAACTATTTCGAATTTTTATTGATATTCTATGAAGATTAAAAATAGATGTGAATTTTTATTGATTTCTAATTATAACTATGATAAGATCATACTATTAATTAAGACGAAAGCGAGAACAGATTAATGTCATTTACTACTAATGTACACGTAAATATTATTATTATTCGGATCATTAATTAGATGATGCGAATAATTAGTGCTGTTCGCATCACCATACTAGGGATGTGAACAGTGATAGTGGGAGAGACATTTCTGTCGGCCAGCGGACTGTTCAACAGTTAGCTGGTTTTTTTATTGAAGGGATGTGGAAAAATGGAAAGTGAAATTAAGACTAGAAGTGATAATAGATCGTAAATTAAACTGAAATGAGAGGTAAATACTATGGATAGTACAGTAACTAACACCCCGCAGACAAACAGCAAGCTTAATATAAAACGTGATCCTGTCAAGACAGTAATTTTGGCTTCGATGATGGGAACGGCAATTGAGTTTTTCGATTTTTACGCTTACGGGACTGCATCTGCTGCTTATTTTCCCAAAATTTTCTTTCCGCAAATGACCCCTTTACTTGCAACACTTTTAAGTTTGTTAACTTTTGGAGTGGCCTTTGTAGCACGCCCGGTAGGTTCCTTCCTATTTGGACATTATGGTGATCGTTTAGGACGCAAGAAAACACTTGTGGTCTCACTTTTAGTAATGGGAGTGGCGACGGTAGCCATTGGTTTCATTCCTAGCTATCAGGTTATCGGCGTTTGGGGAGCATTGTTACTTTGCCTTTGTCGGTTTGTCCAAGGAATCGGGCTTGGTGGTGAATGGTCCGGGGCTGTATTAGTAGCTACTGAAAATGCTCCGGCTAATAAGCGGGCATTATATGGTGCATTTCCGGAAGTAGGAGCACCAATCGGATTCTTCCTATGCAATGGCTTATTCTTTGCTTTAGAACGGGTACTAACACCAACGCAAATGATGACGTTTGGTTGGCGAATTCCTTTTTGGGCCTCAGCTGTTTTAGTCGTTATAGGGTTATATGTCCGACGTCGTTTACAGGAAACACCTTTATTTAAGTTGGCTCAAGAACGTGATAACACAACTGTTTCGCCTCTTCGTGAAGTATTCAAATCTAATTGGTGTGAAATCTTAAAGGGAACTTTCATCATGGGAGCAACCTATGCACTATTCTTTACATTAACAACCTGGTCATTATCATATGCTACAACAGCTTTAGGTTTTACCTCTTCGGAATTTTTATTATTATTAATGGGTGCAATTGTTGAATTCGCTGTTTTGATCATGCTAACTTCTGTATTAGCGGATCGTGTTGGCCGGAAAAAAGTTTTATTAACTGCGTCAGTAGCACTAGTTGGCTATTCCTTGGTATTCCCATATTTTCTTACAGGACAACATAACTTAGTTGGCGTTTTACTCTTCTTAGGACTAGGATTCTTAGTGATGGGTACTCTTTATGGTCCAGTCGGAGCTGTCTTGCCTGAACTGTTCCCAACCAGAGTTCGCTATTCTGGTGCAGGAATTACTTACAACTTAGCTGCAGTGGTTGGGGCAGCCGTTGCTCCAACTGTAACAACTTGGTTAATTGCTAATTATGGATTACATTCGGCTGGATATTATATGCTAGTTTTATCAGTACTAGCAGTTATTTCTTGGTTATTGACAAAAGAAACAAAGGATGTGGATTATACTAAATAATATCTTGTTTAGAGGAATTAGTGAGAAAACTTACTGCCTATAGTTATTAGATAAAAATTTATGTCCCCGTTAAAAATTGATGTAAAAATTTGGGGCAAGTCATAAATAATAAAGCCACTGGTAACACACATTAAGTGCTACTAGTGGCTTTATTATTTACATTGGTTGTCCAGTTGAGATTTCAAAGCCGGCTGTTACAGGAATTACTTCTCCCGTGATTGCACTAGCAGCTGGGCTAGTAACAAAATAAATTGCAGCGGCGACTTCTTCGGGTTCAACAATCCGATTTAACGGACTGTTCTTTGCGAATTTTTGTTTATCTTGGTGAAAAAGCGGGGTATTAGTCGGACCAGGTGCAACAACATTTACGCGAATATTATTTTTACCGTAATCAATTGCCATTGCCCGAGTCATGTTAATAATCGCTCCCTTGGCGGCATTATAAGCAGCCATTGCTCGATCACCAGCCATTCCTGAGACAGAGGAAATATTAACGATACTACCATGATCTTGTTCAATCATTGTTGGCAAGAAGGCTTTGCTAATAAGGAAAGTTCCCTTAACATCAACATTAAAGATTTTATCCCAATCTTCTTCACTTGTTTCATGAACCTCGCCGTGAATAACGATTCCTGCATTATTGATAATCGCATCAACGGTTTTAAATTTATTGAGGGTTATTTGCTTAACATGTTCAACCTCACTTGATTTACTAATATCGGCTTGAATAAAAGCAACTTGTGCCGGAGAATACGTTTCGCCTAATTGTCGTTCAACTTGCATTCCCTTTTCTGCATCACGACCGATAAGCACCGCATTCCACCCGTTTTTAAGAAAAATATCAGCAGTGGCAAGACCAATCCCAGAGGTTCCACCAGTAATAACAACTGTCTGCATATATAAAACTCCTCTCTAATCTTTTCTCTAATTATGGCATTTTTGGTTGGATTTAGCTATTTGTTAGAAAAGTCTTTATAATAAAATAAGGATGAGGAGGAAACGCAATGAATACAGCAACCTTAAAAGCGCTCCAAAATTGGCTTCATGGACGTGGCTATACATTAGAACAAGTAGACGCACAACTAATTCTTAAATATCATGGACAAGAACGAGCAGTCATTACGCCACCTGATCGCTATCAAGTGAAAGACCTTGACCTGAATTTTAATGAATGGGTTGAGTTTAATAAATGCATTCGGAATATTCGCCATTATTTAGCTAGTAACGAATAGGAAGCCTTTTCTTTGGCAAGAATACTTCCTCGTGATAGAGTTATTCATGAAGGGAATATAGTCCAAGGAGGGATAGTCATGATAAGAGTTGGAATAATTGGTGCTTCTGGAATGGCAGGCAGCGCAATCTATAAATTAGCATCGACGAAAAAAGATTTGAATGTAACTGGAATTGTTCGAAATGAGAGTAAGGCTAGAAAGATTCTTGGTGCCGATGCTAATTTGATCAGTGGTGACATTTTTGCCTTAAATGATAGTTTGTTGTCGCGGTTTGATGTGATTGTTGATGCATATGGTACTAGTCCAGAGAATGCGGATCGGCAAGTAAGACTGGCTGAGAAATTAGTAGTTTTAGCCCGGAAACATAAAATCCGGTTAATTTTCATCCTCGGTGCCGGAAGCCTTAAAACTGGTAAGGATAAGCATCTATTTGTTGATGATATTGAAAAGATGCCTGGTGCTGAGACATGGATTAATACACCCCGCCAGCAGTTAAAAGAATTACAGTATCTTGAAACCATTTCTGACATTGACTGGCTAGGAATTTCACCTTCAGCAATATTTGAAGCTGGAGTTGCGACTAATTATATTCTTGGTCAGGATGAATTATTATTTAATGAACAAAATGAATCAAAGGTAACTGCAGGGACAATGGCGAAGTTAGTGGTCAATGAAATTTTAGCACCACGCCACCATCGTGAACGAATTACTGTTATTGATGCAGAATAGTTATTGGAACTACAATAAATACTAAAAGGCATGAGAACGCAAATCAATTCTCATGCCTTTTAATATTAATCAACTAATTTTCCAATAATTGGGAGTTTTGAAACCGGTGAATACTTTTTAGCTGCTTGTTGATAGGTGACATCTGATAAATCATGGCCGAAAACATTACCGTGGATTTCTGCGCCCTTCCACTCTGGAACTTCAGAAACATCATAAACATTTCCGCGAACTCCAATATATGCTGGACGACCTTCTTGCCCGTTATATTGCGCTAATTCATTGTGAGTAAATGACCGCATAATAATAATCCCTCCTATAAGAAGCTGGGAATTGACTCGGCCTCTTCCTGTATGAGTGTAATGAGATATGAAAATAGATGACGAGTTTATTCGTTATCCTATCACCACTATAACACGAAAATGGTAATGACATCTGAAATTCAATTTATTCAGTTGCTAAGTTTGCAGCAGGGCTTTTGAATGGGACTTTTACGAGCATTCCTGCAATGATAGTTAGGATCGTAACGAGGAATGGGAAAAATGCCCAAGGAATGAAACTCAACGGATTGATTTGTAAGGTACTAGCGATGAATACCCCAGAAACACTCCATGGGACAATTGCGTTAACTGCCGCCCCTGCATCATTGAGAATTCGGGTTAAATCAACCCGCTTTAAGCCTAATTTGTCAAATGATGGAAGAAATGATTGCCCGGGAAGAATAATCGCAAGGTAGTGTTCCCCAACAAGGAGGTTAACCCCAATACAAGTAAGTGCTGTGGCAAATGTTAATCGACCAGGTGTCTTTACAATCCCAGTTAAGTGATTGATGATAGCGCTAATAATATTGAACTTGATCAATAAGCCACCTAAAGCAAGCGCGAAGATAATTAATGCTAGAGAAGTAAGCATACTAGAGATACCGCCTTTAGAAAGCAATGTATCGATTGTTTTATCACCGGTATGGGAGACGTAACCAGTCATGATGGTATTAGTAATCGTAGTAAGGCTGGTTTTAGGTGCATGAATCCAGCCAAGTACGACCGCGAAGAGTGAGCCAAGGCCAAGGGAAGGGATAGCAGGGACTTGGAAAATGGCTAATACGATTAGGAGCAGAACTGGGAGAAGAGCCCATCCAGAGATCCAGAACCCATTTTGTAGCCCGGCCATCATTTGGTGAACGGCGCCTAAGCTAACATTTTTGGAGTTCAATCCTAGGAAGGTGTAAAGAATAAGACAGATTGCCCAGGCAGGGATATCGGTAGTAAGTAGGGATTTAATATGCTTGTAGATACTGATTTCACCAACACTGGCGGCAAGGTTGGTTGTTCCTGAAAGCGGGGAAATATTTGAACCACAAAAGGCCCCTGAAACAATTACCCCCGCAGTTAAACCGGGGTTAATTTTAAGAGTTGCGCCAATGCCAATAAAAGCGATTCCCATTGTCGATACAGTGGTAAATGAGCTTCCGCACGCGACCCCAACAAGGGTACAAACAATAAAAACTGTTGGTAAGAAGAACTTTACAGAAATAATCTCAAAACCAAAGTACATAATTGTTGGAATAGTTCCTGAGAAAATCCAGGTAGCAATTAAGACGCCGATAGAAAGAAAGA
Organism: Limosilactobacillus reuteri subsp. simiae; assembly: GCF_020784875.1. Taxonomy (GTDB): domain Bacteria; phylum Bacillota; class Bacilli; order Lactobacillales; family Lactobacillaceae; genus Limosilactobacillus; species Limosilactobacillus reuteri_H. The sequence goes on along the minus strand of NZ_JAJGUI010000096.1, from coordinate 151,283 downwards.
TAATGAGAGGGTCAACACCGGCTCGCAAACCATGACGCATTCCCCCCATCACGGTATCCCATTTAAATCCACGAATTCGCCCGTAAATAGCAAGCAAAACAAAAGAAATAAATAATGGTGCTTGCGGTTCTTGGTGCTTAAAAATAATAGGGTAGCCTAAAATGCATAAAATAACGCCAAGAATAAGTAAACTTTCGCTAAAACCAATCACTGGCTCAGAACTATTTTTTGATTTGTTAATAGTTTTCATTGTGTAATTCTCCTTATTTTTTAATAAAAAATACCAACTAGATCAGCGGCATTTGCTTAATCTAGTTGGTATTACGGTAGTATAAAAATCGCGGAAAACTACACGCCCTTACTAGATCAATGTACCTAGCAAAGGACTCATTAAAACAACCCTGCTTAGGTACGAACACCGCTGTCCGTACCTAAATGAGTACAGACAATTATGCACGGTAAGCATAGTTGTTATAATACTTGATTGAAGTTAATGAGTGTTGAATCATGTTAGTCGTTCCTTTCAAGTTAAGTTGTAATTATTAAAACATTCTAATTTGATTTTGTCAAACTCTAATTTTAAAATTCACCAGAAATATCCTTATCAGAAAATGAATGAGGATCGGGGACAAAAGAAATATCAGTGTCAATTATTCCAAATTTTTCTCGCATTACATTTTCGATGTGCTCTGATAATTGGAAACTTTTGAGGATCGTCATTTTAGCGTTAACCATCACGGAAGCATCAAGCGTGACCACATTTCCGTTATAGTGAGCTTTTAGTTCGACGACTTTTACAACGTGTGGAATATTGGTGATTGTTTGGCGGTATTCCTGTTCAGCCCGCGGATCAAAGTAGTCGGTTAAGTTAAGACTGCTTTCAAAGAAAATTTTTAGTCCAGAATACAGAATGAAGAAACCAACGACAATACTCGTAGCACCATCAAGCCAACGAAGGTTAAAGAGGAGAGCACCGCCAATTGAAATCAAAGTTCCAATACTGGTGAAAGCATCACTCAGGCTATCTTGGGCAGAAGCAAGCAACGCGGCGTTTTTTAATTTAAGCCCTGTTTGGCGATTCATATACCAAACAACTAACATAATAACTGACGCGATTCCGGCTCCAATCAATGCGACTGGTTGGGGAACCACCCGACTTGCAGGATTGAGGAGACTTTTAATGCCATCGATGATAACGCTTAAGGCAATCGCAACCATAACGACCGCTGTGACAAGGGAAAAAATTGTCTCATAACGCCAACGAACAAATTGTACTCGCTGGTCAGATCCCATATGCGCTTGATAATTTCCAGAAGGCAACCGTGCGCCGATAATATCATCATCATCCACATCCTGGGCAATGTGTAAGCCCATCATCAGTAAAAAGGTCGAGATAATTCCCGAAAGGTTGTTAAAGGCATCGGCTCGTAACGTCTGCGATTTACTTATTTCAGCTAACCAGTACTCGATAATTGAAATAACAACATAAGCAACCAAGTTATAGATTAAATGGTGTTGGGAAGCTCGAATCTTTGCTAGTTCATTTGCTTGCGTTTTTTCCCAGTTATTCATTTCTTCGGTTGTATGTCTTTTAAATTTAGTCATTAATTTAAGAACTTCCTTGATTAATAAAATCAGTTTAATTGTAACGCAAAAAATAAAAGCCGAGAAAACGATTTTCTCAGCTTTTACTAAAAATAATAATGAAAATAATTGCTAGGCCCGGTTATTAATTACGTGGGCGCATGTTGCAATAATCAGTCCCATAAAACTTACTGCAGCGATCATATTACTCATAATTGACATCATATTGAACAACTCCTTTACATAATTAAAATATTTTTTACAGCACAACTAATTACAGTTGCCTTTTTGGAAAACAAATTATAATGATTGTTTTCCCCTCTCCATCAAGTATTGTAACAGGTCTTAGCAATAGTGACGATAATAATTGGCTAAGCTTTTAATGAGCTTTTCTACGAAAGAAAGGAGTGATTATAAGCAAAATATTATAAGTAACTATCATATGAATTAATGAATTTTAATTATTAAGTAAAATCGAATTATTTCTTTATAAAATTAATCTATTTAGCTAATCTGTTTAATTCTTTTAAGACTAGAGGAAATTTTGTGAAGCCGTCACTAGTCAAAAAGTGGCCGCCTTTTTCTTTAACTATGAGTTTTGCTCTAATTTTATTAGCGACCGCAATGCTATTTTGATAGGGAGCGATTGGGTCATCTTTAGCTGTTATAATGGTAGCTTTAGCAAGTTTAGGGAGTATATGCTCATAATGAGGCCGATCTTTCATAAACTCATCTAATTCAGGATAAGCTGGTAATCCTTTGTCAAATGCTCCCACCAGTAAAAGTCGTGCATCTTTAACATGATGACGTTCAATATAACGAAGGGCCGTAATGCAGCCGAGACTATGAGCGACGAGGATGAGGTTATTTTGGGGATGAATTTGGTCGTCAACCGCTTGATCCCATTCAGCTTGTTGGGGATTGAAGGGATTTGGTAACCATATCCGATCAAGGGTAATTACTGGTTTCGCTTCTTCTTCGAGCCACGGGAACCAGTCGTCATCACGGGTAGACGTACCATGAATTAAGTATGCGTTCTTCATTATTAAGACTCCTATTTCATAAAGTGTTTCAATATTACCATGCCGATGATTAACAATAAAATGGCAATCGAATTAGTAAGAATTTCATAAGGCTGACCGTGGGCGGCAATTAGTCCCCGGATTAAAGCCATAATTCCTAAGCTTAATAGGAAATCGACCGCAATTCGGCCATGATGTTTTAGCGCGGCAATTATCATTGTCATAAATGAAAAGAAAAGAAAAAAGACAATAACACGATCTAAAATCTTAAAAATAACATGATCCGTATTCCCATCTTGCATAAGGGGAATCAGCGAAAAAGTTTCCGTAAATAAGATAATAGTTAATAAAATCCCTAGAATTGCTAGTGCGCCGATTGTACATAGACGTAAAATATGGCTAAAATTAGCTGCTAATTTATATATTTTTTTCATTCTCTTATACTCCTCAAGAAAACGCTTTAACCTTAGGATAGCAATGATCAAGAAATTTAGCTAATATTTAACAAAATAGTTGTTAAAAATATGCGATACTTAAAGATGAATACTAAAAGGAGGGGCGAGAAATGCGAAAACCCTTTATTGCTGCTAATTGGAAGATGCATAAGAATGTCCAGGAATCGGTTGAATTTGTGGACGCAATTAAAGGAAAACTACCGGATCCGAAAGAAGTTGAAGTAGGGATTGCGGCCCAAGCCTTTGCATTACCCAGTATGGTTCAGGCTGCTGATGATTCAGGATTAAAGATAATCGCGCAAAATGCAGCTGCTGAATATTCGGGAGCTTTCACTGGTGAGATTAGTCTGCGCGGACTAGCTGATGCCGGCGTTTCTTATGTTATGCTGGGTCATATTGAACGGCGCCGTCTATTCCACGAGGATAATGAGTTGGTTAATCGAAAAGTGTTGGCAGCCCTTCAAATGGGTGTTACCCCGATAATCTGTACGGATGAAACGATGGTTCAAAAAGAAGTCAACGGAGAGATTCATTACGTTTTCCAACAATTAATGAGTGTATTGAGGGGCGTTTCTCTTGACCAAATAAAAAATGTAGTTGTTTCCTATGAACCAAGTTGGGCAGTTGGATATGGTCAGCATGCTAATCCAGTTCTTGCTGAAGAAGGATGCCGTCAAATTCGGCGAACGATTGCTGATAACTATACTTATGAGATTGCTGATAAGATCAGGATTCTTTATGGGGGCAGTGTCAATCCAGATAATATCGAAATGATTATGAACAAGCCGGATGTGGATGGAGTATTAATCGGTCGGGCAAGTTTAGATGTTGATAATTTCTTGCGAATGGTCAATTATTTAAAAAAGGACCAAGAAAAATAAAAAAAGTATTTCTCTTTGCCGTCATTTTATGTTATAGTTATTAACAGTTGTTATGGCGGTATTGGTGAAGTTTGGTTAACACACCGGTTTGTGGGTCCGGCACGCGTGGGTTCGAATCCCACATACCGCCCTGACCTAAAAAGGCAGTTCAGATTAATCTGAGCTGTCTTTTTTTAATACTTTTTGAAAACGATATCAATAACGTTAAAATGGAGGAGATAAACAATGGAAAGGGCTATCGCACGTGATTATACTGTTTCATCACAGGCAGAAATAGGACTGACATCAGTTGGCCGTTCAGATACAATGCCTGGACATAAGTATGGTCCAGCAGTTCGCCCGTACTATTTAATCCATTACATTTTATCTGGATCAGGAATATTTAAAGTGAATAATGTTACTTATCATCTTCATGCTGGTCAAGGATTTTTAATTGTTCCTAATTGTCGGACTACCTATATTGCGGATGAGGAAACACCATGGTCTTACGTATGGTTAGGATTTACTGGAAAGAGTGCAGCAACTTGGCTTGATCAGATTAATCTTTCAGAAACAAGACCAGTGTTTAATAGTGATAACTCCTATGAGCTTGCTAACTGTGTTAATGAAATTCTGACACTTGATAAGTTAAGTACGGAAAATAATTTACGAGCTTTAAGTTGCTTTTTTCGCTTTTTGAGTTATATTGCTGCGGGAACAGTTGCTAATATTCAACAAGCTAATTCAGAGAAAAATCAGTATGTGACACAGGCAATTCAGTATATCAGCCATCATTTGTCAAAAGTAACGGTCGAAAGTCTTGCACAAGCTGTTAATCTTAATCGAAGTTATCTTACTTCTTTATTTAAGCAAGACTTGGATTTAACGCCGAGTGAATATATTCAGAATTTTAGGATTACTAAGGCGCGGCACCTTTTAGAGTCATCTGATATCAGTATTGATCAAGTGGCTGAACAATGTGGTTATCAGCGAACAAATTCATTTACACGCGTTTTTAAACGAACCTATGGAATTAGTCCACGTCAATATCGGCAGCAAGTGAAAATAAAATAGCTTCTAACGTTCAATTTCTTAAACATTAGAAACTATTGGCACTTAGAGTACAGTTTTTACCTGATCATGAGCGAGTATTGGCTCTGCAATATGGCTTTTGAACCATTGCGTTAACGGTCCCATGAAAAGGGCGGTGATTATTGTACCAACACCCAGCGTAACGTTAAAAGCAAACCCCACGAGAACGCAGATGCTGTCAGTAATAATTCGACAATACTTAAACGGTAAAAGTTGGTATTTATAGGCGGCAATAAGCGCAATTGCATCATAGGCAGAAACACCGAGATCAGCTGTAAAGTATAGAGCGGCTGCTAAGCAAGTGAAAATAATCGCAACCAGCATAAGACACCATCGAATAGTAAGAGAAGGATGGGGGATTACTATATCTAAAATTGCGTGCATCGCATCGGCCGCTATTCCGGTGAAAAGAAGATTAATTATTGTTGCAATTCCGATATAATGCCGGCGTAAGATTAGTACAAGAAGCAATAGCGTTCCTGTTAAAATTAAATAAAAGGTTGAGTAAGTCGAACTGAAAATATTAGCAATTCCGGTGACAAAGCAGGTGAAGGGATCAACTCCCAGATTAGCCTTTTGCAGCATGCCAACGCAAAATCCACAGAGTGTTACACCTAGGAATGCCATGATTATTCGTTTTAATTGATACATAAGCAAACCTCGCTTTTATTCTGCGTCAAAGATAAATAACTTACTATAGAAATCGGTTGTTTCCTTATTTTCACCAGCTGAGGCATCAGTAGTAACGAGCCCGATCTTAGCAAGTTCACTACCACTAAAGGAGCCAAGACTATCGCCAGCTTCTTCCTTAACTTTATACTCTGTTGAAGGATTTAGACCGGGAACACGTTGCAGACGGTATTCAGCATTGACATCATTTAGAATTTTGAAATATCCCATGATTGCATGTCTTTTATCAGGAGAAACAACCAGCCAGGAGACAATGTTACTTTCAAAAGGTGTCTGTAAGCGGTAGAAAGTCCCGAATTGAAAAAGTTGCCGATGCTCTTTCATAAAGGCAATTTGGCGTTTAATTTGGGCTAATTCTTCGGTTGATAAAGCATTAAGGTCTAATTCATAACCAAATGCACCAAAGTAGGCGACATCAGCACGGGTTTTAAGCGGAGTTTGTCGTTGTAATTGTTCATTTGGTGAGACTGAGACATGAGCGCCCATTGAACTAGTAGGATAACAGTATGATGTTCCTGTTTGAATTTTTAAGCGTTCAATTGCATCCGAATCATCACTTGTCCAAGCTTGGGGAGCGTAGTAAAGCATTCCAGCGTCAAAACGTCCTCCGCCACTGGCACAAGACTCAAATAAGATTTGCGGAAATTCGTGAATTAAGCGGTCGTAAAGACGATAAACGCCTAAAATATAACGGTGAAAAATTTCTCCTTGTTGATCAGCGGGGTATGCAGCTGAAAAGCATTCGGTAATATTTCGATTCATATCCCATTTCACATAATCAACTTTACCTTCACGTAAAACCTTTGCCATTAATTGATATACATAATCCACTACTTCTGATCGTGAGAAATCAAGGACGTATTGTTTTCGTCCCTGGGATGCATGCCGGTTAGGAGTCTCAATGATATAGTCAGGATGCTGACGATAAAGGTCACTATCTTTATTAGTCATTTCCGGTTCAAACCATAATCCAAACATCATTCCTAAATCATGGATTTTAGCTGATAAACCACTAATCCCAGCTGGAAGGCGGTCCCGATTAACCCACCAGTCACCTAAACCGGCTGTTTCAGTTGTCCGTTTACCAAACCAGCCGTCATCAAGGACAAAAAGTTCAACTCCTAAATTCTTAGCAGTCTTTGCCAGAGTCAGTAGTTTTTCTTCAGTAAAATCAAAATAGGTTGCCTCCCAGTTGTTAATAAGAATTGGACGTTGCCGATCACGCCAATATCCGCGAACTAATCGGTGTTGATAGAGCTGGTGGAAATTTTGACTGAGATCATTAAGTCCGTTATGGGTATAAACCATTACGGCTTCTGGAGTTTGAAATGATTGTTGCGAATCAAGTTTCCAAGAAAAATGAAATGGGTTGATACCAAGCTGAACTCGTGTAACTTTATAAGGATCAACTTCAGCTTGGGCAAGAAAATTCCCGCTATAAATTAAAGAAAAACCATATGCTTCACCTTGAAAATCATCTGTGTGGGGCCTTTTAAGAATAACAAATGGATTTTCCATGTGACTAGAAGCGCCTCGAGTACTGTTAACTGATTGAATACCTGGACGAAGGTGAGCCGATTTTAATTGTCGTTCACGGCCCCATGCTCCAGAAAATTGTAGCCAATCATAATTATCATCTGGCAAATCGAGGTTTAAACTCATGGCAGTTGTTAGTTGATAAGATTTTTCGCTGTGATTGATAAATTTGACACTCCGCGCAATGGCATTGTAATGGTTGAAGATAGTGTATCTTAGGACGAGGTCAACATTAATAAGGGAGTCATGAAGGAGTATCTCAAGAGTTGTTGCTTCATTGTCGTCTTCGGTATAGGTGGCGGGCAAATTATCAAGCTGTGGTTTCCCAGGAAAAATTTTGTGCGAAACATATTTAAAATTAGTAATAGTGCTCCCGTTTGGTTGTTTAACTTCAAAAGCCGGCATACGATAGTCAGTTGTTCCGTAAGTAGGATATTCTTGTTTTAAATTACCTAATGAAAAAGAATAATTGTTATCATCCACATATGAAGTAACTGGCCGATACGTATTTTCGACTAAATAATCGTGATTAGGACGGTCAGGAACACGTTGACCAAAAAAAAGCTGCCCTAATTGATCGTTACGAAGAATCTTGATAATGTAACTTATTTGATTATTGTATAAGTGAAATTCACGACTCATTTGGTGATACTTAATAGGCATAGATGATAACTTCCTTTCGAATTTATTGTTCACCCTTAGTTTAGCGTTTTCATTATTGAGAGATCGTGAATTTTGTTGGTAAAACAATGCTAAATGTTAGATTATTCTAAGTATGATTGAAGCCCTGGGTGTTCCAGTTGCATGCTTAAATTTTAACGTAATCCGAATTTGATTTTGAATAAATGGCAAAACGTAAATGAATAATTTAAAATAGAAACAGGATAAGATGGAGAAAGAAAAAAGGGGCTTTAATTATGAAAAACGTACAAATTGGTGGAACAAATTGGGAAGTATCGAACGTTGCATTAGGTATTATGCGGATGGGGACATTAGCAGTGCCCAAAGCGATCGATGCCTTAGAAGCCGCCCACGATGCTAGAATAAATTTTATTGATTCAGCTGATATTTATGGCAATGATCCAAAGTTAGGACGCGGATCGTCAGAAATCCATTTTGGTGAAGCGTTAAAGAAAAGCAGTTTTACCCGTGATGACTTTTACATTCAGTCAAAAGGAGGCCTTTTTGCGAACGCAGATAACAAAATAACGCGGTATGATTCATCAAAGAAGCATTTAATCGCTGCTGTTGATGGAATTTTGCAACGAATGGGGATTGATTATCTTGATTCATTTTTGATTCATCGTCCAGACCCCTTAATGGAGCCCGCAGAAATAGCAGAAGCCTTTGACCAACTTCAAGCATCTGGGAAAGTCCGCCATTTTGGAGTATCAAATTTTAATCCGCAACAAATTGCGCTCCTTCAAGCGGCGACAAATCAACGGCTTTTGATTGATCAGGTACAGTTTGGTTTAAAGCATACGGGGATGATTGATTTTGGCCTGCATACAAACATGACTGATGATGCTGCAATTAATCGTGACGGGGGATTATTAGAATACACGCGTCGAAAACGGATGACGATTCAAACATGGTCACCTTTCCAGTACGGTACATTTGCTGGGACGTTTATTAATAATGATCAATTCCCTGAACTAAACGCAATGTTAGAAACTCTTGCGCAAAAATATAAGGTAAGTAAAAATGCAATTGCCGTTGCATGGATTTTACGGCACCCCGCGCATATGCAAGTGTTGCTTGGTACTATGACACCGGCTCATATTATTGACAGTGCTAAGGGGAGCGATATTACGTTGACGAGCCAAGAATGGTATGACCTATATCTTGCGGCCGGGAATGATTTGCCATAATGAAAAAAGATTATCTACAGTTTTATCAGCATATTACAGCTCCTTTTTATCGACACTCGTGGACAATTCCGTTATTACGGGCGGTTAATAAATTTGTTGTGTGGGTTATGTACGTTGCCTATATCGTTATATTAGTATGGGTGGGGAAAAATGATGTCTTGAAAGCAGGGCCTTTTCTGCTTATTCCTGGTATTGGCTTTATTCTACTTTCTTTTATTCGCCAACGGATTGACGCGCCACGACCATACGAAAAATTTCCGATTAATTCCTTAATTCGACGGCAAAAAACTGGTGATTCATTGCCTAGTCGTCATGTTTTTTCTGCGACTGTTATTGCGATGTGTGGGTTAAGGCTAAATTTGATTTTAGGAATAACCCTACTCGCTCTAGCTGTTGTTTCTGCTATTACGAGAGTGATTGGCGGAGTTCATTTTCCCCGTGATGTGATTATCGGGTTTATTTGTGGCGTTATTTGTGGTTCGCTTTTATTTCTTAGCTGATTTTTAGAAAGGTGGATTTCATGGACAATTCAGTGCTGCAAGACGCAATTTTGAATGGACTTATTAGTACTCAATATCAAGGCAATACGCTGCTAGGTCCGCAATTATTAACCAATAACCAATCATCAACAATTTGGCAAACGTTACGGCACGAATTACTGTCATGTAAAAACTTTACGTGGTCAGTCGCCTTTATTACGTTAGATATGTTGGTTCCATTTAAGGCAGTGATGGCTGACTTAGCACAGCAGGGGGTACAAGGGACGATCATTACCAGTGATTACTTGAATTTTAATCACCCCGCGATGTTTGAAGAACTGCAAAAAATTCCTAATTTAACGGTCAGGATTGCTGATCTTAATGGATTTCATACTAAGGGGTATTTATTTGATCATGGGAAATATCAGACCGTAATTATTGGGAGTGCTAATTTTACACGGTCTGCTTTATTAGTTAATAAGGAGTGGAATTTGAAATTAAGCTCCCGCCAAGAAGGAAGCCTTTTTCAACAACTAACGGCGGAATTGAACGCTGTTAAACATGAGAGTACTGTTCTAACGTCAGAGTGGATTGCGGCGTATCGCAAGAATTGGCAACCACCAAAGACTAGGGTGACGCAACCAGAAAAATTAAAACCAATTGACCCTAATCAAATGCAACAAGCCGCTTTAGGACAATTAAGCAATCTGATAAAAACTGGCGCAAAAAAAGGACTGGTCGTTTCAGCAACGGGAACTGGAAAAACATATCTGGGAGCATTTGCGGTTAAAAAATATCAGCCGCGCCGTTTCTTATATATCGTTCATCGAGAACAAATTGCCAAAAAATCGTTAGCTAGTTTTCGACGAGTTATTGGCGGCAAGAAAACTGATTATGGATTGCTGACAGGTAATTGCCATGATTGGAATACTAAATATTTATTTGCAACTGTCCAAACACTAAGCCAACAAGCAGTGCTGGATAAGCTTAAGGCTACCGAATTTGACTACATTTTGATCGATGAGGCCCATCGTGCAGCAGCACCTAGTTATCAACGGATTTTAAACTACTTTATGCCGCAATTTTGGTTGGGGATGACTGCAACTCCTGAACGAATGGACAATCAAGATGTATTTAAACTGTTTGATTATCATTTGGCTTATGAAATTCGTCTGAAAGATGCATTAGCTGCTAAAATGTTAACTCCTTTTCATTATGTAGGGGTCACCGATTATGAAGTTGATGGAGAGGTTATTACTGAGACTTCTAAGTTAAACCGATTGATTGCTTCGAAACGGGTTGATTATGTCCTTGATCAATTAGACTACTATGGATATTGTGGCGATCAGCCTCGGGGATTAGTATTTTGTAGTCGGCAGGCAGAGGCAAAAGAATTGGCGGTCCAATTTAGCACGGCTAACCATCCTGCGATTGCATTGACAAATCAAAGCAGTAGTCAAGAGCGAGCAAAGGCAGTTGAGCAATTAGAAGCAGGAAAGATTGAGTATATCATTACCGTCGATCTTTTTAATGAAGGGGTCGACATCCCATCTGTAAATCAGATTGTAATGATGCGTAATACCCAATCACCAATTGTCTTTACCCAACAACTCGGGCGCGGCTTGCGTCAATATCCTGGTAAAGATTTTGTGACAGTTATTGATTTTATTGGAAATTACCAGCATAATTACATGATTCCTCTTGCGCTTAACCAGGACAATAGCCGAAGTAAGGATCAAGCGCGGCGTGAAGTTAAGGTGCCAACGAATTTTGATGTTTCAACCATTAACTTTACGAAGGTTGCCGAAGAACAAATTTTAGCTTCCCTTGATAAAGTTAAATTGGACTCGATGCGTGAATTGCGGCAGGCATACCATGATTTAACTAACCAACTAGGGAGAACACCCTTGCTGGATGACTTTTATCGTTATGGTTCTGTTGATCCCCGCGTATTTGCGCAAAATTCCCAGCTCAACCATTATGGTGACTTCTTAGAAAAGATGGGGATAGAACTTAAATTAACTAATTATGAGCGTCAAGTACTAGCCTTTTTAACTAAAGAGCTGCTTAACGGTAAACGGCCACATGAATTGATTCTCCTTCAACGCTTACTTCGCGGTACGTGTTCAATTGATGCTTTTAAAGCAGAATTAAAGCAACAAAATATTCGCGTTACACCCGCTGTTTTACAATCAGTTGATGATATTTTAAGTTTGCAATTCTTTAATGTAAAAGCTGGTAAACAGTTAAAAAAGGATCAGTATGGCGGACAGCCGATTGTTGATTATCTAGATTTGTTAACGTATCAGTTAAATTCAAAAATTCGAGCAGGACTAGAAAGTCACAATGATTTCAAGCGCTTGTTTACCGATGTATTAACAACGGGCCTTGAAATCGCCAAGCAATATGATCTCAAGCAAGCATTTACCCTTTATCAGCAATATGATCGCAAAGATGTTTGTCGCTTATTAAATTGGCCCCTCGATGTAAGTGCGCCGTTATATGGGTATCGGGTGGCAGAAGATGTGTGTCCGATTTTCATTACCTACCATAAGGATGCAGAAGAAAAAAGAAACGCTATCTATAATAATCAACTCCAAGATGGCCGTTCGTTGCGCTGGTACACACGGACACCTCGCCATCTTTCATCTGATGAGGTGCAGCGGTTGCTTGCAGGAGTAAAAGAGGGTAAGCCGCAAGTAAAATTACACTTATTTGTAAAACAGAGTGATGCAGTTGGCAAAGAATTTTATTATTTAGGTCCTGCTTATATTCAACCGGACTCCGTAAGAGAAGAATTGGTTGGGCCAAAGAAAAAAGCGGCAGTGGGGATGGATTTAGTTTTAGAACATCCATTGACCTCAACTATGATGAACCTATTAGCGATGTAACCACAAATATATCGCTTTCATTTTTTGCTAAATCTTCTATAATTAAAGGCGTAGAAAGAAGATGAATATTATGGCAAAAGGAAAGGTAAAAACTAGCGATAAGCGTTCAGTTCGGGATGTTAAATTAGATGAATTGGCTGGCTTATTAAATGAATTTGATGTCAACACGATGGGAGCACTAGTAAAATCTCTAAAGAAGAGTCAAAAGAAGAACAAGCAAAGCAAGAAAGATGAATTACGCGATACCATTGAACGACAACAAGAACATATCGATGAACAAAAAGACACGATTGATCAACTTAACAATCATATTTCTAAACTAATTGATCGTCTTGATAATAAGCTATAAAAAAATGAGGCTGAGAAAAAACTTTTGTTTTTTCAACAGCCTCGTTTTTTATACGAATATTGTTACGATATCGTGGAACTAGCCTCGAGCCTTGTCGAGGAGATTATTTTCCACTTCCATTTCTCATCATTCTTTTTTATTTACTGGTTGTTTAAATAAATCATTGAATGCTTCACTGATTGTTGGGTGGGTATAGATTTGATCCCGAAGCATTTGATAGGGGAGTTTTGCCCGCATTGCAAGAACAATCATGTTAATAATCTCTTGTGCTTCCTGGACATAAAGGGTAGCCCCAATAATTAAGTTTGTTTGTGGATCGACTAATACCTTGAGCAGCCCACGGGTATCTTTCAATACTTTTGCTTTTGGAATTGCAGCAGCAGGCATCTTAAAGAGCAGGTAATCTTTCCCTTGTTTTTGCGCCTCTTTTTCCGTTAAACCGACTTGTGCAAGGGAAGGTTCAATAAAGACATTGGTTGGGACAATTAAACGATCACTAACTCGCCGTTCCTTATTACCGAATAATTCATCTTTAATAATTCGGAAGTCGTCAAGTGAGATGTAAGTAAATTGGGGACCACCTTTAACATCCCCAATTGCCCATACATTAGGAACGCTAGTATGGAGGAGGTCATCGACAACAATCGCGCCGTTTTTAGCGACCTTAATATCTGTGTTTTGTAAATCAAGGTCCGCCGTTGCAGGTTTCCGGCCGGTTGCCACTAAAATTTTATCAGCAAAAATAGTTGTTTCACGATTATCCGCTTTAGCAAAAGTAATTGCAGCTTGCTCATCTTGTTCGCTAATTGCTTTAATATCAACCCCAACTTCAAAGCGAACCCCGTTATCCTTAAAGTTTTGAATTACCATTTCAGCCACATCATCATCTTCACGTGGTAGTAAAGTCTGATGGTGATCAAGAACCGTGACGTGTGAACCAAAGGAAGTGAACATATTTGCAAATTCAAGACCAATATAACCGCCACCGATAATCACGAGTTCACGTGGTAACTTAGGCTGCTCCATTGCTTGGGTAGAATTCATGAGAAATGGACTATTCTTCAATCCAGGAATATCAGGGATGGTTGGTGTTGCACCAGTATTGATAAAAATACGGTCACCCTTGTAGGAAAGAGTTTGCCCATCTGGCGTTTGCACATCAATCGTATGGTTACCAGTAAAATGAGCGGTTCCATCTAAGACAGTGATATTTTCTTCGCTTGCTAGCATTTGATAATTTTTTTGGCGGAGTTGGGATGTCATTACATTTTTTCCATCGACCGCGTCTTCAAATGAGGTTCCATGAGCAGCTTCAATAATTAGCCGTTTGGAAGGGAGACAAGCAATATTAATGCAGGTTCCTCCATACATTTGCTTCGATTTTTCAATAACAAGAACTTGTTCTCCATGTTGAGCGAGAAACTTCGCAAGCGTTTTTCCGCCCTTCCCAAAACCAATGATAATATTTTTGACTGTTTTCATGGAAGAAACCTCCAATTTTAATTATTTTATGTACCTTCAAATTATACTAAGAATAAACGAATTGTCACTTAAAACGCTTAAATAAGACAATTGTGGAGTTTGCATTTTACTGAACAAAGTGTTAGGATAATATCGTAAATATATTAGTCCCAACTGCAGTCAGAACTTGTATATTAAAGAAGAACGTATTAGATAAATATTGTACATTATTGATCATAAATAGTGTGCTATTGAAATAAAACGTTTTACTAATCTACAAAAAGTTTTGATTGAGGAGAGATTATAATGAAAGCTGCACATTTAGTAGAACACCCCAAAAAAGCAAATGAAAAGAAGCCAGTCATTCAAGAGACCAAGTTTATCGACATCTTAAGTAAGGTTGCAACAGTTGTAGCTATTTTGATGTATGTGTCTTACATTTCACAGATTAAGAATAATTTAGCAGGAAATTACGGTGCTCCTTTACAACCATTAGTGGCAGCGCTTAACTGTACGTTGTGGTGTATTTATGCTTACTTCAAGCAGCAACGTGATTGGCCAGTCTTCTGGGCAAATTTTCCTGGTATTATTTTTGGCTTAATCACCTTTATCACATGTCTACACTAAGAACAAATAGGAGTGGGAGAAACTAAAATTTCCCCCACTCCTATTTTTTATACGCTTACTCCCAACTCTATGATATAATAAATCGAACATATGTTTTAGAGGGGCGAGTAGAGATGCTAAAAAATGGGATGTCGGTAGTTCGTTTTAGTTCTTTTGCGCCGGTGACAGAGATGATTTTACAGTCCCTGCCCGCTGAGAAGGACAAAGAGGAACAGAAAGCACCGGCCATTAAAAACTTTGATCAATTACGTCAACGATTAAATAGTAAAGCACGATTCCTTATTTTGGATCTTGAGTTTTTTCAGGATCAGCAGAAGCATCGAAATGGCGTTGCTCAGATTGCGGGGAAGATGTTTGAAACACAAAACAGCTTTAATTATCACCTCTATGCCCAGAATATGTCTGCTGAGCGACAATTAGCTTTTTTACGACAATATGACCTCCGCCTTTCGGAAGTAAATGAATATGAGGTTAGACAGATTTTTAACCGGATTTTTCATTTCATTGCGATAGAGCGACCTGACTATATTGTGAGTTGGGATAATGGAACTGACTTTGAATCATTAAATTATGAAGCAAATCGATTAAAGATTAGAAAAGAGGATCGTCCCTGGCGTACGATTCAGTCATTAGATTTGGAAAAATTAGTCGCTAAAGAAGTATGGAAAAGTAAAAATGGGATCAGCCTAGAAAAGATGTGTCGCTTGTTGCACCTTCCCCGGGTTAAATATCACCAAGCCCAAAATGATGTGATAGCGATTGAGCAAATTTTGAAATTTTATGCTCGTGATTTAGAACGTGAATTAAATTGCCACTGATCGTTACCAAAATTTAAAATTTAGTTCATGATTTATCCCGATTGACTTTTTATAATTAGTAACAATTGAAAGAAGGTGAACGAGATAAATTTCATTTTTCGACTGCTTAAGCGGATATTTATAATAGGACTTTTAGTAGGTGGAGGATGGCTTTATTTCAACGATGCACGGGTTCAAGCAACGGCGAACCAAACTGCATGGAACGTTCGTGATCGTATTGCTAAGTTAATTGGCAGGGACGATACAAATTCAAACGATAATTCTAATCTGCACTTAAACGATGCGAATAATGGTTCTTCCAAAAACGAACAAGGACCAACGACAGAACAACAAACAAGTACACAAACTTCAATTCCATCTACTGGACGATGGGCGACTAATCAAGCAACGGTCTATGTAAATACAAATAATGCTCAACTTGACGCAGCTACTAATACTGCAATTCAAAACTGGAATCAGACTGGGGCGTTTACGTTCAAACCAGTAAATAATCAAAGTAAAGCAGATATCGTTGTTACAACAATGAACCGTTCTGATTCAAATGCTGCTGGGTTAACGAAGACGTCCTCGAATTCGTTGACAAGGAGATTTATGCATGCAACGGTGTACTTAAATACATATTATTTAACTGACCCAAGTTATGGCTATAGTCAGGAACGAATTGTTAATACAGCCGAGCACGAACTGGGGCATGCAATTGGACTCGATCATACCAATGCCGTTTCGGTAATGCAGCCTGCTGGATCATTCTATACGATCCAACCAGATGATGTGCAAGCAGTCCAAAAACTATATGCTAATAATAAATAAAAATAGCGAGACTGAAAGAAATGAATTCCTCTCAGCCTCGCTATTCTATTTAGTCTGTCATTTTCCGTGCTTTTAGTGCCCAGAGGATAGAGACAGTATCAATTATTTCCTGTAACATGGCGCCGAAAAAGGCTGGAATAATTCCGGTGCTAGCAATAAGCATTAGGATAGTACAGATTGCAATTCCGATTAGGACCGCCTGTTTTGCAATCCGCAGAGTTTCCTGGGAAATGCTAACGGCTTTTGCCACTCGCGAAAGGTCATCTTTTAGGATAACGACGGCAGCTGATTCACTAGCAGCAGTTGATCCGTGAGCTCCCATCGCAATTCCAACATCAGCTGTCACAAGAGAAGGTGCGTCGTTTACGCCGTCACCAACCATGAAAACAGGATGTTCATTTGTTGGAATGGCTTTAAGTGCATTGATTTTATCTTGTGGAAGAAGGTCGGCTTTAACCTGCGTGATCCCTACTTGTTGGGCAACTTTATCTGCAATAACAGCTTGGTCTCCCGTTAACATTAATAGATTGGTAACCCCAAGCTTTTTTAACCGGTTCATTGTTTGCTTTGCTTCAGGACGAATATGATCGGTAAAAGTAATTGCACCATAGTATTGCCCATCGACGCTCACATAAATAGCCGTTGATGCTAACATCTGGTTAAGATTTTCTGATGATACGAATTTTAATTTTCCTACTTTAACTTCCCGTCCATCAACAGTTGCTAAAATTCCTTTACCGGTTATTTCTGTAAGTTGATCGACAGGTGATAAGGAAATATTATACGCAGTGGCGTAAGAAAGCAGTGAGCGTGCTAGGATATGTGATGATTGTTGTTCAGCGCTTGCGGCGTAATGGAGGAGTTGTGTTGAGTCAATTTTTCCTGTAGGGAGGATTTTATCAACAGTCAATTGACCACTTGTAATAGTTCCTGTTTTATCAAATGCACCAGTTTTAGCAACTGCTAGTTTTTCCAGTACACTCCCTGTTTTGACAACAATTCCATTTCGTGAAGCTCGGCTCATTCCAGAAACCATTGCCACTGGAGCTGCGAGGATTAATGGACATGGTGAAGCAACAACGAGAACTTCCGCAAATCGTTCGGGACGGCCAGAAAGCACCCATGCGAGTGAAGAGATAATAATGGCAATAATCGTAAATGGAACAGCATATCGGTCGGCTAATCGAACAAAGTGGGCAGGAGTTGATTCAGCCTCCTTAACCAATTTAACGAGTTGCTGATATTGACTATCTTTGGCTAGCTTGGTGACCTGTAAAGTAATCGCATTATCACCATTAACAGATCCAGACATCACTTCATCACCAGCTGTTTTGGAAACTGGCCGTGATTCACCAGTTAATGACGATTCGTCGAACAATCCCTCGCCATTTTTAATAATTCCATCGACTGGTACTAATTCTCCTGGTTTAACGATAAGCTGGTCGCCAACTTTGACATTGTTAACTGGGATGTCGCTGGTTTTGCCATTGGTGATTAAATGCGCCGTTTGTGGTGAATTATTAAGTAATGCTTTTAATTCGGTGCTTGCTTTTTTGGCAGCATAATCTTCTAAGGCATCTCCTCCGGTTAACATTACAAGAATAACCATCGCTGCCCAATATTCGCTAACGGCTAGCGTTGCGACGACAGCCATAATAGCAAGCAGATCAACGCCATATTTACCACTACGGATAGTTTTTATCATGCCGATAAACATTGAAAAAGCAACAATTGCCCCAACGATAGTAACCAGGATTTGTGCGAAAAGGTGTAAATGGAATCCAAATTGGAGTACAACTGCGATTGCTGCGATTACTAAGATGATAATTAATTTTTGCTTATTAGATAGTTTTTTCATAATACCCCCGCTTAGTTCTAATACTTTCTACACTTTAATTATAGAGTTTTTGTGCAGTGATATAATAAAAAAGTTAGAAATATTAAGGAGAACTGGTGAAAAATAATGCAAAATGGACAATCTTATCAACGAATTTTTGTATTGATAATTGATTCATTAGGAATTGGAGCAACGGCTGACGCAAATCGTTTTGAGAGTCTAGGGGCTGATACGCTAGGGCATCTTGGGGAACACTTTCGGATGCGGTTGCAATTACCGACTTTTCAGAAACTGGGTCTAGGAAACTTGCACCCAATTATGGGAATGCCTTCGCTTGAAAATCCGTCTGCTGCTTATGGACAAATGAGTCCAATCTCAATAGGGCTGAGTGATCGTGAAAGCCAGTGGGAGATGATGGGCTTGGCAACGACCGCTGAACCTGACGTTTTTATTGATGGTGTGCCGTTGGAAATAGCGATTAATTTTGCGCGAAAAGCAAAGCGCCCTCTTTTAAGCAATTCCTTAATGAATATCCGTACTGCGTTGAAAGATTATGGCCTTGAACAATTGACAACAGGTGGTCTGCTAGTAGCGACGGCTAGTTCTTCGAGTGTTTGGTTAATTGCGCATGAACAGACTATTTCGGTTGGCGAATTAAAAGAAGATTGTCAGATTTTGCGAAAAATGTTGGATAATTCCCCATATACTATCGAAAATGTGAATGGTCTTCTTTTTAGCGGGAACCAGGCGGCTAATTTTTATCCCCAAGAACTTTATAAATTTCCTTTAGCTCCAGCAAGTCCAACGGTTATTGATTGTCTCTTGGAAGAGGGTTATGCTGTGAAGTTAATCGGGAAAAGTACCCAGTTCTTTGGTTTGGACCATAATGAAATAACCGGGAATAATAAAGAGAGCTTTGTTCAGCTGCAAGAGCTAATCGATAAAAAATTTACGGGTGTTTGTATAGCAGAGGTGGGGGAGATAGAGCAATTTGGTAAAGCGCGTAATCCTGAAGGCTTTGGAACGGAATTGATGCGAATTGACCACGAACTTACAAAAATTATCGATAAACTACAAGATGATGATTTGCTGATTGTGACGGGGAACTTCGGGAATGATCCTACTTATCCTGGTGAAAAACATACTCGTGAATATGTGCCCTTACTTATAACAGCCCCGCAGATTAAACAAAATATTTCTCTCGGTGGCAGAAGTTTTAGCGATATTGGGGCAACAATTCTTGATAATTATGATTTAGGAGATAAGTTGCCAGTTGGTAATAGTTTTTTAAGAGAATTATTTTCTGCATATTGATAAAAGAGGATGGAAAAATTCTGATTTTCCGTCCTCTTTTATTGTGACTATATTAACGATGAAATTTATAGTAAATAGCAATTCCCATAATCAAAAGAAGGACAAGGGCAGCAAGACGCGGGTTTGTTTTAAATAACTCGTGCATTGCATGAATTTGTCCAATACCAAGGGGAAGAGTAAACATAGGAAAGACATCCTTTCAAATTTTACTGAAAATTATAGGCAGAAAGCCTGTGACTTTAGTCATGGAATGAATGCATTCCAAAGCAGCCATGAGACTGCTTTTTCTTACTAAAAAGTCTATAAAATCTCGTTTTTGCCCCTGCAAATTTAGTAAAATTAAAGTATAAAGGAGGTGAAAACATGACCACAGTTTTGAAAGGGATCAAGCTTCGCTTGTATCCCAACAAGCAACAACAAGCTCAACTATGGCAAATGTTTGGCAATGACCGCTTTGTTTGGAACCAGATGCTTGATATGGCAAAACAACGTTATCAAAACAATCCTAGTAGCCAGTTTATTGATCAATATGGCATGGATGCATTGTTGAAACCTTTGAAGCAGGAATATCCATTTCTAAAACGTAGTGATTCTACCAGTCTCCAAGTTGTTAATCATAACTTATATCAGGCCTTTCAAAGGTTATTTAAGCATCTGGGTGGTTACCCACGCTTTAAATCCAGACGGTCTGCTAGGCAGTCCTATACTGGTAAAAGCAAAATTCAAATAGTGGCGAACCGCTATTTGAAATTACCCAAAATTGGCTATATTAAAACTAGCAAAACTCGCCAGTTAACCCATTGTAAGATCAAACGCTATACGGTTAGTTACGATCCGTCGGGTCGTTATTACCTGTCACTGCAGGTTGAGACCACAGTGCAGCCACTACCGAAGACTAGTCAACAGGTCGGCATTGACGTCGGCGTAACTAATTTAGCCATTACTAGTGACGGCCATAAGTATGCTAAGTTTGACGCTGCCTGGTTAACTCAACAGGCACAACATTGGCAGTCCAAGTATAGTCGCCGCTGTCATCAAGCCACGGTGAGTGTCCGTCAATGGAACCATAACCATCAGGACGTCAAAGAGGAACTGAATGACTACCAGAACTGGCAAAGGGCCCGAATTCAGAAAGCTCGCTATCAACGACGAGTCGCTGATCAGCGGCGTGATTACCTGCATAAGCTGACGATGGCATTGGTCACGCAATACGATGTGATTGTCATTGAAGATTTGAAAGTCAAGAATCTTCAAAAGAATCATCATCTTGCCGCGGCCATTGCCAACGCTAGTTGGCATCAATTCCGTACCATGCTGGAATACAAGTGTGACTGGTACGGTAAACAGCTCATTACTGTTAAGCCCAACTATACCAGTCAAATCTGTAGTCATTGTGACTACTATAGTGGGTCCAAACCGCTTGCAATTCGTGAGTGGACGTGTCCAAAGTGTGGGGTCCATCACGATCGGGATATTAATGCGGCAGTTAATATTCTGCATAAAGGTTTGAAAGCCGTTGGCTAGGGACTAGCCGTGGTAAAAGAACGAAGTTCTGTAAGTTAGGTATTTGGAATACCAATGTAACAGCCTAAATACTACTTCGCGTTCCCAGAAACCGCCGACTTTAGTCGGTGTGTAGTTCATTTAAGCGCTTAGTAGTTTTTTATAAGGAATTCTTTCATATCTGTTGGTTGATGTCCAGTGATATGCGCAAAGTCGTCAGTAATTTGGTTCATCAAGCCCATTGCAGCTGCTTGGTACATAGAAGCGAGTTCGTTTCCATCACCCTCAGTAGCGTAAATTTCAGCAAATTTTTTTACAGTAACGGGATCATAACCGATTTTTTCACCCGTAACATTGGTCATAATATAACTAAGTTCTGGCATTGTATAATTTTTGTTCATGGTAAGGAGATAATTTTGTCCCTTATCTCGCAAGTACGGCTTGACTGCTACATTGGCGATGGCTTCAGCGCTATCTTGGCGGGAAATAAAACTCATTGCCTGGTCACCAACCGGGTAAATGATGTTGTGTCGTTCGATTAATTCTGGCAGATAAGGAACGAGTGGGTCAGCATACAATGAATTCTTAACAACAGCATATTCAAGGCCAGAGCTGGCAAGTCGTGCTGGTAGGTATGCGTAGTAACCAGCCATTTGGAATGGATTGTTATATTGATCTGCAATAAAACTAACATCGACTAAATTATGAACATCTGCCTTAAACATTGCAGTTAGTGAGTTCTCGAATTCATCAATTCGATCCTTAACTAAGTAGGTAATACTTGGAATATAGATAACAACATCAATTCCGTTAAAGGCCGCTGTCATCTTAGCAACGTCATAGTAGTCAATTGCCGCAATTTCGTATCCGGCATCTTTGAATTGGGAAGCTTTTGCAGGATTGTGAACGCCAACGCGGATATTATCTGGAGATGTAAGCTTGCTTAATTGCTTAACAACGTGTTGACCAAGGTGCCCAGTTGCCCCAGTAACCATATACTTCATTATTAATTCCTTCTCTCTTTTTCAGCATCTTTTAGTGCTTGCTTAACGCGAATAGTGTCGATTACATCCTGTAAACTGATTCTTGCGAGTTTAGCTTTTGCTGCTGTTTCTGCTTGCTGGTAAAAGCCATCAAGCGTCTCTTGAATATTCCCGCCAACGATGCATTGTGGATTTGTTCGTTCATCAATCGTAAATAGATGAGCATCTCCTTCAATCGCAAGAAAAACATCATAAAGTGAGATGTCTTCAGGAGATTTTGCAAGTGCTGGATCTGCTGCACCATGAACGGTATTGATTAATCCAGCTTTGTTGAGCGCGCTCATCAAACGTCGGACGACAACTGGTGAAGTTTCAATGCTGCTAGCGATATTATTACTTGTTAATGGAATAATTCCTTGATAAATATTGATGAAAGCAAGAATGTGGATGCTATCACTAAAACGGGTTGAAATTTTCATATTATCATTCCTTTAATTATGATTGTAATTTATGAAGTTACATGATGTCAAGGGATTGAATTTATCATTGCCTTGACAATTATTTTTCTTAGATATAGTATTAGTTCATTGATTGAAACTTTTTTAGTTACAAGTTAGGAGAAAATAAATGAGATTTAAGAAAATCGTTGCTCTTTCATTATTAAGCATTGGTGGCTTACTAGCAGGGACTATTATGCCGGCAGTAGCAAGTGCTGCTAGCAATAAACCAATTATTGTAGGGTCGAAAAATGTTTCAGAAAGTAAGACTGTCAGTGAAATTTACGCGCTTGCACTTGAACATGAGGGTTATAAGGTTACTCGGAAACCTAATATTTCAAATAATGTGATTTTTAGTGCAACACAAAAAGGCGAAGTTGATGTTTATCCTGATTATACGGGAACAATTGTAGAGGCATACCTTAAAAAGAAGGGAACTGGCAAGAGTGCTAGTCAAATGGCTAAATTAGCACACGATGGTATTCAAA
This sequence comes from Limosilactobacillus reuteri subsp. simiae, assembly GCF_020784875.1. Classification (GTDB taxonomy): domain Bacteria; phylum Bacillota; class Bacilli; order Lactobacillales; family Lactobacillaceae; genus Limosilactobacillus; species Limosilactobacillus reuteri_H. Next base: position 128,116 of record NZ_JAJGUI010000096.1, on the reverse strand, counting down.
AAGACGGCTTAACAACATTTAAATACGCACCAGGTGATAATCGTCAAGGTGTTGCAATGCCAACTAAGGACGCGAAGAAGTACCACATTACCAATTTAAGTGAACTACAAAAGAATGCAAAGAAGATTAACTTTGCTTCACAGGGTGAGTTCGAAAAACGTGCTGATGCCCTTCCAGAAATGAATAAGGTTTATGGTAAATTTGATTTTAAGTCAATTAAGGACTATGACGTAAATTTACTCTACAAGATTATGGAACAAGGAAAAGCACAAGCAGCTCCAGTTTCAACAACTGATGGTCAGTTAGCAACTGGCAAGTTTACTTTACTAAAGGACAATAAGAATATATGGCCACCATATAATTTAGTTCCAGTAGTAAATAAAAAAGCTGCCAAAAGTCATCCAAAAATGGAGCAAGCCTTAAATAAAGTTGATGCGAAGTTAACAACTAAGCAATTAACAGATCTAAATAAGAAAGTTAATGTCGACGGGCAAAATTATAAGACTGTTGCTAAAAATTGGTATAATCAAAATATGAAATAAGTGCCAAAGGGGCAGATAGCTAGTTTTTCTTGCTAGATATTTGCTCCTTCGTTATAGGCAATAGATGGGGAGTGGTAGCTTGCTAGGGCAAATAATTCAGTATTTTCAAACAAATAGCGGCCAATATTGGCAATATGTTGGTCAGCATATAGTTCTTACCGTTGTAACGCTCGTGATTTCAATGATCATTGCATTGCCATTAGGATATATTGGTTCGCGAATAAAACCAGTTGCTCAATTTTGTGTGATGTTTGCGCAATTGTTACGAATCATTCCTAGTTTGGCGTTACTGTTTTTATTAATTCCATTTATTGGAACGGGGGTTGTCCCTGCGTTAATTGCTTTAATTGTTTTAGCGCTTCCGCCGTTGCTAATCAATACAATTCTTGGCTTTAATGAAGTGAGTCCACTATATAAGGAAGTTGGGATAGCTCTAGGGATGGATCAGCGTCAGTTGCGCCGGCAAATAGAGATACCTCTTGCATTACCTTATATTTTAAACGGAATAAAACTAGCATTGGTTGAAATCATTGCTAGTGCAACCTTAGCCACTTATATTGGTGCTGGTGGATTGGGAACCCTAATATTTACTGGCTTAGGCTTATACGATATGAGTTATGTGGTGATTGGCGCAGTAAGCGTTGCTATTTTATCCTTGCTGGCAATGATTAGCTTTGATTTTTTAATTAGAAAGGTACAAAAGCATGACAGAACCAATTATTCAATTTAAACATGTTGAAAAGCGTTTTAATGATCAAACGGTGATTCCTGATCTCAATTTCACAGTCAACAAGGGTGAATTTATAACAATTCTTGGTTCATCTGGCTCAGGGAAAACTACTACCTTGAAAATGATCAATGGACTGATAACGCCAAGCGCTGGTGAAATCTTAATTGATGGACAAAAACTTCGGGACCTTGATCTTGTAAAATTGCGTCGGCACATGGGGTACGTTGTCCAACAGATCGGATTATTTCCACATATGACGATTGGACAAAATATTGCAGTTGTGCCCAAAATGCTGCATTGGGATAAGAAAGAGATTAATAATCGTGTTAAAGAATTATTAAATCTTGTTCAACTAAATCCCGCTGAATATACGAACCGCTATCCTCAACAATTATCTGGTGGGCAACAACAACGCGTAGGAGTGGCAAGGGCCTTAGCAACTAATCCGCCATATGTGTTATTTGACGAACCCTTTGGCGCGCTGGATGCCTTAACAAGAATGGAATTGCAACGAGAGATAAAAAAGATTCATGAGTCATTGGCAGAAAAGACTTTTATGTTTGTAACCCATGATATTAACGAAGCTTTATTTTTGGGACAGCGAGTAATGATCATGCATGAAGGACGTATTGTCCAATTTGCTACGCCAGAAGAAATTGTGCGCCATCCAGCAACGGAATTTGTTGAGCAGCTTTTAGGAACGATTCGCCAAAATCAAGATTTGTGGAGGCAACAATATGAGTGAGTATTGGAATGAAAATTGGCCGATAATGCTTGATGATGTGCAGCAACATGCGACGATGGTTCTTTCTTCATTAGCAATTGCCTTAGTGATTGCAGTTATAATAATCTTAGTGTTTTTGCGACGTGAAAAGTGGCTTAACAGTTTGATCTATTTCTTTTCACTCTTATATTCAATTCCAAGTTTTGCATTTTTTGCCTTACTCTTACCGATTTCTGGATTAGGAATGAAGACGGCAATTATTGTTTTAACGATCTACTCTGAATATGTTTTATTACGTTCCTTTATTACGGGAATCCGTGGCGTTGATCCACAATTAAGCGAAGTTGGTGTGGGGATGGGGATGACATCTCGACAGGTTTTTCGCCAAATTCAATTGCCGCTAGCATTACCGGCAATTTTTAGTGGAATCCAAGTGGCCCTAGCTTCGACAATGGCAATGGCAACTATTGCGGCAACGATTAATGCCGGTGGTCTGGGTCAATTATTGTTTGAAGGACTGCAGGGCCAACAGGTCGTGCCGATTTTATGGGGAACAATTTTAACAATGGCTTTGACGTTAGTTTGTGCCGGAATTGTTCAATTGATTTCGTGGATGTTGTTGCATCGGTGGAAAGGGGTATTAAATAACTGAGCAAGAAATTAGTAGTATTCTCTGAGAATTCGTATAATCAAAATAGGTAACGAAAACGAGGAGGATGCTAAATGGATAAAAATGAATTAAAGAAATTAACGCCAATGCAATATGCCGTGACTCAAATGGGAGTTACGGAAAAACCATATAGTGGTAAATATGATCGATTTGATGAACCAGGTATTTATGTCGATGTTGTTAGTGGGGAACCATTATTCTCATCATTAGATAAGTATGATGCAGGATGTGGGTGGCCAGCATTTACTAAACCGATTAAGAAGCGTGTCCTTACCGAAAAACGTGATCAATCATTTGGAATGGAGCGAACCGAGGTAAGAAGTAAGGAAGCTGATTCGCATCTCGGGCATGTCTTTACTGATGGTCCAACTGATCGCGGAGGATTGCGCTACTGCATTAATTCAGCCGCGTTGCAGTTTATCCCAGTTGATAAATTGCAAGAAAAAGGCTATGGAGAATATCTAAGTTTGTTTGATAAATAACTAAAAAGGGACTGTGACATAAGTTAAATCATTTTCATAAAAAGCAAATACGCAGTACAACAATAGGCCTCTAACGTCCGGCAAAAACCGAACGTTAGAGGCCTATTGTTGCTTGCGGGGGCTCCCAGAGGCTAGCTTCGCGTCGAAAAACGAAGTCACAAGTGACTTCTGTCTCGCTCCCGATTTTGGTTTTAAATTATTTATTTTTCTTCTAACATTGCGTCATAAAGTGAAGGGCGACCACCTAATAAACGATTAACATAATAGGCGACTAAAGTAATTAATGTCATTGGCAAAATTTGTTCAACTGAACCTACCATTTCAGTTACTAATAAAATTGCTGTAAATGGTAATCCTTCTGCCCCGCCAAAATATGCGGCCATTGAAATTATAATGACGTTGACATAACAACTAGCTGGGATTATTCCCATATGGATAAGAATGGTTCCAGTCAATGCGCCAATAACGGTTCCTAAAACGAATAATGGCATGAAAATACCACCTGGAACTGTAGCACCATACGCAATCATTGTGCCACCAAAACGAAGGATAAAATAAATTAATAAAATTGCGACCATTGCTTTCCAATTCGTTGAAAGTGACATATTGGTGACATATTTAATAAAATCGTGACTACCACCAAGAATATAAGGATTCCATAACCCAACAGGAATAACTAATAATAGTGGAATAATGCTATGGAATTCTTTAGGGATAAAGGTGATTTTGCTGTACCACCAGGTGAGGTTGAGGGCAGCAAATTGAAAACAGTATGCTAAGAAACCAATAACAACCCCCGCAATGATTAACCATGGATAAGATGCAACAGGCAATTTGGTTGTGATTGGAATATATAAGCAGGGCTTAATGCCAAAAAACAAAAAAGTAATAAATGCAGAAACAATGGAAGAAGTTAAAGCGGGAATCCAAATTCGGGAATTGAAATTATGCGTCATTTCTTCTAGTAAAAACATTGTTCCTGCTAAAGGAGCGCTGAAAGCAGCAGATAACCCAGCAGCAACTCCACATTCCATTAATAAATATTTATCTCTATCTGTGAGGTGAAAAAAGTTTTCGTTAAAGCAAGCTCCAATACAAGCACCAATTTGGATACTTGGTCCTTCACGTCCTAAGAAAAGTCCAGGACAGATAGTAAGCAAACTAGCGACAAACTTTCGCCATAATACGGGCCACCAATGGATCCGGTGTCTTCCTAGCAAAACAGCTTTTAATTGTGTAACCCCGGAACGAACAACATCTTCTTCATAGGGGTTTACAATTTTTCCAATTAACCATGCAACGATAAATGTACCTAATACATAAGGAATCAAAACTAAGGGATGTTTTCCCATAAAAGGATAGATAATAGTAAGTAAAGTCAGCGTATGATCGATAATCCAGCGAAAGACCCCGATTACAAGACCAGTTACTATCCCAATAGCAATGCTAACGCCAAGGTAACGCGAAACAATGGAGGTGAATGGTTTTCCTAAAATGTCCCGTGCCCGTTTGTGATATAAGGTATTTTCATTTTTCACAAATACTGCCTCCAATACGGTGTTTTCCCTATATTAGCATAAAAAGAGAGTGAACAATAACAGTCTGCGAGAGATAAGTATTGTTCACTCTTATTTTCTATGAGCTTTTTAATAAAATCTATGTTGGTGTTTACCACCCACAAATAAACTTATAATTGAAGCTAATAAAATTGCGGAAAAACTTACAACAGCGATTACGTTACTCAATAATGACATCATGGTAAACACCCTTTCTTAATAAAATTGACATCGCTTTCATTGACTACATTATAACATTAGTTAGCTATAATTGATTAAAAAGCATCTCTTATTTTACTAATTAGGGTATTCATTTAAACATCTTGCTTATTCTTTGAAGAAATCACGAATAATTTGCTTATAAGCTTTAATTGTAGCGACGTAACTGGAAATTGTTGTATATTCATCATTTTGATGAGCCGCATTCCAATCATCACAACCTAAAATTACAACCGGAAGATCTGGCCGATTTAATGTAAACACACTCGCATCTGTTGCACCATTGATAATATCGAGTTTGATATCATTTGGATAATTACGCTGAGCAGCATTGAGGGCAATTTGGACAAAATCGTTATTAGGTTCTGTCGCAATTGGATAAAAATCTTGAATAATTTTTAGCTCTAGTTGGAAAGGAGTTGTGTGGTTAATATATTCAAGCGCATCATTTAATCGATCTGCGACTTTAACATTATTAAATGCTGCCGTAGGGCGGATATTTCCTTGTAAACTAGCACTGTCGGGGATGGTATTAACTTGAGATCCACCATCGATAACTGTAATACTATGTTGGACTTTTCCGAGGTATTGATCATCTTTGGTGTTATCAAAAAGGTGTTTTTCTTCTTCGATAAACTTTAACAGCCCTTCAATTGCATTAATACCATTTTGCGGGTGAGAACTATGGCAAGATTTTCCATAACTGGTAACGCGGTAATTCATACTCCCCGAGTGAGCAAAAATAACGTTCCCACCAGTTGGTTCGCCGACTACTAATGCGTCAAGGTCATCAGCAACTCCTTGCTTTTGTAAACGATAAGCTCCAGGAGTACCAAGTTCTTCTCCGGCGGTAGCAATAAATCTAACAGTTCCTGATGGTAGTTGCCCAGCTTCTTTTAATTCGATTAAGACGATGGCTTGAGCAGCCAGACCGCTTTTCATGTCAGCAGCTCCACGGCCAAAAATATAATCACCACTAATTTCACCGCCAAAGGGATCATGTTGCCAGCGGTCTGGATTAGGTACTGCCACGGTGTCTTGGTGTCCAGTGAGCCCAAGAATTTTTTTACTTTCCCCAGTCCCAATTTCCGCAATCAAGTTTGCACGGCGATCACCAAATTCATCAACTTTTGAATCGATTCCGTGATTTGCTAAAAGTTTTTGTAAGTAGTGTGCTACTTCAACTTCATTTCCATTAACAGAATGGATTTTTATTAAATCCTGCAGTACTTTGACTTTTTCACTGACTTCCATAGTGATCCCTCCTATATGTTAGCGATCTTGGTGGTTAAGCTTCTTGGCTAAAATATCGCCAACTACTTGAATGATTAAAACAAATAAAAGAACAAGGATAGTAGCAACGAGGGTTACGTCGTTATTAAAGCGATCGTAACCGTATGAAATAGCGGTATTACCCAAACCACCAGCACCAATTGCACCAGCCATTGCAGTAAGGCTAACTAAACTAATTAATGTAACGGTGGAGACACGGACAAGTTCAGAACGTGCTTCACGAAGGTAAACGTCAATAATAATATCCCAGTTAGTAGCACCGATAGCTTGAGCAGCTTCAATTTTACCGTGGTCAACACTTTCAAGCGCAACTTGAACTTGACGGGCATAGAAAGCAAATACACCTAATGAAAGTGGCACTAATGCGGCGGTTGTTCCAATCTGTGTTCCAACAATCAATTGTGTGAAGGGAGCAATGAAAGCCAACAAAATGATAAATGGAATTGCTCGGAAAACAGATACGACTTTATCAACGATACTAAAAACAATTCGATTTTCTAAAATTCCACCGGGCTCAGTAACCACCAGCGCAACTCCGAAGATTAATCCTAAAATTCCACCGAAAATAGCAGGCCAGAAAGTCATGTAGATAGTTTGGACGATTGAAGTACCCCAACCATTGTCACCACCCCAGCCAAGTTGAATTACATTTGGTATAAGATTATTCATTCCAAATCCTCCGATCATCAATCTTTGTGACAGTAACATCATTTTCTTTTAAGAAGTCAATAGCTTGTTGACGCTTATCAGCATCGCCCTTGATAACTACAAACAGGGTACCGACTGGTGAACCAGCCAAGACTTCAATGTTTCCATAAAGCATACTTGCTTCAACTTGCAGCTTCTTATATAACTCGATAATGATTGATTTAGTCACGTTATTTGCATCGTAGACCAATTGCAGCAACTCTTCATCATCATCAAGGTGACCAAGATCAAATGCTTTAAGGGTATCGACTGCGGCTAAGGATCCTCCCACAAATTGCCGGGTTAAGTCTTGTTGTGGTTGGAGGAACACTTTCTGTAAGGTACCACGCTCAATGATTTGTCCATATTCCATGACAGCAATCTTATTCGCTACCCGTTTAACAGCGTCCATTTCATGGGTAATAAGGACAATCGTTAAATCCAATTTATCATTGAGCCGTTTAAGAAGATCCAAAATCTGGTTTGTATTTTGGGGATCGAGGGCAGAAGTAGCTTCGTCAGAGATTAGAATTTCAGGATCGTTAGCTAATGCCCGGGCAATGGAAACTCGTTGTTGTTCACCACCGGATAATTGAACAGGGTAGAATTCAGCTTTATCCTTTAAGCCAACTAAGTCTAAAAGTTCAAGTGCCTTCTTCTCTTTTGCGTCATCATCTAAATCAGTATGTTTAAGAGCGAAAAGAACATTTTCAATTACTGAAGTTTCATTTAGTAAATTGAAGTGTTGAAAAATCATCCCAATTTTTCGCCGCTTTTCTTGTAATTCTTTATTGCTAATTTGCTGTTGATGGTCTTTGAAAAAGACAGTACCATTAACTGTTACTGATCCAGCAGAGGGAAGTTGGAGGAGGTTAATGGTTCGAACTAATGTTGATTTACCAGCTCCAGAATAACCAACAATCCCATAAATATCGCCTTTTTCTACTTTTAAAGTAACATCCTTAACGGCGTGAACAACCTGTTTTCGTTGCTTAAAAGTTACGCTAATGTTATCTAAGTCAATGATCGGGTTCGCCATATTAATCCTCCTTTATTTATTGAAGTTGAGGTCCCAAGCAGGAATTTCTGCAGTTCCGTATAGTTTCTTAATTTCTCGTTTTGTTTTTTCAGTTTGGTAAGCACGTACAACATCTTTGTAAATCTTATTGTTCTTTTCGCTGTCTTTAACAGCAATGATGTTGACCCATTGTTTTGAATCCTTGTTAACTGGTTCAACGAAAATCGCACTCTTGTAATTAAGACCAGCAGCTTGTGCATAGTTAGTATTAACAACTGCAGCATCAACGTTATCTAATGACCGAGCTGTTTGATCAGCGGCTAATTCTTTAATCTTAAGATCGCGTGGATTCTTGGAAATTGAACTTACAGTTGCAAGCTTTGTGCCCTTCTTGAGGTCGATCAAACCAGCATTCTTTAATGCGAATAATGCCCGTGATTCGTTTGAAGCATCGTTTGGTACTGCGATTGTTCCACCATTAGGAATTTCCTTTACACTCTTGTATTGCTTGGAGTATAGCCGGATTGGAGTAATAAATGTATCACCTAAAGAAACCAGATCAGTTTTGTGGGCTTTATTCCAAGTTTGTAAGAATAACTTGTGTTGGAAGGCGTTTAAGTCAACATCGCCATTTTCCAAAGCCTTGTTTGGTTGGTTGTAATCAGTGAATCGCTTGAACTTTAAAGTAACATTGTACTTATCTTTAGCGGTTTTACTTACTGAATTCCAAATTTCATCATCTTGTTTTGAACCTGCCATAATTCCAACAGTAACAGTTCGTTTTGCTTGTTGTTGCGGACGAATAAAACTAAAGTATCCGGCAATGACAACAATAAGTGCAACTACTGACCAAATAATGATATTTCTTCTTTTCTTTCTCTTCATAGTAAAAACTCCCTTTCAATCAATTAAATATTTTCGTTGGTTAATTGAAGCGTTAGATTGCTAGTAAATAAAAAAGCACTCGTCCCTTTATTCAAAGGACGAGTGCTCGCGTTACCACCTTTATTTGCTGAATCTTCACAGACCCAGCCTCAGTAGGTTACTCTAATAAAACAATTAGAATTACCTAGCACTAATAACGTGTGCTAACCCGTTATCGACTAACAATCATCGATACCATTCCAGGCCCATCTTCAGTAGTTACGCTTACTTCTTCACACCACCCAGAAGCTCTCTTATAAGCCTCGCTACTTACTCTGCTTTTCGATATGTTTTAACGTTCAATTAATTATTATGTGTTTTATTATAATGATTCTCTCATTTTTGTCAACGCATTTTTTAATTTAAATTTTGCTTTATTTGAGTCATCAATCGTTTTACATGAGATTATAATAGTATTTATTAAAGATAGTAAGGATCGAAAATTAATGAATAAACCAGTAAAACTTGAGGATGTTGCTAAAAAAGCCGGCGTATCTAAAACAACTGTCTCGCGGGTGTTAAATAAGCGGGGCTATTTAAGTGAAGAAACAATTAAAAAAGTTCAGAACGCGATGAAAGAGTTAGAATATCGTCCCAATGTTATTGCCCGCCAGCTTTTTAAACAAAAAACTAATTTAGTAGGGCTAGTTTTTCCCACGGTCAACAATCCTTTCTTTGGTCAACTGGAGGCAGCTTTAGATACAGAACTATATCAGGCGGGCTATAAAGTTTTAATGGGAAATAGTCAAAATAACCCGCAAAAAGAACAAGAGTATATGCAACTATTGCTCAACCATCAGATTGATGGGTTAATAATCGGAGCCCATAATGATCAAGATGTCCAATATAAGGAAAAGAATTTACCAATTGTATCAATTGAACGGTTAGTAAGTTCTCATATTCCAATGGTGGGTGTAAATAATTATGAAGGAGGACGCTTAGCAACGGAGCGTTTGGTAGAAATTGGTTGTCGCCATATTATCCATACTAATTATCCTCCTCATGAAGAATCAACAAATGGTCAAAGGCGCCGGGGATATGAAGATGTAATGAAGGAAAAGGGGTTACCAGCGATTACCTATGCGGTTGATTTTGATCGGCCAGTTGAAGAGAAAAAGAAAGTATTTGAACAGATATTTAGTGAACATCCAGAAGTTGATGGAATTTTTGCTGATAATGATACTAATGCGGCATTGATTATGCAGGTAGCCCAAAAGTATGGGCGTAAGATTCCGGAAGATTTAAAGATAATTGGCTTTGATGGTGCTGATATCACTAGGGTTCTTTTTCCCGAACTAACAACAATTCAGCAACCAATCAATTTAATGGCTAAGGTAGCAGTTGAGCTACTTGAACAGCAAATTAAGGGAGAGGTAATTGAAGATTCTATTCAATTACCAGTGAAACTAATTACAGGGGTAACAGCTTAATGTTGCTCTTTTTTTATTTATTTATGTCAACCGGTTGACATAAAAACATGAAAGCGATACCATGAAAGCGTTAAAAATATAATAGTGATGTAAATGGTTAGTAAAAATGAGGTGACGTATATGCTGTTAGGAAGCATTGAAGCGGGTGGAACTAAATTTGTATGTGCGGTTGGAAATATCAATTATCAAATTAAGAAATCGATCCATATTCCAACCACTACTCCTGAAGAGACGTTGCAAAACTGCATTGATTTCTTTAAGCAATTTGATGATCTAAGTGCAATTGGGGTGGCTTCATTTGGTCCGATTGAAATCCGCCGCAGTTCACCAAAATATGGCTTTATTACCAATACCCCGAAGAAAGGGTGGCAAGATGTCGACTTTGTTGGAACCTTGAAGAAGGCCTTTGATGTTCCGATTGCTTGGACTACTGATGTAAACGGATCAGCATACGGAGAATATGTTTTATCAACCTTATTTAACAAACGGATCCATTCCTTGGTTTACTATACAATAGGTACAGGTGTTGGTGCTGGCTGTGTAATTGATGGTAAATTTGTTGGCGAATTAGGCCACCCAGAAATGGGGCATATTCGGTTAAAGCGGCATCCTGATGATCTTGATTTTAAAGGAATTTGTCCATATCATGGCGATTGTCTTGAAGGCCTTGTAAGTGGACCGACATTTGAAGCACGATTAGGTAAGAGCGGGCGCGATGTTCCATTAACTGATCATGTTTGGGATATTATGGCTTACTATGTTGCACAAGCGGCTCTTGATGTTACCTTAATGTTCCGTCCCGGACAGATAGTTTTTGGGGGAGGAGTAGTTAGTGAAGAGTTTTTAAAGAAAGTACGCCGTGAATTTAAGAAGTTACTTAATGATTACGTTAATGTTGGCAATGTTGACGAATACATTACGATGCCATTAGCTCAGAATAATGGTTCAGCAACAATTGGTGATTTTGCGTTAGCGTTGAAGGCAGCAACCGAATGATTTTAGTGGGGATGCGTTAAATGGATGAGAAAAAATTCATTATTTGGTTAGGAAGAATAGCTAGTGTTATTGCTGTTTTAATGTATATTTCGTATATTGCTCAGATTTATAATAATTTACATGGTCATTATGCTGCACCGTTACAGCCATTTGTTGCTGGAATAAACTGTACATTATGGAGTATATACGCTTATTTCAAGACAAACCGTGATTGGCCAGTGTTTTGGGCAAACTTTCCGGGGATTTTCTTTAGTTTTGCAACATTCTTAACTTGTTTTCCGTGGTAGAGAAAATAGGTATTTAGAGGGAGCAGAAAATAATCTTCTCGACAAGACGGTGGGCTAAGCTAGGCTAGTGATTAGCATGGCACGGGCTAGTTATCGTTCGGACTTAGCCTCGAGCCTTGTGACGACGCGAAGCTAGTTCCACGTTATCTTACTATTATTTGTGAAAAACATTGAGGCTGAGAGAAAACAAAATTTTCTCCCAACCTCTTTTATTTTGCCTATCTATAGTAATTAAAAAATAATTATGTTAAGATTAAAAAACAATTAAAGAGATTGAAAGGGGTCTTAGTAATGACACGAAAAGTTGGAGTTATCGGAATGGGTAATGTGGGGTCTACAGTTGCCCATTATATTGTGGCAATGGGTTTTGCAGATGACCTAGTTCTGATTGACAAAAACGAAGCGAAGGTTAAGGCAGATGCACTTGATTTTGAAGACGCGATGGCTAATTTACCTTTCCATACCAATATTACTGTTAATGATTACAGTGCATTGAAGGATGCGGATGTAATTGTATCTGCGTTAGGAAATATCAAACTTCAAGACAATCCTAATGCTGATCGTTTTGCGGAACTTCCATTTACCCGCCAAGCGGTAAAAGAGGTTGCTCAAAAGATTAAGGAAAGCGGCTTTAATGGCAAGATCGTGGCCATTACTAACCCGGTTGATGTTATTACCTCGCTCTACCAAAAAATAACTGGTCTTCCGAAGAACCATGTATTAGGAACGGGAACACTACTTGATTCTGCACGAATGAAGCGGGCGGTGGCTGAACGGCTTAATTTAGATCCGCGTTCTGTAGATGGTTATAATCTTGGAGAGCATGGTAATTCACAATTTACAGCATGGTCCACTGTTCGCGTTCTTGGCCGTCCTTTAACTGAATTAGCAGATAAGCGTGGATTAGACTTAGAAGAGCTTGATAAGGAAGCTAAGATGGGTGGCTGGACTGTCTTTCAAGGGAAAAAATATACTAACTATGGGGTTGCAACGGCAGCTGTTAAACTCGTCAATGCAATTTTATCTGATTCATTAACTGAATTACCGGTATCAAATTTCCGTGAAGAATATGGAGTCTACTTATCTTACCCAGCGGTTGTTGGTCGTGATGGAGTTGTAGAGCAAGCACAACTTGACTTGACAGAGGAAGAACTGCAAAAGCTACAAACATCAGCTGATTTCATTAAGGAAAAATATCAAGAAAGTTTGCAGGCAAAAGATTAAGGAAAATTTAAATAAAGAAAATAGACTAGCATAAAAAAATTATGCATGGTAGAGTTGCTTCTATACTTAACAAATAAAAGTGGCGTCATCGGATGAATTTGGTGGCACCACTTTTATTCTGTAAAAATATAGAAAGGAAATATATCATGACAAAAGAAGTAAAGCGTATAATCTTTGTAGTTCTTTTTTGTGAGTTTTTGATTTGTCTTGGAATGAGTCTTATCTTCCCAGTTGAACCGTTCATTAAAAATGAATACCACTTTACTGCCTTTGACATGGGAGTGATGTCTTCCCTATTTGCGTTTGTACAATTTATTGCTTCTCCCATTGTTGGTCGGATTTCAGATAAGGTTGGACGAAAGCCAATGTTAGTATGGGGATTGCTGATATTTGCAATTGCTGAATTCGTTTTTGCCTTAGCACAGCATTTATGGTTATTTGACTTATCGCGAGCAGTAGATGGATTATCAGCAGCTATGTTTGTGCCAACCTCAATGGCATTAGCGGCAGACATTACTAGTGAAAAAGATCGCGCCAAAGTTATTGGGTGGTTGTCAGCAGCTTTTAGTGGGGGATTAATTTTAGGACCAGGTCTTGGTGGAATGTTAGCGCATGTAAATTATAAATTCCCATTTTGGGTTGCTGGTATTCTCGGCTTGATTAGTACGGTTGTTGCTTGGCGCTTTTTACCTCATGATGAGGATGAACGATTTAAGAGTAAAACTAAAAATCCTGAAAATGAACTATTGACTAGTGGTTGGAGTCAGTTGAAACAAATTATGACCCCAATACTAATCACGCTCTTTGGAATGATCTTTGTAGCTTCATTTGGGTTAGCAGGCTTTGAAAGTATTTATAGTCTATATGTTAATGAAGTTCATAATTTTGACTTAAATGCGATTGCGCTTGTTTTAACTCTCAATGGGATTATTTCGCTTATCTTGCAAGTCTTTTTCTTTGATCGGCTAGTTCGCTGGCTGGGAGAAGTTCGACTAATGCGATACAGCTTTTTCCTTAGTTTAGTTGGAACGATCATGGTGATTTATGATCACAATCATTGGCATATCATTATTGCAACCTTGTTTGTTTTTGAAGCATTCGATATGTTACGCCCAACAATTACTACATTATTAACTAAGATGAGCAAGACAAACCAAGGATTATTAAACGGGGTAAATATGTCATTAACAAGTGTGGGAAATATTATTGGTCCTCTTATAAGTGGCTATTTATTAGATGTCAATTATCAATACCCATATTGGTTCGTATCGATATTCCTAATTATTTCCTGGGTAATAACACTTGTTTTAGGACGGGAAAGAAAAGCAGCTACTAACGATTAAATATTTAACTTTATTAAGAAAATAGCGAGGAATTAGGAAAAATAAAATTTTTCTAATTTCTCGCTATTGTTGTATTTATACTTAATTTTGTTGTGCCTGTTGCAATGCATCCTTGGTTGCTTCTTTGATCGCACGACTTGTTGCACTGGCTCCAGTAATGCCATCAACGTCTGCACTATTAGCTGCAATAATTTTGCCGGGAAGTTCATCTAAAGCCCATTTGCCCATTTCAGATTCATGGTGTTTGATTACTTGTAAATCTTGAATCTTGTCATCTTGGTAGGTTAATAAGACTTCTAATTCACCACCATAAGCACTAAAACCATTTCCAATATATTGAGTTCTTTCTATTTCTCTCATTTTATTATCCATTAAATTACATTATTTTGTCCTGTTACGCAGAGTGATAATAGTGGACAAGTCTGACATTTAGGATTTCTTGCCGTACAGACATACCTACCCCAAAAAATCATACTATGATGAGCATCTAACCAGTGTTCAGGGGGAATAGTTTTCATTAATTTCTTTTCAATTGCAAGAACGGATGCTTTAGGCTCAACTATTCTAAGACGGCGGGCAACGCGACTAACATGGGTATCAACTGGAAAAGCAGGAATATTAAAGCATTCTGCGAGAACCACATCAGCAACTTTCCTTCCGACTCCAGATAAGGTCATTAATTCTTTAAGGGTGTGGGGAACCTCCCCGTTAAAGTCAGTAACAATTTGTTGAGAAGTTTTAACTAAGAATTTAGCTTTATTTCGATAAAGTCCTAACCTTTTTATATACGGCTCAACTTCCTCGGGTTCAACGCCTGCCAAATCTGCTGGCAGTGGAAAACGAGCAAATAACGCTGGTGTTACCTCGTTAACTGATTGATCTGTTGACTGTGCACTTAAGATTGTAGCCAAGAGGAAGTGGTAGTTTGTGTCAGCAGTCAGGGTTGTTCCTGCCTCAGGAAATGTTTGCCGCATGACTTTAATTGAGTAACGAATTTCATCTGGTGATAACATGTAAAATCACTCTTTTCGAATATGATTATAATCATTTTAACCCGAATAATAAAAATAGCGAAGAGTAATAACCACATTTTATACTCATTAAATTCTTATTTGTAAAATTTGAGATTAGCAATATGACACCAATTTATGTTAAGGAAAAAATGTTTAATAAAGATGTAATTGTAGAAATCGCTTTCTTTGATTAATTTAAATAAACGATTGACCTAGGGAAGGCGCCTTGGTAAAATGTATTAAAGATTTTCTTATAATTCTAATCAAAATTTAATTATTCAGAAAAGGAGGATGATTATGAGTTTTTGGAAAACAATTACACGTAAAGAAGACCCGCGTGTTTATGATAATAAAGACGGTCATTTGGTTCGATCTTTGAAGGTGCGGGACTTTTTAGCTTTAGGTGTTGGAACGATTGTGTCCACTTCCATTTTCACTCTTCCTGGTGAAGTGGCTGCAATGCATACTGGACCCTCAGTAGTTATCTCTTTTTTAATTGCTGCAATCGTGGCGGGGCTAGTTGCCTTCGCTTATGCAGAAATGGCTGCTGCAATGCCGTTTGCTGGTTCAGCTTATTCATGGATTAACGTCGTGTTTGGAGAGTTTTTTGGTTGGATCGCTGGTTGGGCACTATTAGCTGAATACTTTATTGCTTTGGCCTTTGTAGGGTCTGGTCTCTCTGCTAACTTCCGGGCATTATTTGTTCCGCTTGGCTGGAAGCTGCCTGCTTCATTATCAAATGCTTTTGGTACAGAAGGCGGAGTTGTTGATATTGTTTCGGTTGTTGTAATTATTTTAGTAGCCCTCTTAATTTCACGCGGGGTATCACAAGCTGCTCGTGTTGAAAACCTTCTTGTTATTCTTAAAGTTTTTGCAATTTTACTTTTTATTGTTGTTGGCTTAACTGCTATAAAAGCAAGCAATTTTATGCCATTTATTCCCAAATACCACGAAACAGCTAATGGTGCATTTGGTGGTTGGCAAGGTATTTATGCCGGGGTATCGATGATTTTCCTTTCCTATATCGGATTTGACTCAATTGCTGCTAATTCAGCGGAAGCAATTAATCCACAAAAAACGATGCCACGTGGAATCCTTGGTTCCTTAGTAATCGCGGTTGTTCTTTTTATAGCAGTTAGTCTTGTATTGATTGGGGTCTTACCATATCAACAATACGCTAACAGTGCTGAACCAGTTGGGCTTGCATTACGTGCAGCTCATCATAGTGGTGTAGCAACTGTTGTTCAAACAATTGCTGTTCTTGGAATGTTTACCGCCTTAATTGGGATGAGTATGGCTGGTTCGCGGTTGATTTACTCATTTGGTCGTGATGGAATGCTACCAAAATGGCTTGGAAAACTTGATGAAGATAATCGACCAAACCGTGCACTTTGGACACTTACAATTGGTGCTGTTTTGATCGGAGCTTTCTTCCCATTCGCATTCCTTTCCCAGTTGATCTCAGCCGGTACGTTGATCGCCTTTATGTTTGTTTCACTTGGTATTTATGCATTACGTCGTCGTGAAGGAAAAGATATTCCAAATCCTTCATTTAAGATGCCGTTCTATCCAGTATTACCAGCTCTTGGTTTTCTTGCTTCATTACTTGTGTTTATGGGATTAGATTACCAGGCAAAACTTTACGCTGGTATCTGGTTTATCTTCGGCTTAATTATTTACTTTGCTTATGGAATGCGTCACTCGTCAATGGCAAAGAAAGAAGATGGACAAAATGTTAAAAACGAAACTGAAGCAGGAGAAAACGAATAGAGATGTTTTATTAAAAGAAGAAAATGCTTTTGCGACGGCTGCCCGAATTAAATACTATGACATTGTATTAGATCATGGCCGAGGTGCAGTGGTTACTGACATTGAAGGCAATGATTATATCGATTTGCTTGCCAGTGCTAGTTCAACTAATACCGGCCATGCGCATCCGCGGGTAGTGAAAGCTATTCAAGAACAAGCAGCTAAAATGATTCAGTATACGCCAGCGTACTTTGCTAATTCGCAGGCAGCGCGGTTAGCACCTCGATTAGCAGAATTAGCGCCGATAAGTGGCCCAGTTGAAATGGTATGGGGTAATTCTGGTTCGGATGCTAATGATGCAATTATTAAATTTGCGCGAGCATATACTGGACGCCAATATATTATTTCCTTTACGGGGGCCTATCATGGTTCAACTTACGGTTCAATGAGCTTGTCAGGTGTTTCGTTAAATATGACAAGAAAAATGGGCCCAATGCTACCAGGCGTAGTAAAAGTACCATTCCCTAGTCCCTGGGAACGATTAACTAATGAAAGTGACGAGGCGTTTGTTGAGCGGATGTTCCATCAATTTATGCTGCCTTTTGAAACTTATTTGCCAGTTGATGAAGTTGCTGCAATTCTTATTGAACCAATTCAAGGTGATGGGGGAATTGTTAAGACTCCTCCTGCTTATATGCAAAAGGTATACGAGTTTGCTAAAGCTAATGGAATTCTCTTTGCCGTTGATGAAGTTAATCAAGGGATGGGACGGACTGGTAAATGGTGGTCGATCCAGCATTTTGGGATTGAACCAGATTTAATGTCTGTTGGTAAGTCGTTAGCTTCGGGAATGCCGCTTAGTGCAATGATTGGTCGTAAGGAGATTTTGGAATCATTAGGTGCGCCAGCCAATGTTTACACTACAGCTGGTAACCCGGTTACGACTGCAGCAGCGAACGCGACCTTAGATGTTATTCAAAATGAGCATCTTTTAGAACGTTCACAACGCCTTGGCAAAAAAGCAGTTGAATTCTTTAAGCTTGAACAGCAAAAATATCCTTTTGTGGGTGATGTTCGAATGTATGGACTGGATGGTGGTATTGATATCATTGATCCAGTTACGGGAAAAGGTGATACAGAAGCAACAACCAAGCTAATGTACCGCATCTTTGAATTAGGAGCAATTATCATTAGTTTGCGGGGGAGTATTCTTCGTTTCCAACCACCATTAGTTATTACAGAAAAAGAATTAGATCAAGCTTTTGCGATGATTGATCAAGCATTCGCGGAATTAGCCGCTGGTAAATTAGCTGCTCCCGCAAATGCAGAAGAGTTAGGTTGGTAACTCTTGCAATTTAAGACCATCTTCGGGTATACTTTAAGCGCCATCTTAGCTCAGCTAGGTAGAGCACATCCATGGTAAGGATGAGGTCGGCGGTTCGAACCCGCTAGATGGCTTAATTTAAAGAGCACTGAGTTCATAAATGCTTTTTTATAAGCATTTATAGCCAAATAAAAAACTTAAGTTCTTAATGATTTGTAATAGTTTTTCACAGCCT
Source organism: Limosilactobacillus reuteri subsp. simiae (assembly GCF_020784875.1). GTDB lineage: Bacteria > Bacillota > Bacilli > Lactobacillales > Lactobacillaceae > Limosilactobacillus > Limosilactobacillus reuteri_H. The sequence continues at coordinate 109,670 of NZ_JAJGUI010000096.1, read as the reverse complement.
TGCAACACGCTTTTATTAAAGTGTTGCGAAAAATTAATAGAAGTAGTAGCTAAATGCCATCATATCAATGATTTGAGAACTTAATTCATGTTGCAACACATAAAAAGCTAGAAGATTGATGAGTCTCCTAGCTTTTTTATTTTAACTTATTATTCAGTAAATCTTCATATAAATGGATTGTATCTAAAAAGTTTTTACTAATTAATTCGGCTGTATTTTTTTCCATAGATGTTAGCCTATTAATTAATAATTTTGAATATGGGCGAGAATCATTAATAGATAAATCTTTCTTTTCTGGGATAGATACTAATGTTGCTAAGCTTATATCTAAAGCATCTGCTATCTTTTCTAGACGTTGAATACTAATATTTTGGGACTTTTTACTTTCTACCATAGAAATAAACTTCACAGAAAGATCGCTAAATTCGGCTAATTTTTCTTGAGTTAATCCTCTTAATTTTCGATAACGTCTAATATTTTCACCAATATCAATATTGTTTGCCATAAGAAAACTCCTATTTTTATTACAACAATAAGAGTTAATCTCATTAGTAATAACCTAATATAATTACTTTTAAATATGGAAATATAATTCTAGTGAGCTTATAATGAATCTGTAATTTAAATGAAATCTTAAAAAAGTTATCCATAGTTAAATTAGCCTGGGGGGTATTTATATTGGGAGAGAAAATCAAAGCAATTAAGACAGATACAAATAAGATTTTAGCCCTTGTAGCGGCGGGAACTGTTGCCGGGACCATCGGGGCTAGTCAATTGACTCAGCATGTTCAAGCTGACGTTGTTAATCCAACAACGCAAGCGTCTGTTCAAAATATTGATGACCAAGTTAATAATGCTAAGACGGCAAAAGATGCCGCCCAAAATGCGGCTGATCAAGCACAACAACAAGTTAATGCTAGTTCTAATGCTGCTCTTGATGCGCATCAACAACAAAAAACCGCATCCGATGCTGTTAACAATGCGCAAAACAATGTTAATTCTGCATCCAATGCGGTGGATAAAGCTAAGTTGTTAAATCCAACGTCTGATGACATTGCCAGTGCTAATTCCGCATTGACTTCTGCTCAAGGAACCGTTGAATCTGCAAAGACACAATTACAAAATGATCAAAATAGTGCTAGTGCTGCTAAAGATGCTTTAGCTTCTGCTCAAGCAACAGCCAACAATGCCACTAGTGCTCAACAATCAGCACAAGCCTCTGCTGCTAGTGCCAGTGATGCCTTAAATTCTGCAACTAAGGCACTTTCTGATGCACAAAATGCTAAGAGTGCTAGTCAAGATCAATTAAATCAAGCTTCTAGTGCCATTGATCAAGCCCAAAAAGCTTATGACGAAGCTACTAAAAACGCTACTGGCTTAACTGATTCGCAAGCTTCAGCTGTTAAGAACCTTGCCGATGCTAATGCTAACGCTACTAGTGCAGACAAGGCGGTTGAAACTGCTTCTAATGCTGCATCATCTGCTAGTGTTGCTAACGATCAAGCCCAAACTGCTTTTGATCAAGCAGCTCAAGCTCAAAGCCAAGCTACTCAATCAGCACAACAGGCACATGACGACTTAAATTCAGCTAAGACTGCGCAAGCTGGTGCTCAAATTAAGCTTAACCAAGCTTCTAACGCAACTGTTCAAGCAAGTGAAGCTGTTAAGGACGCTCAATCCCGTGCCGATCAAGCTAACGCTGATGCAGCTAAGCAAAATCAAGCCTTAACTGATGCTAATAAGGCCTTTAAGCAAGCTTCTGATACTGCTAACGAGGCTCAAGCTGCAATGGGCAAGGCTAACCAGAATGTTCAAAATGCGACTGCACAATTAAATAATGCTAAGTCAGCTAAGCAATCTGCCGATCAAGCTTTAGTTGACGCCCAAGCTAAGTTAAAGCAAGCTAACGAAACTGCCGCTAATGCACAAGCTAAGCTCGATCAATTAGTCCAAACTGCTACTGGTGACAACCAAGCTGTCGCCGATGCAAAGAAGGCTTTGACTACCGCTCAAAACGCGGTTAAGGACGCTCAAGCAAAACTCGCTAGTGCTAATTCTGCTGTCGCTGATGCTAATACTAAGCAGTCAAACGCACAAGATGCTTTGACTTCCGCTCAGCATGACGCTGAAGCTAAGCAAGCTGCTTTAACTAAGGCGCAAAAAGCTCTCAATGATGCACAAACACAATTACAAGCAGCACAACAACTACAAGACCGTGCTGAACAAGCCGTTAAGACTGCTAATACTAACCTTGCTAATGCCAATTCCGCATTAAAGGCTGCTCAAACGACGCAAGCTAACGCCCAATCAGCATTGGATCAAGCTAACTCCGCATTATCTTCTGCTAAGGCGACTGAAACGCAAGCTAACCAAGCTTTAGCCTCTGCTACACAAGCTCAAACTAATGCTAACAACGCCCTTAACGCTTCTAAGCAAACTCTCAAGAACGCTAACGATGCTTTAGCTGATGCTAAGGCTAAGCAAGCTGCCGCTAACGACGCTTTAACTAAGGCTCAACAAACAGTTAAGGACGCCGATGCAAATCTTGCTTCTGCTAAGTCTGCTTTGACTGACGCTACTGACAAGCTTAACAATGCTAAGTCTGCTGTTGCCTCTGCACAAAAGACATTAGATCAAGCTAACCAAGACATTGCAACTAAGACCGCTGAAGTTCAATCTGCTAAAAAGGCTAACGATGATGCCCAAGCAGATCTTCAAGCTAAGACTACTGCTATGCAAGCTGCTCAAAAGGCTGTTCAAGATGCTCAAGCAACTTACAATCAACTTTCTAAGCAAGCTGATTCCTTACAAACTTCAATTGATTCTTATGTTGATAATACTCAAATTAAGGTTCCTGCCGGGATGAAAGCTGCTTACGATAAGATGGTGGCCCGGGCTCAAGCTGTAGCCGCTGAAGGTGGGAATCCACTTACTGATAGTGAATACATTGCTGATCGAAAAGCTTATATGGATTTAGCTTCTACTGGAATGGATCTCAACAAATTTACATCTAATGCATTAGATAAGCAAAACGTAATTGCTCGGAAGGGTACGAGTGAAGTTCGTTCTGAATTCTTTAACAACTTAACTTATGATCAACGTCTTGAGTTAGCCCAGTATGCCGTTGATATGATTAACAATGTCCGTGCAGCTTATGGAACTCTTGATACTGCTGGTAAAGATGTGGTTGCTAAAGGCGCTATGGATTACGCTCATGATATCGCTCAGCAATATACTGCTGATAATTGGTCATTGTATAACCATCATGATATGAAGGCAATCAATGATCTTGCTCCTAAATATGGTTTAATGCACGCCGATCATCCGGTAAATTATTTCGAATGTAAGGATAATGGTGTCATCTCACGTCACATTATGGACGATGTTACCGATTGGGATGCTACTGACTATGCAATTAACATGGATGAGATGAAGCACGGACTTCATGACGCAATGCTTCGTTATCTTTTCGATGACGGAACCGATGGTAATAATTTCGGTCATACGATCTCAATTCTTGGACTTAATGATGAAATGTGGTCTGGAACTCCAACTGATCAACGCATTACTTACTTTGGTTTCGATACTAATAACTCTGCTATTGATAAAGGACAAGACCAACAACACTGGATCCAAGTCCGAGCTTTAACTAAAAAGGTTGAATTACCTCAGTCTGATGGAACAACTACAATCTATGAACCTGCGATTGCTGATCCATCTAAGTTTGACACCACTACTTATGCTAAGATCGATCCTAAGTCTAAGGTTCAAGCCCAATTAGATGACGTTAAGAACCAAATAGCTCAACAACAAACTAAGGTTAATAGCTTAAACGACGCTAATACTCAGGCTGTTGAAGCTTACACTGATGCTAACAACCACGCCGTTGATACCAAGAATGCTTTGCAATCTGCTAATGACGAATTGCAAAATGCTAATACGGCTAAGGCTAATGCCCAAAGTCAATTACAAAGCGCTACGGCAACACAAGCTAGTGCTCAAAAGACTGTTGACAGTGCTAATGCTGATGTTAAGGATGCACAAACTGCTTCTGCTAATGCACATTCCGATGCCGATGCTAAGGCTCAAAATGTTACTGTTGCTAACAACAATGTAACTGCAGCTCAAAAGACTGTTGACAGCGCCAACGCTGACGTTAATGCTAAGACCGACGCATCATCTAAGGAAAACACTAATGTAGCATCAGCTCAAAAGACTGTTGACAATGCTAGTGCTGACGTTAAGACGAAGCAAACAGCTGTTGACAATGCCCAAGCTTCACTTAACCAAGCTAAGCAGAGTGCCAGTGTTGCTAACGGTGCTGTTAAGTCCGCACAAAATGCCTTAACTGCTAAACAAAACGCCGCTCGAAAAGCTGCTGATCAAGTTAAGTCTGCTCAAGCTATCGTTACTGCTGCTCAATCAGCTCAACAAACTGCTGCTGAGGACAAGACTAAGGCTGACAAGCAGGTTGAAACTGCACAAGCCGTTCTTAACCAAGCTAAGCAAAACGTTGCTAGTGCTAAGACCGTTCAAAGCGCTGCTAACGATGCTTTAACTGCTGCCCAAAATGACGCTGACGCTAAGAACGCTGCTTATAATGCCGCGGTAGCTACTGCTACTAACCATAATCAAGCCATTGTTTCAGCTCAAAATGATAACAACAAGGCTCAGTCTGCTGCTAAGGATGCTCAAACAGCATTGACTAATGCTCAAACTATTGCTGATACTGCCGCTAACAGTCAAGCTAGTGCTCAAGCTAAGATTGCAGATCAAACTAAGACCAAGCAAGCTGCTCAAACTGCTTTAATTAAGGCTAATGATGATTTAGCACAAGCCACTAAGCAATTACAAACTGCTCAAGCTGCTAAGAAGCAAGTTGATGCCGTCGTTGCTCAAACTACTGAAGCTCTCAACAGTGCTAACACTGCTTATACTAATGCTTTAACTGCGCAAGCTGATGCTCAAAAGAACTACAATGCTTCTGTTGATGCAACGACTAAGGCTAACCAAGCTGATCAAACTGCTCAAGCTCAATTAGTTCAAGCAAACACTGCTAAGGACCAAGCTCAAACTAACTTAAACGCTACTCGTGGCGCATTAGATTCAGCTAACGATCAATTAACTAAGGCTCAAGCTGACGCTAAGACTGCTCATGACGCCTTGACTAAGGCGCAGAGTGATTTTGATGCTGTTAAGTCAACCTTAACTGCTAGTCAAAAGACATTAGCTAACGCCGCTGACCAATTAGCGAAGGCTCAAGCTGACGCTAAGGCTGCTCAAAAGGCTTTGACTGACGCTGATTCAGCTATCAAGACTGCCCAAGCTGACGTAAAGGCTAAGACTGCTGCTAATGCTCATGCTCAAGCAATGCTTAACCAAGCTAATGTTGCTGCTAAGACTGCCCAAGAAGCTGTTGCTAAGGCTCAATCAACTGTTGATTCAATCAATGCCACTCTTGCTGCTGATACTAAGGCCTTAGCTACTGCTCAATCATTAGTTGAAAACTACCAAGCTCAATTAAAGACCATGCAAGACACTAACGCTAACTTTAAGGACTTAGAAGCTAAGCTTGAAGATGCTAAGGTTCAATTACAAACTGCTCAAGCTAACCTTATTAAGGCCACTGAAAATGCTAAAAATGCCGATGCTAAGTTAGCTACCGACACTAAGGCTTTAGCCGATGCTCAAGCTAAGTTGACTCAAGCAACTAATAAGTACAACTACTTACGCGACTTACAGGCTCAAGTTCATCATCAAACCGATGCGCAACGCTTTGCTGACCGTATTGCGATTGTCCCAGTGCAATTAACTGCCGGTGATGCATCATTGCCAACGCTTCAAGTTATTCTTAAAGATCAACCAGCAACCTTTGTTCTCTTAGCAGTTCAAAGCACTGATTCTTCCGCTGAACTTCCAGCTAACACTTCCGCACGCTTTGCTGATGAAACGCAAGTCTTAACTGATATCAAGACTGCTGGTACTTACACTGAACCAGTTATTGTTGCTTTCCCTGATGGCTCAACTCTAGATGCTGATGTTCAATTAACCGTTAAGGCTGCTGAAGAACACCACGACACTAAGACATCAGATGATCACAAGGATGAACATCATGAAGTAAAGCCAGACGAAGGTAACAAGACTAATCCTAGTGATGACCATAAAGATGAACATCATGAAGTAAAGCCAGACGAAGGTAACAAGACTAATCCTAGTGATGACCATAAAGATGAACACCATGACGCAAAGCCCGATGATAGTCACGAGACAACTCCTAGCGATGATCACAAGGATGAACACCACGATGTAAAGCCAGATGATGGTCACAACACAACTCCTAGCGATGATCACAAGGATGAACATCATGATGCAAAGCCAAACGATGGTCATGATACAACACCATCAGATGATCATAAGGATGAACATCATGAAACTAAGCCAACAGAAAATACCGATGCTAAGTCAACTGTTGAATTTGACTTAATTGATGAAGCTGGTCACATGCACTTTATTGCATCTCAAACCTTCACTGGTGCCAAGGGTACCAACCAAACTGTTGATTTAACTGCTCCTGAAGGCTATGTTTTTGCTAACGATGCTGACTCTCATCAAGTCCTTACCTTTAACAATGGCACTGTTCATGTAATGGTAAATTCAACCCGACAAGGTGCAAAAGAATTACCAAAGACAGGTAATAATACAGGATCAGTAATGGCACTTGTTGGAGTTATGCTAGCTAGTGGATTAGCATTATTTGGATTTAAGAAGAAGCAATTTTAGGGAGAAAATATGCAAAAACAAAATACTAAGAAGATAGTTACTGCTATTATTGCAGTAGTAGTGGTACTGGGAATTATTTTTGGAGTTAATTACCATAATTCACATATACTAGATGGAACATGGATAGAGAAAACATCTAATGGGGAAGATAAAACAAATACCGCGACCTTAACTAAGTTGAAGATTGATGGTAAATATTTTTCAACAGGTAATGGTGATTATTCTGGTGATATTAAGAGAGATTCAAAGCAAAAAAAGTTAACTTTCACTACTACTAAAAATAGAAATGGTTCGGATAAACCAACAAATGTTGCAACGTACGGATTAAGTGACGATAAGGATGAACTAACCTTAAATTTTAGCGATGGAAGTGATGATATCTTAGATGGTTCTGATGTTATTCTCGTAAAATCCACCTCAAAAGAAGGAAAGTCAATTCAAAAACAATCAAATCAGATGGGTGAAGAGTTTAAAAAGGAACAAGGTCGAGCAGATAAGAACACCAAGAAAGCTGTTGAGACATTAAAAGGAAAAACTTTGGTTCCATCTCGAAATATGAACTATTCATCAGAACAACTTGAAACAGCTGCAAAGCAGGATGACAAAGAAGACGATAAGGAAACTACTATCGAACAGGTTGCAAGTTTAGCTAAACAAGGAAGTGTGAAGATTCCACAAAGTATTCAATTTAGCAAAAATGGTAAAAATGTAATAGTTAATTATAATGAATACTCATTAGGTGAAAGTGGACTTAGTGATACAACTTATAATGCGAAGATTGAGAAGAAAAAATCTTCAGGAAAGGTAAGTATAGATTCAGATACTAATCAAATTACAAATCGTCCTGAAACGACAGTTAATATTGATTTAGATGGATTGCCATTAGAATTAAAATATAATATGGTAAACCATACACTAAAATCTGATAGTACTGATACAGGTACAGAGATTACTTATAAAATAAGGTAATAAAAAAATACCATGTGACTTAGTTGAAGTTGCATGGTATTTTTTCGTCATAACATCTTGTTGACAAATCATTTTTGTTTTTTAGAAATCTCGTCAAGAAATTTATACATTTCTTTAGGATCTCTACGACTTTCAAGTGAAGAAATTAAGTCATTAAGTTCATCATAAAGTGATTCAAGCCATTCTAAGTCATGATTATATCGAACTAGGATTTTATTTAAACTATCTAAGGATTGTTCTGAAAAGTCGGATTCATCTTTTAACTTCTTAAATACATTTTTAACGTAAGTGATTCTGGAATTTACATAACTTTCATCAACAACTTCGTTTGCATAGCTCTCCGCTTCATATTTATTATAAAAATAGTCATCTAAGATAGTTGCCATTCGTTGAGAAACATATAGTTTCTGATTTGGACCAGTTATAAAATCGTCTTTGTATTCATTCTGTTGCTCTTGTGAGAATGAATCTCTTATCCTTTTAATTCGATTATAAAAGGTCTTTTGAGAGGCGCGAGTTTCTTTAGGTACTCCACCTTCAATTCGGTTATAGAGAGTGTCGCTATCTCTACTATCTTTAACAGTACCAACTGGAATATATCCTTTTTTCTTAAGATCTTCTACTTCTTTTTCATCCATAATTAAAAAAGCCTCCTATTTTGATAATATAAAATGCTACTAGGTGCCTATTAGACCGGTATGTCTAGGCGGTGAATCGATTCGGAATGCCAAGCCCAAAGGTCTATCATATTAAGTGAAGTAAGAGATAGATAGATGTTCACACTACTATTTTACTCTTATTTTCAGAGAAATATTAAAAAGAAAGGATTGAATTATATGGATAATAAGGGAAATTATATTGCATTGGCCGGGCTGAAAGGTGATATCCAGAAGGAGCTACAGAACTGTACATTGCTTGTCATTGATATTAGTGATATCGATGACGAGAAGCATCCAGAACTGGGTGCTCGGGTCACAGTGCAAGCTCTGGATGGGAAACTAGCACACTCCCGACATGAGCGGATAGCCGTAAAGGTTTCTAAGGCAAATTCTCAGAAAGTTGCGATTGGAGATAGGGTGCGTCTTCGGATAATTAGCTCGAGCGCGTTCGCCTTCAACAATCCTAATTCTCAGAGTAGCTTTGCGCCAGTACATGTAAGTATTTTAGGAAGCTTTTCAAAAGTAGAGGAGGGAGAAAAATGATTGCTTCACTATTAGCTGGAATGGTAGGAGGCGCTGGCGTTCTAGGAGCAGGATATGGGGTCGCTAAGAGCAAGCTTCATCAAGAGCCTTTTAAGGCAATTGATGTTTTCTTCCATGAGAAAGAACAAAATGAACGGCTTGCTGCATCATTATCCAAGAAGGAAACTGAACTAGAAAAGAAAGCCCAAGCATTGAAAGAGCGATCGAAGTTTCTGGACAAGAGGTATCAAGAAATCGTTGACGACGACGAGAGTAATAGGCAGATAGCAGACTACTACAATGATCTCATTCAGAAGGAAAATAATGATTGGAACAGATGGCAAGGAAAGCAGAATCCTAAGAAAGGTGAGGAACCAGTTCTAGAGTTGGTCAAAAGAAGTGCGACTGCTAGAAACACGAAAGGATATTATAAATATCTGCATGACCATCGTGGAGCCTTAATGGATACGCAATATGGAATTTATCTGGAATTACAAAAGTTGCTAGCTACGGAATTTTCCGATAGTGAATATAAACCGTTCGTGATGGAGTTATATCGCTTCCTATGCCGAGGAGGTTACAATCCATATCTGGTATCGTGGATGCTAATGACAACTTTGCATAGTTTGTAGAAATAATCTGAATGGCGGGAAAATGCTAATCCTGAGTGGACTGGAGAGCCGGTAGGCTCGAAAGGGAGCGCAAGGATTAGCATTTGCTGTAAGCGAATATCGTAAAGATGCATGTAAGGTTATTTATCACAAAAGGAGAAAAAGATGGAAAAGAGTATTGAAACAGAAATGATAGAAGACATGGCAAACAAAATTGATGAGGTCTTCGAAAATGATTATTTAAGCATGGACGAGGCAATGAAAGAAAGTTATAAGGTATTACATTATGTTAGTTCACAATTATGTAATGCTTTGTGCCTGTATGACGTATACAATGATCCATGCCCTGGTGGAATGATGATGCCATTCGAACAGTATGAAATGCGTAAAAAACATTCGGCAAGTGATGTTGACAACACATTAGCATTAATGGCAATTCGAGAACTTTGCAATAATTTATTGGAAGAAAAAGATTTAAACGAAATCCCTTTCTATTCTTTTAATGATATTTTTGAAGTCTTAAATCGAGTAGATAGTGTAGATGATGACACAGACTACTTTTATTGATTGTTATCTTGCGGTTTGATGTGCTTGTTCAATCAAACCGTGGTGAAGACACTTTTTACAGATTGATGGCGCAATAGAAAGGAATGAAACTATTGTCAGAAAATAGCCAGAATGAAGGCGCAGAAGGCAAGAAGAAGGAAGAAACCCCTAAAGTTCGTTCCAGGGTCTGGATGTATACTCAGCAGATTTTAAATTTACCTTTTGATTCTACTGATGCTTTAATTCGTCGGGTTAAAACGATTCCTAATCTTGATAAGATTGCTTGGATCATTCACGATAAGGATGTTAATAAGGAAGGTAAAAAAGTTTCACCACATGTTCATGTAGGTTTTACCTTGACTAAGCGTACAACAATTTCACGTTTGTCGAAAATACTGAATGATCGATCACAGCAAATCACATGTTTTACTAAACGTGGTCAATCAGTAGCTAGTAGTACCAAGAATCTGATGGGTTATCTTGTTCATCATACCAAGGAAGCTAAGCAACAGGGAAAACATCAATATGATCCTTCTGAAGTACAGGCAAACTTTGATTATCAGTCTTATGTTGAGCAGACAGAAGAAATTAAATCAACTGCAGATATTCTTGATGAATATGCTAATGAGAATATTTCTCGTAGTGAAGCTGAAAATTTGCTGAAATTACAAGGTGGCGCGACGCTTGCTAGGAATATTAAAAATCTAGACCAGATTGATACTTATCTTTTAGAGGAAAAGTGTAAGCGATGGGTGAAAAAGAAGGAGGAAAAAGGAGACATGATCATGGTTTCTTGGTTATCTGGGTTTGCCGGAACAGGGAAAACCAGTTTCGCTAAGCATTTTGCTGAGGAACGTGGATTAAGTTACTTTGTAACGACCAGTCAGAATGATCCTTTTCAAGGGTATCGTGGAGAACAGGTGCTAATTTTTGATGAAGTCCGACCAAATACTATTACTTATGCTGATCTATTGCAGATATGTGACCCATATCTATATAGAAAGAATCTTACTGCTCGTTATCATAATCCACCATTTCAATCTGATTTTATTTTTCTAACTAGTGTGTACGATCCTCTACAGTTTTACAACAGCATGAATAATGTAAAAAGTAAAATTGATACTTTTGAACAGCTTGATCGACGCATTGGAATGAAGTTGGAATTTTCATATGATCAAATCACGCAATATGTATATGATATAGATCCTAAAAAGAATAGATGGATTGTAGAATATGGGAGCAGCTATACTAATCCATACGCAAAAAAGGGATTAGGGTCAATGTTTACTCTAAGGGAACTACAGCAATATGGGGATGAAATCGGAGAAAAAGAAAAAAATCACCAGAGCCAACCAAAGCAAACTGATGATTAGGAAAATTATTTACAATTTCATTTTATTCCTATAGACATAATTAATCAAATTAATGGTGATGGAAATGATAGGAAAAAAGTTTTTAAATACCAAGGAAACGGCAGAAAAACTAGGTATAAGTACCGGCTATTTACGTAAATTACAAAAATTGGGACTGCCATACCACCAGCTTAGTGAGGATAGCTATAAGTATTTCAACCTTTCAGAGGTAGAAAACTGGTTATGTGTAGCGGGGTACAAGCAGCAGACAACATGGAAAAAGAAGTAATGAGGTGTTAATATTAGGAGCGATGGCATCAGCTATTGCTCCCTTTTTATAGGAGTGATTACAATGTCAGTTACTAAAATTACAAATAAGAAATCTAAACATTACAATGAGTATCGGGTTCGTGCTCAACCGCGTGATGCAGCTGGAAACACTGTAAGCTTACCAGTTAAGTATTGTAAAACTAAGACAGAAGCAAATAAAGTTTATCAAAAATTGATGGTAGATTTCGAACGCGAATCCACCTTCTACAAGGATAAAGATCTTAACTTAGTTGATTCTTATACTGCTTATTTAGAATCAGAAAATAGAGCAGGAAGCTGGGAAAAGCGGACATACAATGACCATTTATATACTTTACACATCCTTGAACAATATTTACCGAACATTAAATTAAAAAATGTTGATGAAAACGTGATGAGGTTATTTGCGCGGAAGTTAGTTTCTGATAAGGATTTATCAGTAGCTTATAACACTGTTATGAGTAGAAGATTTCAACATCTTAGAACATATTTTTCTAGGCTGGTTGGGACGATTTACAAACAAAATCCAGTTCCGGCTAGATTTATAAGCCGATGGTTTAGAAAAGGTGAAATGTCTCCTAAGAAAAAGAAATATACTTTTAGTACTGAGCAAATAAATGTACTTAAAAAGTATGTAATATCTAGAATAAATAAAGAGAGTCCTCAACAATTAGTTTCATTAGTTGGGGTACTAATTTGCTTAAGCATTGGGTGTCGACCGGGTGAAGTTCAGGCGCTCAAGTGGGAGGATTTAACCGTTGAAAAAACAGAAGGCGGTTCAGAATTTAATATTTTCTGTTTAAGTGATTCCTGGAACGAGCTAGAGGGGAAAATGAATGGTCATCTTAAAAGTAGGATGCCTGGACAGACAAGAAATTCTTTGCCTTTGAATCCCCAAACCGTTGATGCGCTTAGAACTTTTCAAGAAAAACAAGCTCGTTTTCTCAAAAGATATAACCTACCCAATAAAGGGTATATTTTGTTGAGTCTTCGAGATTTTAAGAAAGCTTCAGAAGGAAAAGTTATTAATCAAAAAGCAGTTAACGAAGCATTGAGAAAAGCATGTCAAGTATGTGAGATTGATAGTGGAAAATTACCAATAAGCATATATACCTGTCGTCATTCAGTTGCTACGTTACTCTGTGCGAAGAATATTAATCCTGCTATAGCATCTAGTCGTTTAGGAAATTCGATTGAGGTTTATTTAAAAAAATATGTTCACCCTTCTAAGGATATTATTGCTGATTCAATGAATAATTGGTTAGAAGAGTAGTGCAACTTGAATGCAACATCCTAGGCGTTTAGTGTAGTGAGATCCCTTGTGACTATTGTGAAAACAAGAATAGGGTTCGAACCCGCTAGATGGCTTTATGAAGCATTTATAACTAATTAAAAGTCTACAGAGTAAGCCAAAAAAGCTTATTGGGTAGGCTTTTTTGTATACTTATAGAGTTAAGTGAATACTTTTTAATTATTGTAAATTATGATTCTAAACACAATTTTAGCCACATAAAAATTTAAAAACACATTTTGTGTTTAACTAGAAATTAGAAGAGGTTCTGACCGTTGATATATCAACGTTTTTGGCTTTGAAATTGTGTGGTTCGTAGATGGCTTATTTATTAACAATAGACTAGGATAGTCTTGATTTGACGACTAATACACTTAATACTTGTTATTAATTATAAATTATTGCACTTTAATTATTTTGAGGTGAAATTATGGAAATTAATAAGTTGAAGACTTTTATAGACCTAGCTAATACCCTTAATTTTTCAGAAACAGCTAATAATTTGTATGTTAGTCAAAGTTCGATTTCAAAACAGATTAAATCATTGGAGAAAGAATTAGGACATCCGCTATTCAACCGTAATAATAAAAAGGTAATACTTTCTAATTTAGGAAAAGTAATTTTACCAGAAGCATGTAAAATTGTTGAATTAAATGAGCAGCTGATAACTAAGGCAAGAAGAGCAAACCAATATGATAGTAATCAAATTAAGCTCGGCGTTATCCCTAGTTTTTATCATAATGACATCTTTCAAAAAGCATTGAATTACCAGCGCCAGCATTCACAAATTAATATTTTATTACATGAAGAAGAGACTAATAATCTATTAGAATTACTCAATAGAGGGAAATTTGATTTAGTCTATACTCGATCGTTAAAAAAACCAGCAGAGTTTAGCAATTATGATACCTTACTGATCTCACAGGAACGATTCGTGGTTTGTTTGAATAAGAATCACCCTCTTGCTAAGGAACGAGATATTAACTTACAGCAATTAAAGGCGGAAAACTTCATTATGCTTTCTCCTAATAGTTTGCTCTATCAACCAGTTATTGACTTGTGTCATGAAGCGGGATTTGCACCTAAAATTTCATTTGTAAGTGAGCGGATTAGTTCACTTATTCAGATGGTTAAGGGTAATCAAGGAGTCGCAATTATAATGCAGCCCCGTCCTTCAAAAGTAGGCGTAGTCTTGCGTCCACTGCAACCGACAAAAACAAGCTATTTATTTTTTGCCAAAGATCGCCAAAGTACTTCACCAGTAATCAAGAAATATTGGGAATATTTGCAAAATTTCGCAATTCCGAAACGGAATAGTTAGCGCTAAAAATGGAATTGATGATTAGTCACAAGAGCACTTATTATAAAGTTAAAAATAAAAGTAGGTGACTTATTGTGACGACCTTACCTAAGGATCCTTGGGATTTAAGAAAAGTATTACGTGAGATTAAAGGCAACCCCGCAGATTATCATGAGACTGATATTGAAATCGATCCTGATGCAGAGATTGCAGGTGTTTACCGCTACATTGGTGCTGGTGGTACTGTTGAGCGACCGACGCAAGAAGGCCCTGCTATGATGTTTAATAATTTAAAGGGCTTTCCCAATGCGCAAGTATTGACTGGTTTAATGGCCAGTCGTAAACGTGATGGACGGATTTTGCACCATGATTATAAAACACTAGGCCGTTTTCTAAAAGATGCGGTTGAAAATCCTGTCCACCCAATTAAGGTCGATAAAGAGGATGCACCAGTCCAGGAAGTAGTTCATTTAGCGACTGATCCTGGTTTTGATATTAGAAAATTAGTGCCTGCGCCAACTAACACAGAGTATGATGCTGGTCCATATATTACTTGTGGCTTAGTAAAGGGTTCCGATCCAGATAAAAAGATGAGTGATGTAACAATTCACCGTATGGTACTAGAAGATAAAGATACACTCGGAATGTATGTGATGCCTGGTGGTCGCCATATTGGACATTTTCAAAAGCAGTTTGAAAAACTAAATAAGCCGATGCCAATCACAATTAATATTGGCTTGGATCCAGCGGTTACAATTGGGGCAACTTTTGAACCACCAACGACACCCTTGGGATACGATGAATTAGATGTTGCTGGAGCACTTCGTAATGAACCAGTTCAATTAGTCAATGGTATTTCAGTAGATGAAACAGCATTAGCGCGAAGTGAATATGTAATTGAAGGTTATATTATGCCTAATGAAACAATGCAGGAAGATATTAATACTAATACAGGATTTGCCATGCCAGAATTTCCTGGTTATAATGGTGTCGCTAACCCTGCAGTTAATGTAGTTAAAGTCACTGCAGTTACCCACCGAAAAGATAATCCAATTATGCAATCGGTTATCGGGCCAAGTGAAGAGCATGTTTCAATGGCTGGTATTCCAACGGAAGCATCAATTTTAGAGTTGGTTGATAAGGCTATTCCTGGGAAAGTGGTTAATGTTTACAATCCACCTGCTGGGGGTGGTAAGTTAATGACCATTATGCAAATTCATAAGGACAATCCTGCAGATGAAGGAATCCAACGTCAGGCTGCCATTTTAGCTTTTGCTGCTTTTAAGGAGTTGAAGACTGTTTGGCTAGTCGATGAGGATGTTGATATTTTTGATATGAATGATGTGGTTTGGACAATGAACACTCGGTTCCAAGCAGATCAAGATTTTATTTGCATTCCTGGAATGCGTAATCACCCGCTTGATCCATCGGAACAACCACAGTATGATCCTAAATCAATCCGGGTAAAGGGAATGAGTTCGAAGACTATTATCGATGGGACGATCCCACTTGATATGAAAGGTCAATTTGTTCGTTCGAGGTTTAAAGAGATGCCTAATTGGAAAAAGTACCTAGAATAAGGATTGATTAGTGTGAAAAAGATTATCGTTGGAATTTCTGGAGCATCTGGAAGTATTTATGGAATTGACTTGCTTAAAAAGTTAAAGCAAGTTGCTAATATTGAAACTCATTTGGTTATGAGTAATTGGGCAAAGGAAAATATAAAGAAAGAAACTAATTACCAACCAGCAGAAGTAGCGGAGATGGCTGATTTTGTCTATGATAATCATAATCTTGGTGCGCGAATTGCCAGTGGGTCTTTTCTTATAGATGCAATGGTGATTGTACCGGCCAGTATGAAGACAATTGCTGGAGTTAGTATCGGATTTGACGAAGACCTAATTATGCGGTCGGCTGGTGTAATGCTTAAAGAACAACGCAAATTAATTTTGGTACCCCGAGAAACTCCGCTTTCGGCAATCCATTTAGAGAATCTATCAAAGCTAGCTAAATTAGGGGTTCAAATTATTCCCCCAATTCCATCGTTTTATGATCATCCGCAAACAATTCAGGATATCATTAATCATCAAACTATGAAGACAATGGATGCATTAAGAATTAAAAATGAAATCGGGCGTAGATGGAATGGCTGACTTAATACACAAAAAGTTATTTGCTGTAAAAAACGTGGGCTACTCACTTTCAGCGGATGTAACGTTAATGAATCGGGACTTAATAGTTAACTTAAGTGGTGGTGATTTGCCTCATTTAGGGGGGATTGTGAGTTTTGATCAGCAAACTGGCAAAATCGAGCAAGTTTATTTTGCCAGTCATGATGGACGAAAGCATAAAGACATTCTTTTAGCAAAACTATTCGTTGATCAAATTGCTGATCAAGTACCAGGTAATCTTTGCGTAACTGCTGGCATTCATATTGATGGTATTACTGCAGCACAAATCAAAGCGTCGTATCCGATGACTAGTGAGTTGGCGATGGAAGTTGCAGAGTGGGTTAAAAATTTTGAACTTGACTTTATTGATCCCCGCTATACAACTCATTTAAAGGATTTTAAATCAAGAGAAGTTAAGCGATGAAAAAGATAATGACCGATGTAGACTTAAAGAGATAATTGGATATCTGTCAACTGGCATGGTTGACTAAAAATACTTTCTACGAAAATGTTCTCTATAATATCTGGTGTTGATATAGAAATGTCACTTTCTATATCAACACCAGATATTTTGTTTTTACAAACGGCGTATTTTAATAATATGGACTTGCTAGTAATATAATTAGGATTGAAATTACAGCTATGTTAAAATCAAAATTATGTAGCATTAGCTTAATTGATAAATTGGAGGAAAAGAAATGGAATTTATTGCAGTGTTGGCGGGGTTGTTGCTTGCAACTCAGATCGTAGCGCACTTATGTCGTCGCGTTGAGATTCCAGAAGTGATTGGACAAATCCTGGTTGGGATCATTGCAGGACCCGCTGTTTTAGATTGGGTTCATTTAAACTCAATGATGAATGAATTTCAAGAAATTGGGGTTATTATCTTGATGTTCATCGCAGGATTGGAAAGTGACCTATCCTTGCTAAGAAAATACTTAAAGCCCGCTGTTGTTGTGGCGCTTTTGGGGGTAATTGTTCCCATTGTAATTATGGGACCAGTAAGTTATATGTTTGGCTTTACTAAGCTTGAATCACTATTTATCGGGGTTATTTTTGCGACAACATCTGTTAGTATTTCAGTTGCAGTTTTACGGGAATTTAATCGCCTAGATAGCCGAGAGGGGGCAACAGTGCTTGGAGCAGCGGTTGCCGATGATATTATTGGTGTTATCTTATTAAGTGTGATGATTAGTGTAATCAATGGAAGCAGTAATAGTGGTCACGGCAATGGTCAGCCTTTAGGAATTGTTCTCTTGATGCAGTTAGTGTTCTTTGGTGGAACTTACCTATTGATTCGTTGGTTAGCACCTTACCTGATTCATATGAGTGATCGCCTATTAACAGTTGCTTCAACGTCGGTAATGGCGATGATTATCTGTTTAGGCATGGCCGCAGTTGCTGATTATGTTGGTTTAAGTGGGGCTGTTGGCTCTTTCTTCGCTGGAATTGCTGTGGCTAACACCAAGCATAAAGAAGTTGTTGACCGGAGTTTTATTCCAATTGGGTATGCAATGTTTATTCCGCTATTCTTTGTCAGTGTAGGGTTGAACATGCGCTTTGATAATATTGGTGAATCGTTTGTCTTTGTTATTGTAATGACGATTCTTGCATGCTTAACAAAACTGCTTGGATGTGGAGCAGGTGCTAAGCTATCTGGCTTTAGTATGCCAAGTTCTTATGTTGTCGGTAGTGGGATGGTTGCCCGTGGTGAAATGGGATTGATTACAGCCCAGATTGGTTATGAAGCACATCTTCTTTCGCCAATGTATTATTCAGATGTAATTACCGTGATTATTATCGCAACTGTATTAGCGCCATTTATTTTAAAGAATGCATTAAAACGATCAGCCAACGAACTTGAGTAAAGGGGGCTTTTGATGGAAAATCATGAACGAGAAACGGAGCAAGCGCGGGTTGATAATGTTGAAAAACAAATTGACCAACAGGTAGCTGCTACCACTAAAGCTGTTGAAGATGCTCATCGTGAAACACGGGCAGTTGAACGTAATTATAGTGAAAATGCATCCATTAACCGTTATGAAGTTGATGATATTGCCGAATCTCGGTCAATGATTGAACAGCAGCGACAATTGGTTTCACGAGCAGCGGAAAGTGAATCAATTCTAAAGCACCAGTTAAGAACTTTGAAAAACTTAAAAGGGTCACCGTATTTTGGCCGGATTGATATTCAAGATCCTGGTGAAGATAAGAGTGAAACGCTATATATTGGTACTTCTTCCTTAATGAATGAAGATAAAACAGACTTTTTAATTTATGACTGGCGGGCACCGATTTCTGGGGTTTACTATAATGGTACCCTTGGGAAAGTCAATTATGAAACGCCAGCTGGGATGCAAACCACAGAATTAAAAAAGAAACGCCAATTCACTATTAAGGATGGTAAGATCACTAACATGTTTGATACCAATGAAACGGTTGGTGATGAAGTTTTGCAAGCAGCTCTTGGAAAGCAAAATGACCAGTATATGCATAATATTGTGGCAACAATACAAAAAGAGCAAAATGATATTATCCGTGATACGCGTAGTGATCTTTTGCTAGTACAAGGAGTGGCTGGTTCGGGAAAGACTTCAGCGATCCTTCAGCGAATTGCATACTTGCTTTATCATAGTCGAACAGAATTGAATGCTGACCAGATTGTCCTCTTTAGTCCCAATAATTTATTTAGCCACTATATTTCTGAAGTTTTGCCAAGTCTTGGTGAAAGAAATATGCGGCAAGTAACATTAGAAGGGTTTATCCGGCGGCGTTTTGAGGGCTTACAAGTAGAAACATTATTTGATCGCTATGAAGAACGGCAAACACCTGAAAATGCTTCTCATGTTGTTGCTGACTTTATTGAAAGCGAATCTTTTATGACGTCAATTGCACATTATGTCGAGAAAATGACAATTGAGGATTTGCAGTTTGCTGATATTCGCTTTAATGGTCAAGTTTTCTTTTCGGCTGATCATGTCAAAGATCTTTATAAAGAATTACCATTGACGATGGCTCCTGCTGATAAGTTAGTTCAATTAAAAAATAAGTTAATTCGTGAATTGCAGCGGCGAGTTAAAGATGAAGCTAAAAAAGATTGGGTAGCTAAAGAATTGGATTCACTTGATTTACAACAATTGCACAACCTTTATGGTAAGAAGACAATTGATGACTTTAAGGATGAAGATGAGCAATATGCTTACCTTTCGCGGCGCTTAGCTAAACGACGCTTACGTGTGATTGCAGATGCGATCTATAATAATTACTTTCTCGATTTTTATAATCAATATAATAAGTTTTTGCATCAGGTTGAGGTGCCTAAAACAATTAGTCAGCGGGAATGGGCAACAATGATTCTTGCTTTTCAAGATGAGATTGAATATCATCGGCTGGAATTAATGCATGCGGCACCTTTGATGTATCTGCGTGATTTGATTTCCGGTACAGGACAAAATCGTTCTTTTCAATATGTATTTATTGATGAGATGCAAGATTATTCAACAGCGATGTTAATCTACTTAAAACACGCCTTTCCCCAAGCTAAATTTACGGTCCTCGGTGATAGTGAACAGGCTCTTTTTAAGCCATTGCAGCTACCAGAAGAGTTATTAAACAAACTTAGTGGGGTATTAAAGGCAAAGCGACCTAATCTAATTGCTTTACGGCGGAGTTATCGTTCCACGACGGAGATTACTAATTTTGCGAAGGCCTTGTTGCCGGATGGAGATGAAATAATTTCCTTCACTCGCCATGGAAAGAAACCACGCTTGTTAGTCCGTTATTCTGATAAAGAGAGTCAGCAAAGCTTGTTAGATGAGACGCTTAAATTAGCTGCCGAACATGAAACTGTAGCGATCTTAACCAAAAATCAAGAGCAAGCCGCTGTTATTTATCAATTACTTCACCGGCAAAAGGTTGAAAACATTCATCTCCTCGATAAGGATGCAAGTGAATTGCCAAAGGGGATCTTAATTCTCCCAATTTACTTAGCAAAGGGGCTTGAATTCGATGCTGTCCTTGCTGCGGATGTCTCTGCTAAAAACCTAGCTAATACTGATGAAGTCGGTATGATCTATACAATGGCATCACGGGCAATGCATGAACTGGTCCTTTTAAGCAACGGTTCAGTTAGCGACGCAATTAGCGAGAAAGCTGGGCGTCTTTTAACGATTGAATATCAATTGCCAAATAAAAATTAAATTTTTCTATTGTCTAAAAACGCTTTCAAGAAGTGTCGACTTATGATAATCTAATGGAGTAGATATAGAAAAAGGAGATGCTTCGCCATGGTTAAAGACGAATACACACTTGTACTAGTAAAGCCTGATGGGGTAAAGACTCGTCATATTGGAGACATTATTACCCGTATTGAACGGAAAGGATATAATATTGAAGCTCTTAAGATGATTGACCCATCAGAAGAAAAGCTTCGTCAACATTATTTTGATAAAGTTGACAAACCATTCTTTCCTGAATTGTTAGAATACATGACAGAAGGACCAATTGTCGGAATTGTTGTTTCTGGTACTAATGTAATTCAAGCTATTCATAACATGGCAGGTGCTACTAACCCTGGTGAAGCTGAATGGGGAACAATTCGTGGTGACTATGGTCGTGAATGGCCTGATGGTAACTTACGAAATATCATTCATACGTCTGATAACGTTAATAGTGCTACTCGCGAAATTGGTATTTGGTTCCCAGAATTTGATATTAAGGATAAGCAGTAGAATTAAAGAGAGGCTGAGAAAAAACTTCGTTTTTTCAACAGCCTCTCTTTAATTTATTCATCACTTGCCCTTTGTTGGCGTTTAATTTTTCGTTGTACTGCCAAGGTATTGCGTTCCCAAAAGACCCCGTCAGTGTAGCCTTGGATGCTAGGATCATCTTTTATTTGATTAAGTCGGTACTGTCCCCATGCACAATATAGAAGACTTTGCTCGATTCCAAGATAGTGGCGATTGAGCTTAGCAGCAGTTACTAAACTCGAACCGGAACCAGCAAAAGGATCAAAAATGAAGTCATTGGGATTAGAACTGGCAAGAATGATTTTTGCAAGCAATTTCTCGGGCTTCTGTGTTGGGTGACCAGTATTTTCAGGCATTGACCAATACGGAATTGAAATGTCATCCCAAAAGTTAGAAGGCATCGTATCCCGAAAGTTACCATTTTTAGTAGCTTGCCAGTCTTTAGCTACCCCATCTTGCCGATAAGGAGCTACCACCTGTCGTCGCTGTTTAACTTGGTCGACATTAAAGGTGTAATCACTTGGGTTAGCGGTCAAAAACCAAATATCCTCCATCCCGTTTTTCCAATTTTTCATTGAACCTCGGCCCTTTTCTCGCTGCCAAGTAATCCGGTTTTGAATTGTAAAATTTTTTTCCAGGATCGGTGCAAGTGCCATGCTGGTTGCCCAATCAGAAAAAACATAGATACTAGCATTTTCTTTTAATAATGGCTTTAAGAGGTCAATCCATTTTTGCGTGTAAGTTTGATATTGGTTTGTGGACATTTTTTTAAAGCTTAAACCATCATACTGTTTGTTAAGATTGTAAGGAGGGTCAATAAGAGCGAGATCAACCTGATGTGGTGATAAATTAGTCATTACTTTGAAGGAATCCCCGTTGATAATCTTATCGGATATTGTCTGGAGATTATCAGTAGGTTGAATAATTTGATTAAGGAGCTCAGGTGAAGCTTCCTCAAGCGTGAAATCAATTGTTTTATTTCTTTTTGAGCGCATATAGACCACTCCTGTTCGACGTTTAATATTATTATACTTGTCATATTCAGGATTGTCTTGCCTTTTTAGTAGGAGTTGGATTAAAATTAAAGATATTAAGTAGCGCGAGCCTTAGCGAGGGACGGTCGGTGAAAAGGTCCCCAAAGTGCGAAATGGTCACAACAAGATACATAATGAGCGGCAATAATGATTGCAATTTAGGTGGCACCGCGCGAAAAGCGTCCTATTTAGTTTATATGACTAAGTAGGGCGTTTTGTAATTTAGGAGGAATTTAAAATGGCAGAAGAAAAACACGTTATTTTAACTGGTGATCGACCAACAGGTAAGTTGCATATTGGACACTATGTAGGTTCGTTAAAGAATCGGGTTGAATTACAAAATACGGGTAAATATGATACCTTTATCATGATTGCTGACCAGCAAGCATTGACTGATAATGCCCGTGATCCTGAAAAAATCCGTCGAAGTCTCCATGAAGTTGCTCTTGATTATTTGGCAGTTGGAATTGATCCAAAGAAATCGACAATTTTGGTTCAATCACAAATTCCAGCATTGAGTGAATTAACGATGCACTATCTTAACTTAGTAACTGTTGCGCGTTTACGCCGAAACCCAACTGTTAAGACTGAGATTAAGCAAAAGAAGTTTGGTGAAAGTGTGCCGGCTGGATTCTTTACTTATCCAGTAAGCCAAGCAGCAGATATTACAGCATTTAAGGCTGATACAGTGCCGGTTGGTGACGACCAAGAACCAATGCTTGAACAAACGCGTGAGATTGTGCGGACATTCAATCGAATTTACCAACAAGATATTTTAGTTGAGCCTGAAGGGGTATTCCCACCAAAGGGTCAAGGACGGATTCCAGGGCTAGATGGTAATGCAAAGATGAGTAAGTCGCTTGGCAATGCAATTTATCTTTCCGATGATGCTGATACAGTGCAAAAGAAAGTAATGTCGATGTATACTGATCCAACACATATCAAGGTTAGTGATCCTGGTCACGTTGAAGGCAATACTGTCTTTACTTACCTTGACATCTTTGATCCAGACAAAGAGCAAGTTGCTAAATTGAAGGAGCAATACCAAGCTGGTGGCCTTGGGGATGTTAAGATCAAACGTTACTTAAATGAAGTTCTTGAAGCTGAACTTGAACCAATTCGCAAGCGGCGTGAAGAGTATGCAGCTAATATTGATTATGTTGATCAAGTTCTTAAAGAAGGCTCAGCACGGGCAAATGAGGTTGCAAACCAGACGCTTAAAGAAGTTCGTGATGCAATCGGGATTAACTACTTTGGCTAAAAATATAAACTAAAAAAGCGAGGCTGTTAGGAAAATAAGTTTTTCCCTGAGCCCCGTTTTTTTTCGTGTCTCCCATAGCAGAACATGGTAACATAAAAGAGATGTATTTATACGAAAAATAATTAATTAAAGCGGAGGTGAAAATGGTGGAAAACCTCGCGATTGTAGACCTCGGCTCAAACTCGGCCCGAATGGCAATAACAGAAATTGCTCCAGATGGACGATTTCGTGAAATTCGACGTGTAAAAGAAAATACACGTTTATCTGAGGGAATGGGACGAGAAAAAATGTTACAAGAGAGTGCAATTGAACGCACAATTGCGGCTCTAAAACGATTTAAGAAAATCTACCAAGAGATTCCCAATATTAAAGTTCGTGCGATCACAACTGCTGCAGTTCGGCAAGCACGAAATCGTCAAGAGTTTTTGAATCGTGTTCAACAAGAAGTCGGTATTCATCTACAAGTTTTATCTGGTAAAAAAGAAGCCTATTATGATTACCTAGGCGTTGTTCGGACATTGCGACTTAACCACTGTTTGATTCTAGATGTTGGTGGAGCAAGTTGTGAATTGATATTGGTGCAACAGCGAAAAGCACGTAATTTGATTTCTATTCCGGTGGGAGCTGTTAATTTATCAGAACAATACCACTTAAATGGCTATGTTCGTTCGGCTGACCTTTTTCGTGCTCAGGTAGCTATGAATGAACGATTGACCAAGATTCCGTGGTTACGATATGCAACGCGTGTTCCGATTGTTTTATTAGGTGGTGCTAACCGGACTTTGGCGCGCATGACTCAATCCTATCATCACCATCACCGCCGAAACGGTTCGATTCATGGGTATCAACTCTCCTCACGAGTAGTATTTGCGACTTACCGTGAATTATTAAATCGGAACTTGGCCCAGCGTAAACGGATGACTGGCCTAGAACCGGAACGAGCAGATATTATTATTGGTGGAATGCTGCCTCTTGTAACCCTTTTGCAACGCAACAGTGATGGCCGGGTTATTTTTTCAGAGAGTGGTGTCCGCGAAGGAATCATCACTGAATATGTAAATCAAAGGAAGCGACACCATGACTGATTGGCAACACGGTTTTTATAAGTTATCTGCCGATGATCGACGTCAACAATTAGCAAAAGCTCGTCACCTATCCCCTATGGAAGAGCAAGTATTAGCAAATACAAGTTCAGATTTAGGGGATGAGTTAGTCGAAAATTATATTACTGATTATTCTTTACCTGAAGGAGTAGCCTTAAATATAACCGTAAATAATCGTCCATATGTTGTGCCAATGGTGATTGAAGAACCATCAGTCATAGCCGCTGCTAGCAATGGTGCACACCGGGTAAGTAGGTCGGGAGGATTTACTGCTCCTCGGCAAGACCGACAATTAGTGGGGCAAGTTGTGTTAGATGACGTGACCGATAAAGCAGCAGTTAAAGCATGGTTATTAGAACACCAAGATGAGATTTTAACAATTGCTAACCAGGCTCATCCCTCAATGCAGGCACGAGGCGGGGGTGCGAAGTCGATGAAAGTTCGCACCCCTGGGGACTTTATTAGCATTGACCTAGGGATTGATGTTTGTCAGGCAATGGGCGCTAATAGTGTCAATACGATGGCAGAAGAGGTTGGGAAATGGTTAACAGACCAGGGCTTCCATGTTATTACCGCAATTTTAAGCAATCTTGCCACGCAGAGTCTGCAAACCGCTACTTGTAAAGTTGATTTTCGATACTTAGCAACTCCGGAGATGGATGGTAAAGAGGTTGCTCAACGAATTGCTCGTCTTAGTGATCTTGCACAAGTTGATCCTTATCGAGCAGCTACCCATAATAAAGGAATAATGAACGGGATCGATGCGGTCATGATCGCCAGTGGAAATGACTGGCGGGCAATTGAAAGCGGGGCCCATGCCTATGCTGCTCGTGATGGACAATATCGAGGATTAAGTACTTGGGAAATCCAGGACGACTACTTGGTAGGAAAAATTGTTCTTCCTTTACCAGTTGGTGTAATTGGTGGTTCAATTGGATTAAATAAGATGACAAAAATAAACTATCATATTAGTCAAATTAAAAGTGCCGAAGAGTTAGCGGCAGTGACAGCAAGTGTCGGATTAGCACAAAATTTGGCTGCTTTGCGGGCATTGACAACTACTGGGATTCAAGCTGGTCATATGAAACTCCAATATCGCTCATTAGCGGCAAGTGTCGGAGCTACGCCAGCAGAAGTACCGTTAGTGGTAGCTCAATTAAAGCAGCGATCACATGTTGACCAAGCACTTGCTAAAGAAATATTATCAACAATCAGAAAGGACCAAGTTAATGACTGAAGAGAGAATCACACTAAATAAAGAAAATCAAGCACTCCTTGATCAGGTTAACAGTCTATATCCTGAAGGCAGTGTCTTTGTTCAGTTTCATGGTGACAAGTCAGGATACGTTCGCCATGACCAAGCAACTCAACAAACTATTCCTGGTGCTTTGGTTATTATAGTGACTGACTTGACTGCCCCAAATTACACTGCTTCACATGAGTTATTGCACCTTTTGATGTTGCTAAAAGGGTTTCCACAAATCTTTTTCCAACTGTCTCTTGGTGATAAGGAACTCGATGAACAGATGATGATTATGTCAACGGATTTGTATAACATTGCCATGCATCGAGTAGTGGTTGCAGAACAACGTAAGCATGGTTTTATTACCGATGAGATTGAAGAGCAGTATCTAAAAGGGATTGAACACACATTAACTCCGGAAAAAGAGGAAGATGATGAACGGACGTTGCGGTTATTAACCCTTTTGGATGCCTTAGTCTTTTATGGTGATCACATTTCAAAGTATGAAAAAATTTTGGCAGAAAAGTACCCTCTCGCACTAGCTGCAGCCAAAAAGATGTATGCTGAGATTACAAAGAAGCCAATTAAGTCACCATTCGATATGCGCCGGTCAATTGTTAAGATTTATTCTTTGTTTGATCAACAAATGCAGGAATGGGGCTTACCAGCCTTACATAATAATGAATATACAACTCTCTCACCGGTATTAAGTGCCCGGCAATTACGTTTAGAGATGCGTCAAGTTTTTGAAATCTATCACTCTGATATGAAAGAACGGGGGACAGATAAGCGTGCCTATGTTGGTCTTCGGCGGAATGATGGTCAAAATTCGTTTACTCTTCCGGCACCGGCTCAAAATGCGCCAGAAGAATTTAAGAAGATATATGATCAACCAGTGAAGGAATTTCTTGAACAGAATAGCATTCCATACATTGTAAGGAAGTGAGTTAGATGGATGCGACGATTCAAAAAACATTTGACGACGCAAAAAATATTGTCTTTCTAACGGGAGCTGGTGTCTCAACTGCTTCTGGTATTCCTGATTTTAGGTCAGCAAACGGTTTATATACGCAAAATCGGAATGCTGAATATTATTTAAGTCACCGTTATTTTGTTAGTGATCCAGAAGGCTTTTACGAATTTTGCAAGCAGAATTTATATTTTCCAGATGCAAAGCCTAACGTAATTCATCAAAAACAGGCAGCGTTGACGCAACAGGATCGTGCGACAGTTATAACGCAAAATATTGATAACTTATATGAAGAAGCTGGAACAAAACACTTAATTGATTTTCATGGGAATCTCTTCCACGTTTATTGTGAAAAGTGTCATGAAACAGTTCCGGTGAGTGAATATTTGAATAGTCGCTTGCATCAAAAGGATAATGGTCCCTTGCGTCCGGATATTGTGTTATATGATGAAGGAATTAAGCAAGAGGATATTGTCAATTCTGTCAAGGCAATGCAACAAGCTGATTTAGTTGTGATTGTGGGTACTTCGATGAAAGTATACCCATTTGCGGGCTTGCTAGATTACCGCAATCCAAATGCAAAGGTGATTGCTGTTAATCAGCAGTTATTGCAATTTCCTTTTGACTTTCAAATGGTTCAGGACGACGCAACAAAATTCTTTGACGAATTAAAAGTATAAAAAAGAAGCTGCAGTTGTCTGAGGACAATTTCCAGCTTCTTTTTGCTCCAGTAGTTATTCAAAGAAAACGACCTTCCCATCAACTTTGAATGGGAGTGCTACTAAATGAGAACCCTTCTTTTTAGTAGCAGCCTTTTCTTGATAAAAAATGTGACGAATACCTTTGTTCTTTAGTAGCATTTCTGATCGCTCCTTTCATATTGTTCACTTGTAAAATAACATGTTTTGAATGTTTTTCCTAGAGAAATAACGAAGTATGAGAAACGCTTTCATTTTAATATGTGAAAATAATGCATAATCCGTTCGCTTTTTACTGCAAAAATGAATAAAAGCGATAAAAGCAACGATTCGAGTCCTTAAAAAATGAATATAGATTTATTTTGTGGTGTATAAGAATTTGCTAAGTAATTTGATGAGGATTTTTGAGGTACGAAAGAGAGGATTAAAGATGAAAATAACAATGGGGATGACAACTTGGACAGAGCATCCAGTACTCATTCATGATGAACAACGCCCAGTAAGGCTTGATGAGTATGCTCAACATTTTCCAGTCGTTGAGGTGGATACTTTTTTCTATGCTTTACCTCAGATATCAACGATTCAAAACTGGCTTGCTACTGTTCCCCCAACTTTTCAGTTTATCGTTAAAGCTAACCAGAAAATGACATTGCATCAGCGAAATCAAGAACGTGGCGAACTGGAACAGGTCTTTCAACAATATCGCCGGACAATCTCACCCTTAGTAGCTGCTGGGCAATTAAAGACGATATTGTTTCAGTTTCCTCCATATTTTGATGCAACTGTGCGTGACTTTTCCTACTTACGATTAATTCGAGAATGGTTAGGAAACTTGCCAATTGCAGTCGAATTTCGTAATCAAACTTGGTATAAGAAAGAAATTTTACCGTCAGTCTTAGATTTCTGTCGTGAACTCAATTTCACATTAGTGGCCGCTGATGAACCCCATAATACGCCAACGTCCGTACCGTTTTTGCTTGCAACAACTAATCCCGACTTAGCAATGTTGCGCCTTCATGGTCGTAATCGAAAAGGATGGGAAAATCAAGGAAAAGAATGGCGGAAAACGCGGACTTTATATCGATATTCGACGGAAGAACTCCAATTCTTTAAAAAACAAATTGAGTCCTTGCAGCCGCAACCTAAAGAACTCTGTGTTATCTTCAACAATAACTCAGCTAAGGATGCCGCACCCAATGCATTGAGTCTTCAAAAAATGATGAATATTGAATTCGAGGGATTGGCACCTAAATCGCCAGAACAGCTTGATCTGTTTTAGGATGGAGCAAGTCCTAATAAAATGCTATACTAAATGTTAAATCTTAATTAGTAATATCTTAGAAAGAGGGGCCTCATATGGCTGAACAAAAACCAACTTATTACATTACAACACCAATTTACTATCCATCTGGTAAACTTCATATTGGTAATTCATACACAACAATTGCATGTGATGCAGAAGCACGTTTTAAGCGTTTGATGGGCTATGACGTATTCTACTTGACAGGAACCGATGAGCATGGCCTTAAGATTGAACAAAAGGCTGAAAAGCTCGGTATGAAGCCACAAGAATACGTTGATCAAATGGCTGCCCAAATTAAAGAGCTATGGAAAAAACTTGAAATTACAAATGACAAGTTTATTCGGACAACCGATGACTACCATGAAAAAGCTGTCCAAAAGATTTTTCAACAATTGCTTGACCAAGGGGATATTTACAAGGGCAAGTATACTGGTTGGTACTCGGTTGATGATGAAGAATACTTCACAGAAAGTCAGTTAGCAGAAGTTTACCGTGATGAAGACGGTAATGTGATCGGTGGAAAAGCGCCATCAGGTCATGAAGTTCAATTAGTTGAGGAAGAATCATACTTCTTTAAGATGAGCAAGTATGCTGACTGGTTAATGAACTACTATAAGGAACATCCTGATTTTATCGAACCACAATCACGGATGAATGAAATGATTAATAACTTCTTAAAGCCAGGACTAGAAGATCTTGCAGTTACGCGGACATCATTTAACTGGGGGGTTAAGGTTCCTAGTGATCCTAAGCACGTGGTATACGTATGGATTGATGCATTATCAAACTATATTACTGCACTGGGATATGGTAGTGATGATGATAGTCTTTTCAAGAAGTACTGGCCTGCTGACGTTCATATGGTAGGAAAAGAAATTGTTCGTTTCCATACGATTTACTGGCCAATCATGCTTCATGCGCTTGGCTTACCATTGCCAAAACACATCATCGGTCATGGCTGGTTAACAATGCGTGACGGTAAGATGTCGAAATCAAAGGGAAATGTTATTTATCCTGAAACTCTTGTTGATCGCTACGGCCTTGACGCCACACGTTACTACTTATTGCGGGCAATGCCATTTGGTAATGATGGCGTCTTTAGTCCAGAAGACTTTGTTGATAAGGTAAACTATGATCTTGCTAACGATCTAGGAAACTTGCTCAATCGGACTGTTGCGATGATTAATAAGTATCAAAATGGTAAATTAGTTGGCGCTAATGATGCAACGACTGATTTTGATGCTGATTTAGAACAAACTGCTAGTGATGTAATTGCTGAGTATAAAGAATTAATGGATAAAACACGGTTTGCTGAAGCATTGGCAACTGTTTGGAAGCTGGTTAGTCGTGCTAACAAGTACATTGATGAAACTGAACCATGGGTATTAGCAAAAGATGATAGTAAGAAGGATGTATTATCTGATGTGATGACTCATCTAGCAAAGAGTTTACGGATTATTGCAGCCCTAATTCAACCAATTATGCCGCATGCACCAAAACAAATTGTTGAACAACTTGGGATTGAAGGGACTGACTTATCATTAACTGATCTTCAATTTAATGATTTCCCAGCAGAAGCTCAGGTTGTCGCCAAAGGAACTCCGATCTTCCCACGTTTGGACGTGAAGGCCGAGGTTGAGTTTATTAAGAGCAAGATGACAGCAAACGAGAAGAAGAAAGGAAGAAAGGCAATGGCTGAAGCAAAAGAAAAAGCCCAAGAAACAGCACAAGAAGAGAAAACAGATGGCAAAAAGCCAATTCGGATTGATGTCTTTGACAAAGTTGAATTGAAAGTAGCTCAAATCACTGCTGCCGATCATGTAGAAGGTGCTGATAAGCTTCTAAAATTCCACATGGATGATGGAACAGAAGAAGGTCGTCAAATCCTTTCTGGAATTGCTAAATGGTATCCAGATCCTTCTGTTTTAGTAGGTAAGAAAGTTTTGATTGTTGCTAATTTGAAACCACGGAAAATGCGGGGCGAATTAAGCCAAGGAATGCTTTTGTCTGCTGAAAAAGACGGTAATGTTCAAGTAGTAACTGTTCCTGACAATTTAGTACCTGGAATGGGCGTTGAATAAAGTGCGTAATCATCAACACCAGCAATTGGTTTATGATTCCCATACCCACCTAAATGACGATGCGTTTTATGATGATGTGCCTGCCTTTATTAACCGTGCTGCTCATTATGGCGTGACGGAGATGAATATTGTTGGCTCAAACCAACTACTGAATACCCGTGCCTTAAAGTTGGGACACCAGTATGATAACCTGCATCCAATTATTGGTTGGCATCCAGAAGATATTGCTAATTGGAATAGTGAAACCAAGAAAGAGTTACGCCAACAATTAGCAGATCCCTTAGTTGTAGGAATTGGAGAGATTGGCTTAGATTATTATAATGACGAGCATTCTCCTCACCGGCAACAACAAGAAATTTTTGCTGAACAGCTTGAGTGGGCGCGAGAACTTAAATTACCGGTCTCAATTCACTGCCGGGATGCACTAGCTGATACGTATGAAATTTTGCGGAATGCCCACGTCGATGAATTTGGCGGGGTTATGCATAGTTTTAACGGGACGCCAGAATGGGCAGAGAAATTTATGGATCTCGGGATGATGATTTCATTTAGTGGTGTCGTAAGCTTCAAAAATGCGACAGAAGTCCATGAAGCAGCATTAGTTGTTCCCCTGGAAAAGATGATGGTTGAAACGGATGCTCCTTACCTAACTCCACTTCCATACCGAGGAAAGCAAAACGAACCCGGTTTTACTAAATTTACGGTGGATGCAATTGCAGATTTAAAGCAGGTTGATGCTGGCAAAGTGGCATATAAAACATTTACGAACGCCCGCCGCTTATTTTTGGAAAATGAAGAAAGAGGCCTATGATTAGAATAAAAGAAGTTATAGTTGTTGAAGGTAAAGATGATACTAAGCAAATTTTAAAAGCGGTTGATGCCGATACTTACGAAACAAATGGATCTGCAATTTCAACGGCTGACTTGGCGAAGTTAAAAAAATTGCAAGCAAGCCGAGGCCTAATTGTTTTTACTGATCCAGACTTTAACGGGGAGCGGATTAGAAAAATAATCAGTGAAGCTATTCCTGGCGTTAAGCATGCTTTTATTAAACGAAAAGATGGTGTGCCAACTGAGACTCACGGTAGCTTAGGAGTTGAGCATGCAACGCCAGCAATTATAAAATCAGCTTTGGAGCACCTTTATACTCAAACAACGACACCTCAGCAAGTTTTTAAGCGAGAAGATTTGCAAAAATGGGGATTAACAGGTCAAGCAGATTCACGAAAACGGCGTGAAAAGTTAGGGCAATTACTCGGAATCGGTTATGGAAATGGGAAACAATTGATTCACCGTTTAAACATGTTTCAAGTTGACCGGGCAACATTTGAAAAAGCGATTAAGCAAATAAATCAGGAGGCAGATCATGAGTAATTCACCAGAAATTGGTAGTCGAACACGTACCCGCGCGATAATGGAAAAGTACGGGATCCGAACAAAAAAGAGTTTCGGCCAGAATTTCCTTACTGATTTGAACGTCTTAAAAAATATCGTTGAGGCAGCGGATATTACAGCTAATGACAATGTAATTGAGATTGGTCCCGGAATTGGTGCTTTAACGGAGCAATTAGCACAAGCGGCGGGAGAAGTTTTAGCCTTAGAAATTGATCAAGATTTAATTCCGGTATTAAAAGAAGTATTATCACCATATGATAATGTAAAAGTGATTAATCAAGATGTCCTTCAAGCTAATTTACCAGAGTTAATCAAAAAGGAATTTAAGGATCCTAGTCGACCAATTAAGGTGGTTGCCAATCTTCCTTATTACATTACGAGTCCCATTCTAATGAATTTGCTGGCTAGTCCTGTTGAGTGGGCGACGATTTGTGTGATGATGCAAAAGGAAGTTGCTCAACGACTCACTGCTAAACCAGGAACTAAACAATATGGTGCGTTGACATTAGCGATTGAATACCAAATGCAAGCTAAAATTGCTTTTGATGTTTCACGAAAAGTATTCGTGCCGTCACCTAATGTTGATTCAGCAATTGTGGTATTAACGCCACGGACAAATCCGCTTCCAGTTCAGCCTTTTGATAAGCAAAAATTATTTGGCTTTATCCGGGGATGCTTTGCTCATCGTCGCAAGAGTCTTTGGAATAACTTGCAAAGTGTAATTGGTAAGGATCCGGCGATAAAAGAGAAAATGACTGCTGTTTTAGCTCAGCTGGATATTTCGCCACAAATCCGGCCGGAAAAGTTAACCCTCGAACAATTTATTGAACTTGCGAATGCTCTTCACCAGCAAAATCTCTTGTAAAAGATGGTTGACCGTTATAAAACATTATGGTACAATTTTGCTTTTTGTGTAAAAAAAGAGTATGCTAGTCTACAGTGAGGTGAAGGAGTCGTGCCTAATAGCATTGTAGAAATTAAGAAGAAGCTAGATGAGCGGATTGGCGAGCATGTTTTAGTAAAAGCGCAAGCTGGACGTAAACGTATTACCACCCATCACGGTATTTTAAGTAAGACTTATCCTGCAGTATTTGTTATTCATTTAAATGATGAACAAGGAACATTGGATCGAGTTTCCTATAGTTATACTGATTTGTTAACACGAAATATTTCAATTGCCTTCGATGAAGCAGAATAAACTGATAAATTAAAATTCATATTTATAAAATAATAGGAGTGAGTAAAAATACCTTTCAACAGGAAGGCAGTTTTTATTCACTCCTTTTGCTTTAGGAATAGTTAGGAAACAGTAGTTGCAAGGATTATAGTTCCGTTAGTATAATTTAACTAACTAAATTATTACAAATAAGGAGGGTTGCCGGATGATAGTTACAGAAAAAGCACCAGCAAAATTGAATTTGAGTTTAGATACGCCGATGCGATATTTTGATGGTTCTCCTCAATGGGATATGGTAATGGTCTCGGCAGACCTGGCTGATTATGTAACTGTTGAGACACACCGGCGCCCTGCAACAATTAAAGTCTATACAAATAGTGGCTTTTTACCTAATGACCAACGTAATCTAGCATACCAAGCAGCTCATATTTTACGTAGTCGTTTTCATTGTAAAGATGGTGTTACGATTCGGATTAAGAAGCAAATCCCGGTTGCGGCCGGATTGGGTGGTGGCTCTTCAGATGCAGCGGCAGTTTTACGAGCATTAAATAGTATTTGGCGGTTGGGATTGAGTTTATCAGAATTAGCAAAGATCGCATTAACGATTGATTCTGATGTCCCGTATTGTATATACAACAAATTAGCCCATGTTACTGGTCATGGTGAAAAAATTGAATTGTTACCACCACAACCCCACTATTGGGCCGTGATTGCAAAACAAAAGATCAGTGTCTCCACACCGCAAATTTTACGGCAAATTAATTATGAAAAGCTTCATCATCTTAACAATGAAGCTTTACTTGCGAATCTAAAGGAAGAGGATTGGCAAGAAGCGACAAAATATATGGGAAATGTTTTAGAGCCTTTAACGATGAAGTTTTATCCAGAAATCGGTCGTTTAAAGAATAAGATGAAAGAATTGGGGGCCGATGTTGCACAAATGAGCGGGACGGGACCAACCGTCTTCGCAATCTGCCATACAGAATCGCGAGCAAAACGGATTCAAAATAGTATCCGGGGATTTTGTCGCGACGTTCATGTTGTAACTTTGCTTTGATCATATTTAAGGACAATAGATAGGAAGTGGGAAATAATCTCCTCGACAAGGCGGTGGGCTAAGCTAGAACGATGATTGGCACGGCACACGGGCTGATTACCGTTCGTACTTAGCCTCGAGCCTTGTGACGACGCGAAGCTAGTTCCACGTTATCTTGCTATTGTTTGTGAAAACAGTTGAGGCTGAGAGAAAACAAAGTTTTCTCTCAGCCTCTTGTCCTTTTTATTTTTATAGTTGCAATCCGACATAAAGTTCGATATTATATTCATTGTTCTAAATAGTAATGATTACGATTAAAAAGAGGGAAAGAATGAAAAAATATATTATCGGTATTAGTAGCATTATTGCTTTGTTGGTTATAATTCTTGGTTTATCCTTTGTTCCGTGGAAATCGATGGGGAAAAATCAAAAGCCAATTAGAGTGGTAACCGGATTGAATTTCTATGGTGAAGTAGCACAGAAAGTAGCTGGCGATCATGGCCAAGTGATTTCATTTATTGACAATGCTTCAGTTGATCCCCATGATTATCAACCCAATACTAAGCAAGCCCAGCAAGTTGCCAAAGCCAATGTAGTAATTGAAAATGGCCTTGGCTATGATAGCTGGGTAAACAAACTTGTTAAATCAAGCAGTAATCGTAATAAGATTAAGGTAATTGATGTGGCATCATTAACCGGTAAGAAAGCCGGTGACAATGAGCATATTTGGTATGCGCCTGAGACGGTCGAAAAGTTAGCAAATGACCTTGCAACTCAATATGGCAAAATTGATCCGCAACACGCTAAGGATTACCAAAAGAATGCGCGAAAATATTTAGCTTCTCTTCAACCACTTAATGAAGAAATTGCGAAAGTGAAGCGCCAGGTAAATCCTAATAATAATCGTGTTGCAGTTAGTGAACCAGTTTTTGATTACGCCTTAGAAAATGCTGGTTATCAAATTATGGACAAACATTTCGAAAAAGCTGTTGAAGATGGAAACGATCCATCACCAAAAGATATTGAAGAAATTCAACAAGCAATCATTAATCACCAAATTGCCTTCTTTGTTGATAATTCGCAGACAAGTGATAAAGTTGTTGATAATTTAGTTAAGCTTGCCCATGAACATGATGTTCCAGTATTAAAGGTAACGGAAACAAAGCCGAATGGGGATGACTATATGCAGTGGATGCTTAAGCAATACCAAGCATTGTCTCGCATTCAACAAAAGGAGAATTAAGAAGATAATGGCAGTTGTATCAGTTGATGATTTAACGATCGCTTATGGAAATCATACTGTAATCGATCATTTAAGCTTCTCCATTAATGAAGGGGATTTTCTCGTCGTGGTTGGTGAAAATGGGGTAGGAAAAACGACTCTTGTTCGCTCGATGCTTGGTTTTTTAAAACCGAAAAGCGGGACAATAACTATTCCACAAAGTACGCGTCTTGGTTACGTTCCTCAGTTTCGTAATATTGATGAGGAATACCCACTTTCTATTCGTGATTTTGTTGCTTTAAATACTAAACCACGCCTTTTACCATGGCTGACTAAAAGCGAGCGAAACCGTGTTGAACGGATGATTCGTGAAAATAACCTAACAAAGATTGCTGAACGGCCCCTTGGTTTAGCATCAGGGGGTGAGAAGCAACGAGCATATCTTGCTCAAGCTTTATTACCCAATCCAAATCTCCTTATTCTGGACGAATCGACGGCAAGTCTGGACAATGAAATGAAGTATGAATTGCTAGACCTGGTAACTCGTTTTCAACAAAATGGTTTGAGTGTAATGTTTATTACTCATGATTGGGATCTAGCAGAACAATATGGAACTCGTTTCTTGTATTTGTCTCCCGGTTCTTATTCCACTGGGCCAATTAATGAGTTACCCAGTCCGGTAAAGGGGGATAAAAAGTAATGTTAACTTTAAGTTTTATGCGTCATGCATTTGTCGCTAGTACATTTATTGCGATTATTTGTGGAATTATTGGAGTTTTTGTCGTTGCACGAAATTTATCATTCTTAACGCATACCTTGTCTGAAATTGGATTTGCTGGTGGTGCTTTTGCCGTTTTTGCTGGATGGCCAGCACTAAATGGGATGATTCTGTTTACAATGTTAAGTTCAGTTATTGTTGGACAAATGAGTATAAAAGAATCACGACGAGAAGCGGTTATTAGTGCCGTTTCAGCGCTGTTCATTGGCTTAGGAATTCTTTTCTTATCTTTGAGCAGTCAGTCAGCTAGCTCAGCAACAAGTATTTTGTTTGGTAGTGTGGTTGGAATTAGTTTGAATGAGGTATGGCAACTTGTCTACCTTTCTATTCTTGTTTTGGTCATTCTATTGTTAATGTATCGCCGGCTTAAGTTTGACTCCTTTGATGCGATTGGTGCGCAGGTCAGTGGGATAAATCAAACAATAATTTCTGTTGTTTTTCTTTTATTACTTGCTTTGAGTGTTAGTGTCGCTGCTCAGATTGTCGGTTCTTTGCTAATTTTTATTCTCCTAACATTACCCGCTGCTAGTGCTAAATACTTTACGCATGGTGTAGCACGGATGATTATTTTAGCAATTTTATTTTCACTGTTAGGCACATGGCTTGGTCTTTTTCTCGGTTATTTGACAGATTGGCCGGTTAGTTTCTTTATTGCAGTGATTGAAGTTATTATCTATACAGTGGCTCTGCTTTATAGTAAATTTATCGAATCAAATTAATTTTATTGAAGAAGGCGGGGCAGAGGTAAACAGCACAGTATAACAATGGTCTCTAACACTCAAAGTTAAATGTTAGAGACCATTATTACTTGCGAAGACTGTTAGAGACTAACTTTGCATCAAAAAATGAGATCATGAGTGATCGCTGGCCTCCACCCTTTTTCTCAGTAAATACTAAAATTTTGCCGAAAATCCGAACATTTTATGTTAAAATCAATGTTAATTAATCCTTTTTGAAAGGCAGAGAAAGAACATGAAAATTAGACGGAGTAACCGATTGGTGGATATGACACGTTACTTGCTTGAACATCCGCGATCATTAGTATCGTTGAAGTTTTTTGGTGAGCGTTACGACTCAGCTAAGTCATCAATCAGTGAAGATTTAGGAATTGTTAAACATACCTTCCAAACTTGGGGACAGGGACGATTAGAAACAATTCCTGGTGCAAGTGGTGGCGCGGTATTAACGCCATTTTATTCTAAGGAAAATGCTCAGGCGGCCATTGATAACTTGGTTGACCGGGTTAATGATGACTCGCGTTTGCTACCGGGAGGTTATGTTTACTTATCAGATTTAATCGGCCAACCAGAAATTTTACGGCAGATCGGTAAGTTAATCGCTACTCAATACGTTGATACTGATGTTGATGTTATTATGACAGTTGAGACTAAAGGAATTCCGATTGCTCAAAGCGTTGCGATGTATATGAATAAACCATTTGTTATTGTTCGTAATAGTTCACACATTACTGAAGGACCTACTGTAAGCGTTAATTATGTTTCTGGGTCCGTCCAACGGATAAAGAAGATGGAATTGTCCCGTCGTACATTATCAGCTGGGGCGAATGTCTTGGTTGTTGACGACTTTATGAAGGGCGGCGGCACGATTAACGGAATGAAATCTTTGATTAAAGAATTTGATGCTAACTTGGTTGGAATCACTGTCTTTGCAGAGGGTCGTCCAGTAAACGGGCAACGGTTAGTCGATAACTGTACTTCATTAATCAAAGTGGAAACCAAAGATGGCACGGAGAAGAAGATTGCAGCACAAGCAGGAAGCTTCATGGCAAACGTGTTTGATAAGAAAGTGGAGAATTAGGAAATGACAAAACGTAATGCAATTATTTTAGCTGCTGGTAAAGGTACACGGATGCGCTCAAAGCTATACAAGGTTTTACACCAAGTTTGTGGTAAGACAATGGTTGAGCATGTTTTAACCCAATTGGAAAAGGCCAAGATTGATAATATTATTACAATTGTTGGTTTTGGGGCGGAAACAGTTGAACAGCAATTGGGACACCGTACTAAGTATGCGCTTCAAGAACAACAGCTTGGAACTGGACATGCCGTAATGCAAACAAAAGACCTTCTTGCAAATGAAGATGGTGAAACTATTATTGTCAGTGGTGATACTCCTTTATTTACAGCTGAGACTTTTGAAAAGCTCTTTGAATATCATGAACAGCGGCATGCGGCAGCCACTATTTTGACTTCTATTGCTCCTGATCCAACTGGTTATGGCCGGATTGTGCGAAATGATGTTGGAATCGTTGAACGAATCGTGGAACAAAAAGATGCTACTGTTCAAGAACAGGCAATTAAGGAAATTAATACCGGGGTTTACTGTTTTGATAACAAGAAACTCTTTGCAGCCCTTAGCAAGATCACGAATGATAATGCTCAGGGTGAATACTATTTAACTGATGTTATTGGCATTTTAAAGCAAGAAAATGAGATCGTAACAGCCTACAAGATGGATAACTTTGACGAATCAATGGGGGTAAATGACCGAGTTGCCCTTGCACGCGCAAACAAGGTAATGCGTAACCGGATTAATACTCATTGGATGCGTGAAGGGGTTTCAATGATTGATCCTGAAACAACTTATATTGATGCTGATGTTAAGATTGGTCGCGATACAGTTATTGAAGGTGGCGTTGTGATCAAGGGGCATACAGAAATTGGTAACGATTGTTATATCGGTGCTGGTTCACGGATCACTGATTCCAAGATTCACGATGGGGTTAAAATCATTTCTTCTACCCTTCAAGAAGCAGAAATGCACAATGGCAGTGATATCGGTCCTAATAGTCACTTGCGTCCAGAAGCAGAAATTGGCGAAAATGTTCATATTGGTAACTTCTGTGAGGTTAAGAAGGCTTACATTGGTGAAGGAACAAAGGTCGGTCATTTGACTTATATCGGTAATGCTACTTTAGGTAAGAATATTAATGTTGGCTGTGGAGTTGTCTTTGTTAACTACGATGGGACAAATAAGCACCATACCAATGTTGGGGACCATGCCTTTATCGGTAGTAACAGTAACCTAGTGGCTCCGGTTAATATTGCTAAGGATTCATTTGTCGCTGCTGGTTCGACCATTACAGACAGTACAGAACAATATGATATGGCAATTGCGCGGGCACGGCAGGTTAATAAAGAAAATTATGCTAAGAAGCTACCATGGTAACTTGCTTTTTGCCTCACTAATTTATATTATGTAAGTGGTAGTAGTATAACTTTTATTAATCAGCGGAGGACCTAATGACACAGCAATATTTTGATCAAAATTTAAAAATCTTTGCGTTAAATTCAAACCG
The DNA here is from genome assembly GCF_020784875.1 of Limosilactobacillus reuteri subsp. simiae. Taxonomy (GTDB): domain Bacteria; phylum Bacillota; class Bacilli; order Lactobacillales; family Lactobacillaceae; genus Limosilactobacillus; species Limosilactobacillus reuteri_H. The sequence continues at coordinate 69,792 of NZ_JAJGUI010000096.1, read as the reverse complement.
TCCCTTAGCAGAAAAGATTGCTAAGCATGTCGGGGTTGATTTAGGAAAATTATCTGTTAATCGTTTTAGTGATGGTGAGATCCAAATTAATATTGAGGAAAGTGTGCGAGGAGACAATGTTTATGTCATCCAGTCGACTTCTGCCCCAGTTAATGACAACTTAATGGAGTTGTTAATTATGGTAGATGCGCTTCGTCGTGCTAGTGCCAAGACGATTAACGTGGTGATGCCATACTATGGTTATGCCCGTCAAGACCGAAAAGCACGGAGCCGTGAACCAATCACTGCTAAGTTGGTTGCTAATATGTTGCAAAATTCCGGTGTTGATCGGATTATTGCACTTGATCTTCATGCCGCACAAATTCAAGGGTTCTTTGATATCCCTGTCGATCATTTGATGGGTGCTCCTCTTTTAGCAGAGTATTTTATCAACCAGGGTGTTGCTGAAAATGCAGTTGTTATTTCTCCTGATCATGGTGGAGTAACACGGGCGCGAGCACTTGCCGAGTTTTTAAAATCTCCAATTGCGATTATTGACAAGCGGCGTCCACGGGCGAATGTTGCTCAAATCATGAATATTATTGGAGACGTTAAGGGTAAGAAGTGTATTATGATTGATGACATGATTGATACTGCGGGAACTATTAGTTTAGGTTCGCAAGCATTAATAGATGCCGGTGCAGAAGAAGTCTACGCATCATGTACCCATGCGGTATTATCTGGCCCAGCAATTGAACGTTTACGGAATGCACCACTTAAAGAAGTTGTTGTAACGGACTCAATTCAATTGCCAAAAGAAAAACAAATCGATAAAATCAAGCAGGTATCGGTTGCTCCACTAATTGGGGATGCAATCAAACGGATTAACGAAAATCGTCCGGTTAGTCCACTATTTAAGCAAGTATTTCAAAGTGCACAGCTAGAAAAGAAGTAAGGCTTAAGTAAACTGAGATTAGTAAATAAGTAGGTCGAAAGGAAAAATCGTTTTCTTTCGGCCCTTTCTTATATTCCATTTCTGTTTTAAAAGAAAATAAAGATTTGGGAAAGACAAACAGTCATTATCAATTCATGTTATAATACGATGTGAAATAAGGAGGAGAAAAATGACAACAATTAAGTTTTTCAAAAAAGCAATGGTTGGAACAGCTGCAGTCGCTACTATCTTTGCCTTAGCTGGTTGTGGTAAACAATCTGCGTCAAGTAGTGATACAAGTTCTTCCAGCACATCGTCGTCTGTCCGTTCTTCCGAAAGTAAAGCTTCAAAGGCTTACCGTACAGCTAATAAGCTTATCCAAAATCATGATTATGAAGGGGCTTATGAACAGTTAAACCAATTAAATGATCATAATGCTCAAACGGAAGCACTTGCTGATGATTTACAAAGCTACATGGATGCCCAAAAAGCATATGAAAATGGCGATTATGATGGTGCTAAGAACAATTTGAAATCACAAAAGTCAACTAGTCCGGCAATGCGGAATGCATACGCTGATTTACAAAGCAAGGTAAGTTCTGCACAGGGTTCTACTAGTTCTCAAGCTTCATCATCTACTAATAATGGCAAGCAAACAAATAAGCAATCCAGTTCTACAAGTGCAGCAACTCAACAATCATCCTCTGCTGCTAACCAAGCTGCATCTGATGCAACTAGCGATAATGTAGTACAACAATTTGCTAACAAGATGGGCTTTAGTGGCTCTCAAGGTTACCAAATTATGCCAACTGGTAAGACTGGTAATGTTTACAAGTTTGAAGTTCGGCAAAATAATAGTGATAACACTGTTGCAAGCTTGATTGGTATTTACCAATATAACAGTCAAACTGGAGCGGTAACAAAGATCGCTTAATAATTTATTGATAATAACGATATTCGAGCAAGAGCCAGCGAATAAGTAGCTGGACTCCTGCTTTTTTGTATGAGGAGGGGAAGTATGCATCAGGAATCATTATTCAACCAAAATAGCGAACAAAACACGCCGCTAGCTAATCGTGTTCGTCCAACTAGTATTGATGAATTTGTTGGTCAGCAACACTTATTAGGAAAAGATAAGATCTTACGGGAAATTATCATGAATGATCAATTATCATCACTGATTTTTTGGGGACCGCCAGGGGTTGGCAAAACCACATTAGCTGAAATTATTGCCAAGCAGACAAAATCCCACTTCATTACTTTTAGTGCAGTAACAAGCAGCATTCGTGATATCCGTAAAATCATGGAAGAGGCAGAACAAAACCGTGAATATGGTGAACGAACGGTTTGCTTTATTGATGAAATTCATCGTTTTAACAAGGCTCAGCAAGATGCATTCTTACCCTTTGTCGAACGGGGAAGTATTATTTTAATCGGTGCGACAACTGAGAATCCGTCCTTTGAAATTAATGCTGCCTTGCTGAGTCGGTGTCGGGTATTTGTTCTTAACTCTCTTAGTGTTAGTGATATTGAAGAAGTGTTACAACACGCCTTAAAACATCCGCATGGTTTTCCGGGGATGATAATTAATTGTGAGGAAGGAGTTATTCCATTAATTGCTCAATTTGCGAACGGGGATGCCCGGATTGCGCTTAATACGTTAGAAATGGCGGTACTAAACAGCGAAAAGAATGAGCAAAAAGTTACGTTAACGATGGATACCTTGAAGCAATTGATTAACACTAAATCATTAAGATACGACAAAAAAGGTGAAGAGCATTACAATATTATTTCTGCTCTTCACAAATCAATGCGTAATAGTGATGTAGATGCGGCCGTTTATTGGTGCTCGCGGATGATTGATGGTGGGGAAGATCCATTGTATATTGCGCGGCGATTAGTTCGCTTTGCTAGTGAAGACATTGGACTAGCAGATACTAATGCCCTACAGGTAGCAGTTAATACTTTTAATGCTTGTCAGTTTTTGGGAATGCCTGAATGTGATGTCCACTTAACAGAGTGTGTCATCTATCTTTCACTAGCTCCTAAGTCCAATGCGGCATATACTGCTCGCCAGATAGCAAAACGCGTGATCAAAAAGACGGGGAATTTACCTGTCCCCCTAACGATCCGAAACGCGCCGACAAAGTTAATGAAAGAGTTGGATTACGGTAAAAATTACCAGTATGCGCATGATACTAAAGATAAATTAACCACGATGAAGACGATGCCGCCAGAACTGGATGGTCAAACTTTTTATCATCCTAGTACTCAGGGGCGGGAACCACGCTTTCAAGCACGGATGGATCAAATTAATGAATGGCATCGTAAACATAATTAAAAACGGTAACTGTCCTAGCCTGTGAAAAGAGCTACAGTTACCGCTTTTTTTAGTTTAATACATATTCTTCAATCGCTTTTCCAACACCATCATGATTATTATCAGCAGTTGTTACGTCAGCGATCTTTAAGGTGCCAGGAATTGAGTTTCCCATCGCTACCCCTAACCCCGCAAATTCGATCATTGAATCATCGTTTTGTGCGTTGCCAAGGGCCATTACTTCATCTTTTTTAATTCCGAGTTCTTCACTAAGTAATTGAAGAGCATTTCCTTTACTTGCTTGTTTATTCATGAATTCCAAATAAAAGTCTTCACTGCGGACAATGGAAAAGCGATCACGCATTTCTGCCGGAAGTTCTGCCCATGCTTTGTCAATTCGTTCTTTAGTATCAACCATCATTGCCTTGGCGATTACGTATTGATCTTGCATTTTAGAAAGTTCTTCAAAGGTGCGGTAACGGATTGGCATACTTACAAGATCTGACTCGTAGACTGTATAGGGACTTAAATCTCGGTTAATTGTGTAGATGTAATCCCGGGTTTCAATCTGGGACTTGACACCCTCTTTAATACAATAAGTTTGCCAGTCTGCATAGTCATTGAAAGACATAGTGTAGTTTACCAAGACGTTGCCACTAGTTGATTGGGCCAACGCACCGTTGAAGCTAATAACAAATTCATTATCTGAATCATTTAAGTCCAGTTGGTCAAGGTATGCCTTTACGCCTGTCATGGGACGCCCAGTGCATAAGACGATCTTTACTCCCTGCGCGCTGGCTTTTTTTATTGCGGCAACAGTTTGTGGTGTAATTTGGCGTTGGTCATTGATTAATGTTCCATCGATATCGATTGCGACTAATTTAATTGCCATTATTTTTGCTCCTTTGGGTTGATAATATGATTGTTTTTGATATAGCTTTGAAATTCTTCATAGATTGGTTCGAAAATTTCAATATTGTTTCGCGTTTCAAGCATCTCTTTTGGGAAAAAGAACCGTTGATCTCCGGCTTCTCGTCCCGATACGCTGGCGACCAAGGTACTAACTTGGGATAACTCAATAAAATCGCCATTAGGTTGGAGAAGCTCGATCTGCGTTTGGGTATTAGAATCTTGTGGATGATAAGTATCATACGGAAGTTTAAAGCTATCGTTAACTGCGGTGTAATACTGGCTATTAAATCCAGCAGTCTGAATTAGCTTTCGTAAAGTTGGTAAAAGCTTTTTTGTATTTTGATCATAAATGACTGATTTAAATGGTCGGCGATTAAGAAAACGACTAGCAAGATCGCTTAAAATATCATCACGAGAATGGGTCCAATGAATAAAATAAGTGGTTAAGACACCATCGTCAAGCGCCAAATAGTCATCCAGGGTGAACTTACCATTAAAAAATGGCATCAGCATATGAGGGGTGAAGTCAGGTTCAAAGTCATTTGGGTGCTGGTAAATATATTTTGCCCGCATTAAGAGGTGGTCTAAGATAACTTCCATTGAACGGGAAACGGGATGGAAGTAGACTTGCAGGTACATCTGAAGCCGGCTAATAATGTAATCTTCTACCGCATGCATCCCCGAAATTTCAAAGGCAATCCCCCTCTTAACCGGTCGCATAACATGAAGAACACGATCAAGATCAAACTTCCCGTAGTTTGTTCCTGTGTAATACGCGTCTCGTTGCAAGTAGTCCATCCGGTCCGCGTCAACCTGACTTGAAATCATTTGAACTACTTGTGGATTCTCATAAGTATGGTCGATCACACTAGCAACTTGATGAGGGAAGTCAGGTGATACCCGTTGTAATATCTTATTAATGTTAGTGCTGCTGTCAGTGATCAACTGGCGAGTAATTTGCTCATGGTTTGTATGGAAAATATGCTCAAATGTATGGGAATAAGGACCATGCCCTAAATCATGGAGGAGGGCTGCACATAAGGCGACTGGTCGTTCGTGATCATCCCATAGGCCGTCGCCAGGATGCTGACTAGGATAGTTTCGCTGGAAATAGTTGCACATTTGGCGGGTAATTTCATAGACGCCTAAGCAGTGGCCAAAGCGGGAATGCTCGGCACCATGAAAGGTAAATGATGAAGTTCCTAGCTGCTTGATTCGTCGTAATCGTTGAAACTCAGGAGTATTAATTAGGTCCATAATAATTTGATTATCGACAATAATTTGTCCGTGAATTGGATCGCGAAAAACCTTTTCACGGCGAAGTTTTTCGTCATAAAAGTGATTCATATTAATCTTCTTTCTCTAAACGTTCTTGTAAACGTTCCATGCTGATTAGTTCTTTATTGAGGGTTGATATAAAATTAGGCGACCACATTAAGTTGTTGAGACTGTCAGGAGCAATGATTTGAACGACTGATTGGATTCGCTGGATCGCATCCTGAACGCTTAATTGCGTGTTGAGGGCTTTAGAGATAGTTGTCATCGCTCCTGGCCAAACATCTGGAAAATGCCACTTGTTTTGGCTTTGCTGTAACCCTGTATCATAGAAGTCACGAATTAGCTTACCCCGATCCTGCTGATTACCACAGACGCTTAAGTAAAGCATTACTGTAACTCCCATTTTGTTCCGTCGTTGAGAAATTCCACCAATCTTTTGGCCGTTAACGCTAATATCGAAGCTTCCTGGACAGTACGAATGCGTGATTTCACCAGTGGCAATTTCTAGGCTAGGGAAAGCTGCCTGAATTAGGTCGACCATTCGCTGGTATGCTTCATCAATAGTTAATTCATGATCTTCGAGGTGCCATGGATAGAAAATTGATAGGTTTAAAATACCGTCGTCACTCACAACTGCTAATCCCCCTGAATTACGCATGAAATAGTGGAAACCGCGGTGCGTAAGTGAAGCAAGGGCAGTTGATAAATGCGGTAATCGTTGATCTTTTAATCCTAAAATAACCGTATCCTCTAATGTCCAAAAATGAAGAAGGGGATATTTGAGTTCGCTAGCTGAACGTAATAAAGCGTTGGTATAGATGAAAGACGAAAGATTATCCGCTGGAGTTAAAGGTTGAATAAACTGTTGAAAACACTGATTCTTATAATTAGGCATCGTACTTCTTCTTTTCTATGAAATAATATATCTATATTATACAAGAACTCACGAGAACGTGGATGTTTCACGGGGTATTTATTGGTAAAAAGAGTATAATAATGACGATGAGCAAAGTGAAAGGAGGAGTTTATTATCAAAAGTGTAATTCCTGTTCATGTAAATCTCTCAACGATTATTGATCAAAATGGACAGCAAGAAAAATTTACCTTTACTGAAGAAGGTACTTTTGTCGAAATGAATGGTAAGTATTATTTAAGGTACATTGAACACCAAGACGGGCAAGAAACGCCGGTGCAAATTAAATTTGAGGATGAGCTGATCCGCTTAAGAAGGCGTGGAAATGTCGAAACAAACCTATTTTTGGACCCGACACAAGAAACTATCATGCGGTACCAAACAGAATACGGCATGATTAAAATTGACGTGTTAACAGAGAGTTTGGAAAAAAACGTTGATGTAAAGGCCCCGGCTGGTCACCTTTCTGTCAAGTACCAACTAAAACAAGCGGGACAATTAATAGGGAGTTACCAACTAGAATTGCAATTTGCGGCCTAATATTGTATGATGTAGTTTAGACTTTTTGAAGGGATGTGCACCAATTTGGATTTAAAGGTTTTTGACGGTCAGGACAAATCAGAACTTTCAATGATTGAAGTCGCACACGCTATTTTAGCTCACCATGGAGAAGCGATGGCGTTTGTTGATTTGACCAACGAGGTTCAGCAATATCTGGGTAAGAGCGATGAGGAAATTCGTGAACGTCTTGCACAGTTCTATACTGACTTAAATGTTGATGGCAGTTTTATTTCCCTTGGTGACAACACCTGGGGTCTGCGTGCTTGGTACCCATTCGAATCTATCGATGAAGCCACAGTTGGTGAAAACGAAGAAGATGAAGAGGATGATCGTCCAAAGAAGAAGCGGCGTAAAGTCAATGCCTTCCTCGCAGACACCGATGACGATGACGATGTAATTGACTATGACAATGATGATCCCGAAGATGAGGATCTTGATACTGACGATGACACCGATTCTGAAGATGATTATGATGACGACACTGATGACTTCAGTGACGACGATGATGATCTTGATGATGGTATTGAAGGTCAGCTATCAGAATTACATGATGAAGAAGATGAAGACGAGGATGACGAATAATTTTCAACTTTGTGCTTGACTATTATTTATTGACCCTGTATTATCTTTCTTGGGCGCCTGTAAAGACAGGCCAATAAGTTCGTAGATAAATAAGCTCCCTGTTTCAGTGTTTTATTTGAAATAGGGAGTTTTTTCTATTATCACACCCGCAAATATAAAAAAGGAGTAGACGACAATGACGAAATACATTTTTGTAACCGGTGGAGTTGTATCATCATTAGGAAAGGGAATCGTTGCTGCCTCTTTAGGACGATTATTAAAAAATCGGGGCCTAAAGATTGCAATTCAAAAATTCGATCCTTACATCAATGTTGATCCCGGTACGATGAGTCCATACCAACACGGTGAAGTTTTTGTGACTGACGACGGAACAGAAACCGATTTGGACCTTGGTCACTATGAACGTTTTATCGATAATGATCTCAATAAATATTCAAATGTTACAACGGGTAAAATCTACTCTGAAGTTCTTCGGAAGGAACGGCGTGGGGATTACCTTGGTGGAACAGTACAAGTTATTCCACACATCACTAATGCTATTAAGGACAAGATTAAGCGTGCTGGTGAAAGTACCGATGCTGAAGTTGTAATTACTGAAATTGGTGGTACAGTTGGGGACATTGAATCACAACCATTCATGGAAGCTATTCGCCAAATGAAAGAAGAAGTGGGCAGTGAAAATGTATTGTACATCCACACTACCTTAGTACCATATCTTCGCGCTGCTGGTGAAATGAAGACTAAGCCAACTCAACACAGTGTTCGCGAATTACGTGGTTTGGGAATCCAACCTAACATTTTAGTTGTTCGGACAGAGCAACCAATTACTGATGATATGCGGAAGAAGATCGCCTTATTCTGTGATGTTGATCCTAAAGCCGTTGTTGAATCAATGGATGTTCATACCCTTTATGAAATTCCGTTAAACTTACAAAAGCAAGGAATGGATCAATTGGTTGTCGACCACTTTGGTTTAAACGTGCCAGAAGCTGACATGACAGAATGGACTGAAATGGTAAATCATATTGAACATGACTTAACTAAGACCGTTAAGATTGCGATGGTTGGTAAGTATACTGACTTACAGGATGCTTATATTTCAGTTAATGAATCATTACGTCATGCTGGTTATCCTGTAAATGCTAAGGTAAAGATTGACCACTTTAATGCTGAAAACATTACTCCAGAAAATGTTGAAGAGACATTGAAAGACTACGATGGGATTCTTGTTCCTGGTGGTTTTGGAAACCGGGGAGTAGAAGGAATGATCACTGCAATTAAGTATGCTCGGGAAAATGATGTTCCTTATCTCGGTATTTGCTTAGGGATGCAAACGGCATGTATTGAATTTGCACGAGATGTATTGGGCTACACTGATGCAAACTCAACTGAATTTGATACAAACACTAAACACAATATTATTGACTTGATGGCAGATCAAGCGGACATTGAAGATATGGGAGGAACACAACGGCTTGGTGCATATCCATGTAAGCTTAAGCCAGGAACAGTTGCGGCAGCGGCTTATGGTAACCAATCAATGATCAGTGAACGGCACCGTCACCGTTATGAATTCAACAACGACTACCGTCAAGAAATAGAAAACCATGGCTTGGTTATTTCTGGAGTAAACCCAGATCGGAATTTAGTTGAAGTAGTTGAAATTCCTGATAAAAAATTCTTCGTGGCTGCTCAATACCACCCAGAATTCAAGTCGCGTCCTAACCACCCAGAAGGATTATTTGCTGCATTTGTAAAAGCAGCTGCTGAGGACAAATAAAAATTTAAAGTGTATAATATATTTAATACAAGAGATGGGGGCAAGAATGTCACTTCTCTTGTTTTTTGTTTAGTAGAATTGTTAAATTTTAAGTTAAATATGCTAATTTTTGGCCTGACCTTATGATTTTTTTTAAGATTGTTTATAAAAGGTTGTAATTCTCTTGATATTTCATTATCATTACAGTTGACTGTTTTGTAACTGAAATAATCATTAACTTAGCTTAAATGAAAAACAGACTAAAATTTTTAAGTGAGGAAACGCAGAAATGAAGAAAATGATCATTCAAGGAGGAAACCGTCTTTCTGGCGAAGTCACGATCGGTGGTGCCAAAAATAGTACAGTGGCATTAATTCCAGCTGCTATTCTTGCGGATACCCCTGTAGAGTTTGACACGGTTCCAGATATCTTGGATGTTCACAATCTGATGATTATTTTGGAGTCAATGAATGTAAAGTCCGAGTTTAGTCACGGAGTTTTAGATATTGATCCAACACAAATCGTAGAAGCTGAACTTCCAAGCAAGGCAATTAAAAGTCTTCGGGCTTCCTATTACTTTATGGGTGCATTATTAGGTCGTTTCCATCGCGCGACATTAACATTTCCGGGAGGCGATAATATCGGCCCCCGCCCAATTGACCAACACTTAAAAGCATTTAAAGCACTTGGAGCAACCGTTAGCGAAGAAAAGGGTACTGTTCATTTAGATGCGCCGAATGGCTTACATGGGTCTCGGATCTTTTTAGATATGGTATCAGTTGGTGCAACGATTAATGCTACCTTAGCAGCTGTTCGCGCTGAAGGAACAACGATTATTGAAAATGCAGCTCGTGAGCCGGAAATTATTGATTTGGCAACATTCTTAAATAATATGGGTGCCAAAATTCGGGGTGCTGGAACCGATACTATCCGTATCACTGGAGTAAAGACACTTCAGTCAATGAATACTCATACAATTATTGCTGATCGAATTGAAGCAGGAACATACCTATCCTTAGCAGCAGCGCTTGGTGATGGGGTTATGATCCATAATGTTATTCCTGAACACTTAGAATCATTTACCAGTAAAATGATTGAAATGGGTGTTGAACTTCAAATCGATAGCGATAAGATTTATGTACCAAAATCCAGTCATTTACATCCGGTTACGGTTAAGACAATGCCATTCCCTGGTTTTGCTACTGATTTACAACAACCGCTTACCCCATTGATGTCTCTTGCTGATGGTGATAGTACGATTGTTGATACCATTTATCCCAAGCGTGTAAAGCACATTTCCCAATTACAAAAAATGGGGATGAAGATTGAAGCGCATGATGGGATGATTATCGTTAAACATACAGAAAAGCTTCATGGCGCAGAGGTCTCTGCAGGTGAGATTCGTGCCGGAGCAGCTTTAACCATTGCTGGATTAATGGCAGATGGACAGACTGTAATTAATAATGCCGGAAATATTTTACGGGGTTACGATCGAATTGTATGGAAGCTTAATCGCCTTCATGCCAATGTTTCTATTGAGGACGATTCTTCAGTAAAAATTGGTTAGAAGTTGCGTACTTCTTTAAATCGTGGTATCCTGTTAAAGTTGATTATCTATGTTTCAGGCAATGATTCATGGCAAAAGGAGCGTAATAAATTATGAAACAAGGAATTCATCCAGATTATCATCCAGTAGTTTTTGAAGATTCATCTACTGGTTACAAGTTTCTCTCTGGCTCAACAGCCACTTCAAGTGAAACTGTTAAGTGGGAAGACGGTAATGAATACCCATTAATTCGGGTTGAAGTTACTTCAGATTCACACCCATTCTACACTGGTAAGCAAAAGTTTACCCAAGCCGACGGTGCTGTCGACAAGTTCAACAAGAAGTACGGTCTCAAGTAATCGAACTTCTTATAATTCAAAAAAGCCGGGAAAAGCGAAAGTTTTTCCCGGCTTTTTTGAATTAAGTCCAATAAATCATTATTAACGTTATTTGCGTCTTTAAGTATTGATCTTTCTCTGCGTATAATATTGATAATTGAGAAAGTGGGGGCTACCTATGCATGAAAAAATAATTAATCGAATAATTGCCCTGCATCGTTATTCTTTCGTTAGGATAACTCGGCAGACATTAATTATGATTTTTCCCATTGTTTTTATTGGAACGATGGCAAAGATGATTTTGAAAACTATTTTTAAACCAGATGGATTTATTTATAATATTGCTTTCCTTGATGGAATGCCACAGAACGTGTTGCGGGTTATTCAATTTGTATTAACTAGCATTAGTCAATTAACTTTAGGGATTCTGGGAATTTATACTGTTTATATGGCAGCAAAGTTTACTGCGAAAAGGTATCGTCGGGACGGTAAATTTGCTGGAATAACGGCCATTTTGACCCTTTTACTAATGTCTTATCGTTATGGTAAGTCGTCCCCACAATTTTCACTTAGCTTTTACCAACGTCTCCTTAGTGGTAACAGTTTGCTAATCGTTTTGATCCTTGGTTATGGAATCGGCCAGCTTTATCGGTGGTTAACCCCGCCAAAAGATGGTGATAATACCAATGCGCTGCCGTTATTGCAAGAGCGATCATTTAGTTCGATACTACCAATGACAATTAGCCTTATTTTTGGAGTAGCTGTTGCTCTTTTCTTAAATTCCAACACGATTTATCATGCGTGGTCAACAAGTTACTCTACCTTAGTTACGACCGCTCAAGAACATCGGCAATTATGGCTGACGTTATTAGCTACGATGGGGTTAACAATATTTGATTGGTTAGGGTTAGGCGTTCCATACACTTCGATGGCCTTAACATCTGGAGATTCATTTACGGCTAACTTGAACTATGCGCTCGCTCATGGAACTCCGTGGAATGTGCCGTATGAGTTTTTAGGCAGTTCTCTTTATAATTCATTTGCTAACTTTGGGGGCGATGGATTGATCCTTGCCTTGATAGTTGCCATTCTGTTAACTTCTAATGGCTCCTATATGCATCGTGTTGCACGTTGGACGGCCTTGCCAACATTATTTAATTTTAATTATGCGACAATGATTGGCTTACCGGTTGTATTTAATCCCTTATTTCTGATCCCATTTGTCTTCTTACCGATTGTAAACATTCTCCTTGCCAGTTTAGCGATTACGATTCACTTAATACCTTCAACGCCTTACCCGGTTTTGCAGGGGACACCGGGCCCCCTTATTAGTTTTTTGGGGACAAATGGTAATTGGGGAATTTTGATTTTTACCTTGGTATTGCTTTTAATCGATATCGCTGCCTATATCCCCTTTGTAAAAATGGCCCTAGTTGTTGAAAATCGCTTAACATTAGCAGAACAGGACGTGATCAGTCATGAAAAGAATGACTAAATCAATTCTCCATACTCGTTTAGTATTGATTGGCCTAATATTGATCTTAGTCCTAATGGCAATTCCAGCATATTTTTGGATGAAAGATACAAATAAATATTTAGCTGCCCAACATAATTCTAGAATGTCGCCGATAATTATGGTTCCTGGAAGCTCAGCAACACAAAACCGCTTTAATCCGCTTATTCGTAAACTTAACGAGGATAGCCCTAAAAAACATAGTGTGTTGCGCTTAGAAGTAATGAACAGCGGTAAAATTGTTTCGCAAGGATGGATAAATCGCGGTGATAACGAGCCGATTATCGTGATTGGCTTTGAGAATAATCGCGATGGCTATCAAAATATAAAGAAACAAGCGCAAATGGTTAATAAAGCCTTTGAACGATTGACGGAAGAGTATAATTTTAATAACTTCAAGGCGTTTGGCCATTCCAATGGGGGTCTAGTATGGACTTATTGGTTGGAACATTACTATTCTGAATATAAAGATGCGATTACAATTAAAAGGTTAATGACACTGGGAACGCCATACAACTTTGCGGAATCTTCTGTTAGCCATCCGACGCAAATGTTTTCTGATTTTGTAAAGTATCGAAGTCGAATTCCTAAAAACTTATTAGTTTATTCGGTCGCGGGGACAGAAACTTATACATCCGATGGCCTCGTCCCAGAAGGAAGCGTCGATGCCGGTAAGTACATTTATCAAAAACAAGTGGCCCATTATACGAGTATGACGGTTACGGGAAAAGATGCTCAACACTCTAACTTGCCACAAAATAAACAGATTGTACGGTTAATTGAAGAGTATTTGCTTGATCCAAATGACAACGGTAATCCTAATTCGCAAAATAAGCAGGGGGCTACTCAAAATTAATTAAGCAGGTTATACTAAGTTCATAATAAAAAGTAAGGAGTTCAATATCGTGAAAAAAGATAAAAAGCGATCATTTGAATGGTTACGGTGGACAGCGGTTGTTGTACTGTTATTGATTTCAGTTGTCTTAATTTTTAACCAACAGATTAAGTCTTACTTAGTAGGGAGTTATAAACCTGAGATTACCCGTCAGACAGTACAAAGCAACCAAAAGAAAAAAGCGACCTATGATTTTCAAAGTGTCAAAGATCTTAACTTGCAAACGGCTGCTAAGGCTCGTGCAAATAAGCAATCGATTAATACCATTGGAGCAATTACGGTTCCGGCTATTAATATGACGATTCCAATTGCTAATGGAGTTGATAATACAACCCTTGCGTTAGCAGCAGGAACCCTTCGTCCGGACATGAAGATGGGGGAAGGTAACTATGCGTTAGCTGGTCATAATATGGCCCATGGAAGTAAAATCCTATTTTCCCCATTGTACTATCATGCTAAGGTGGGGCAGATGATTTATATCACCAACATGGATCGCGTTTATGAATATAAGATTTATCAACGTGAATTCATTGCGGCGACCCGGGTTGATGTGGTAGATAATACACCGGAAAAGATTATTACTTTGATCACCTGTGATGCTACTGGGGCCAATCGGTTGATGATCCGCGGTAAATTTGTTAAGTCAGAACCATTTACGCAAGCACCACAAAATGTGCAAAAGAATTTTAGCGAAAAATATACGACAGGTCGTTAAAGGGAGCGAGACAGAAGTCACTTGTGACTTCTTTTTCGAGCCCCCGCAAGCAACAATAGGCCTCCAATGTTCGGTTTTTGATATGCTCCCATTAGAGTAGACACAGAAATATACAAAATTCTATGTCTATTTTGATGGGAGTTTTTGTATGTCAAGAAGAACAACTAAACATAATCTTAATCAACGACTAAAAATTGTAAACAAAGCTTTATCCGGGGAACCAATGATGGGCTTAGTTAAGCAATATCAGGTAGATCGAACAACGATAAGACGGTGGATGCGAAATTATGAGCTTGATGGAATTGAAGGCTTAAAAGATACTCATCATTGGCACCATTATTCAACCGAATTTAAACTTAGGGTAGTAGAGGATTACCTTAATCATCAGCTAACAGTGAGTATGTGCTGTAAAAAATATCATATTTCTAGTGAGAGTGTTCTAAGACTGTGGGTTAGCCGATATACTAGTGGTAAAACCTTATCTACTACCGGAGGACCTACCACGATGAAAAGGAAACCACCAAAGAAGTTTAGTTACGATGAACGGCTTAAGATTGTCCACGACACGATTACCCATGATAAAAATTACCAAATGGCAATCGAAAAGTACGGTGTCTCTTACACTCAAGTTTATAATTGGGTTAAAAAGTATGAAGAACACGGGCAAGCGGGGCTAGAAGATCATCGTGGACACCGTACCAAAGATCAAGCTAATCGTAAACTGACCCGTGAGGAAGAACTAGAATTAGAGCTAGCGGCTCTCAAGAAACGTAATACTGACCTAGAAGCAGAGAATTTCTTCCTAAAAAAATTGAGAGCCCTGAAAAGATCAGAGAAGTAAGTTACCATAGTCGGTGCGTAGCGATTAAGGAGACGTTAAAGGAATTTTCAGGGCAAGTATCAATTAGTCAGCTCTGTCTGCTAGCTCAAGTGTCCCGAGCAGGCTATTATCGTTGGTTAAACCGTAAGAAATCACCCAAACAACTTTTGGACAAGCAACTAATGGCCTTAATCAAGTCCATCTATAACGAAAGGAAGGGTAAGTGGGGTTACCGTCGAATTAAGATGGAATTAAACAACCGTTTAGGCAAGCACTATAACGTGAAACGAATTCGTCGCCTAATGAGTCTGCTTAGTCTACGTGCTGTGATTCGGCGTCCACGTCATACTTGTACAATTGTAAAAGGAAATAGTTTTGAACCTAATCGTTTGAACCGCGATTTTACAGCCAACCATCCTAATCAAAAATGGGTGACAGATGTGACCTATTTAAGTTATGGAGATGGTAACCGCGCCTTCCTTAGCGCAGTAAAAGACTTATACGATAATGCCATTATTGCTTATGTCGTCAGCCGGCGTAATGACAATCCCTTAGTCATGAAGACAATTAAGCAGGCGCTGATGAAGGAACCACAAGCTCAACCATTACTTCATAGTGATCGTGGCTTCCAATATACTTCTAAGGAGTTTGCCCACTTTACAGCTAAACATGGATTGACGCGTAGTATGTCCCGAGCTGGTCGCTGCCTCGACAACGCTCCAATGGAAAGCTTTTGGGGACATTATAAAGACGAAGCATACTATGGCGAAAGCTTTAATACCTTTGAAGCATTAAAGGCCTCAATCGATCAATATATCTATTTCTATAACCACAAACGTTATCAAGAAAAATTAGACAGCTTAACACCGGTACAATACCGGCATCAAGCTGCCTAAGAAACTTTGTATATTTTATTGTCTACTTGACAGGGCCCAGTTCATTTTTGAGCCGGACGTTGGAGGCCATTGTTGTACTGCGTATTTGCTTTTTATGAAAGTAACTTAACTTATATCACGGTCCTTTTTTGTTTGCAAATTTTTAGCGATATTTGTAATCCATTCCAAATTAAGAAAAACACAATGACAGTAAAAAATAGCCAAATTAAAATAAATTTTAAGTAAACAGATGAGCGAACGGACAAGAATGCCACCGTTTGCTCATTTTTTTGCTGTAAATAAATTTCTTGACTCTTTTTTAGGAACCGCCTAAGAAGGAGATACATTGAATTTAAGGAGATGCAGTAATGGAAAAACGCGAACAAAAGAATGTTTTATGGTTTGATGAATTGCATCGCTCTGACGTTAATCTCGTTGGTGGGAAGTCCTCTTCATTAGGTGAAATGACTTCTGCAATGAAAATTCCAGTTCCATATGGCTTTGCGACGACAACTCACGCTTATCGTCAATTTATGGCGGAAACGGGATTAAACGACCAAATTAATAAATTATTAGCCGAAATTAATGACTATGAAAATGCTGATGAACTTCATCGGGTTTGCTCACATATTCGGCAGATGATTGTCGAAGCACCGATGCCAAGTGAGATCGCTATGACAATCAAAAAAGCTTATACAGCCTTATCAGAAAAAATGGGTGAAACTGAACCATTTGTAGCAATTAGGTCAAGTGCTACCGCTGAAGATTTACCAAATGCTTCTTTTGCGGGGCAGCAAGAATCGTATTTGAACGTGCGTGGAACTGAAATGGTATTAGCAAAGGTTCAAGAATGTTATGCTTCCTTGTTTACCGATCGGGCAACCTATTACCGGCATAAGCAACATTTTCCTCATGAAAAAGTTGCTTTATCGGCGGCCGTTCAGATGATGGTTTTCTCAAAAGCTTCCGGAGTTATGTTTTCAGTTAACGTGGCGAACGGAAATGACGCTCAAATTGTTATTGATACGATTTGGGGATTAGGTGAATACATTGTTTTAGGAAAAGTAACACCAGATCATTTTGTGATTAATAAAAATAATCTTCAAGTAGTAGAACGTTCTGTAGTTCCGAAGGCGATTGAATTGTGTCAAACCCCTGGTGGCGGAGTGCATGAAGAACCGGTGCCAGCAGACCGGGCAATCCGGCCAGCGCTAACTGAAGACCAAATTCATGAATTAGCAGGATACGCAAAGGAAATTGAAAAGCACTATGGTTGTTACATGGACATGGAATTTGCGCTAGACGCACGAACAGATCGGTTGTGGCTAGTGCAAGCTCGTCCAGAAACGGTTTGGTCGAATAAAAATAATAAGCAAGCAACAAAGGAGTCCACTGTCTCAATGAACAAAACTAAAAAAATCTTGGTCAAAGGATTACCAGCAAGTCCAGGCGTTTCTACTGGAAAGGTGCACGTAATTGCTGACCCGAAAGATATTGATGAATTTGAAGAAGGAGAAATATTAGTAACGTTGATGACTTCTCCTGACTGGGTACCGGCAATGAAAAAAGCAGCAGCAATCATCACCGATAATGGTGGAATGACCTGCCATGCCGCAATTGTTTCTCGTGAAATGCAGATCCCATGTATCGTTGGCACCAAGAGCTGTGGGCAAGCAGTTACTGAAATGCTGCAGGATGGCGCACAAGTAACCGTTGATGCTAAAAATGGGGTCGTTTATCAAGGCGATCTCGCAGAACAATTTAACGGGGAAAAGGAGACAACGGAATGTCACCATGCAGAATATTACGCGCCGACTGCAACCAGGGTCATGATGAATTTAGGCGATCCAGAACTAGCAGAAAAATATGCAGAACTCTCTGTTGATGGCATTGGCTTAATGCGAGAAGAATTTCTTTGGACGACTTATATTCATGACCATCCCCTCTACTTAATTGAAACTGGTCATCCCGAAAAAGTTGTTGATATGTTAGCAGATGGGATTGCTAAAGTGGCCCGGGCAATTGCTCCACGGCCGATGGTTTTACGTTTTTCAGATTTTAAGTCAGGCGAATACCGTAACTTAACGGGCGGTGATAAATATGAGCCACATGAACCTGCCGACTTATTGGGATGGCGTGGCGCTTCTCGATACTATGATCCTAAATATATCGAAGCTTTCAAACTAGAACTTGCGGCAGTAAAAAAGGTACGTCAAGAATTCCAGTTAAAGAACCTCAATGTAATGATTCCGTTTGTCCGCACCGTTGCCGAAGCCGATAAAGTTACAAACTTAATGGCAGCAGCCGGATTACACCGCGGACCTGATTTTAAGGTATACATGATGGCTGAGATCCCAAGTAATATCATCTTGGCGGATCAATTTAACAAGTATGTTGATGGTTATTCGATTGGGTCCAATGATTTAGCAATGCTTATTTTAGGCTGTGATCGGAATAATGATACAGTGGCCCACCTCTTTGATGAACGTAATCTTGCGGTAAAGCGGGCGATTAGCCACCTTATTAAGACTGCTCACCAAGATAACAAGACGGTTTCAATATGTGGGCAAGCACCATCTGAATATCCTGAATTAGCATCTTTCTTAATTCAACAAGGGATTGATTATATTTCGGTTAATCCAGATATGGTTAAAGAAACAAAACAGAATGTGGCAAGGATTGAACAGCGCATAATCCTGGATAACGCGACTGGCAAGGGACGACAAGCTGTGGAAAGCTATGCATGGTAGAAAGGATTGAATAAAATGCAAATTTTTGTTGATATTAATGCTTCTGAAAATGGTAATGGTTCACAAGAGTTTCCGTTTAAGTACATCCAACAAGCGGCAGATATCGCTCAACCGGGGGATTATGTCCAAGTAATGCCGGGTGAATATCATGAAGAAGTTCATCCGCAATATTCCGGCACTAGTGATAAGCCGATTATTTATGCGTCTGCTGAGCAAAATCGGGCAATCATTACGGGTGCTGACCGTGTTACTGACTGGCAGCATGTTGCTGGTCCAGTATGGCAATTAAAACTCCCTAATGCCGAATTTGGTGACTATAATCCATACAACATTTTAGTCGATCAAACCTTTAATCATGCTGGTGAAATCTTCTTGAATAATAAAGCAATGTACGAGGTTGATCAGTTAGCAAAAGTTGAAACACCAAGCGAAAATAAACTATCACGAGACCGGAAATTTACTTGTTATACCTGGTATACCGAACAGTTACCAGCAGAAGATGCAACGGTAATCTATGCGAACTTTCAAGAGCAAAATCCTAATGATGAACATGTTGAATTGACTTTCCGGGAGACGTGTTTTTACCCAGAAAAAGCAGGGCTCAATCACCTTATCCTATCTGGCTTTACAATGACGAAGGCTGCTTGTCGGTGGGCATCTTCGCAATATAATAAGGGGATTATTGGTACTAATCGTGGTCAAGGATGGAAGATTGCTAAGTGTGACATTTCTCACGCTAAGTGTTCCGGGATTTCCCTTGGTAGAAATATTGTTCCAACCATTGACGATGATAAGGTTTATCCACATCGGATTAAGAACAATACGATTCATGATTGCGGGCAGACCGGAATTATCGGTGTTGAAGGCAACCCATCACCGATTATTGAACACAATAGTATTTATAACATTAACGTCCGGCAAAACCTTGTCAGTGATGATGTTAGTGCGATCAACCTTTCACCAGCGATTGGGGCTAAGATTTTACGCAATTGCATTCATGATTGCACGCGCGGAATTTGGCTTGGCGGCAAGGTTGAAGATACCCAAATTTCACGGAATGTGTTCTATAACAATTCATTGCCAGATTCATTTGAAGTCACAAACGAAAATCGGGAGGACTTAGTGGCGGCTCTGGGTGAAGATATTGAAATTAAGGATTCGATGGGTGTGACCTTGATTGATAACAATTTCTTATTATCAGATTGTGCGCTTAAGCTCGAATCTAAGGGCGTCCTTCTCGTTCATAACCTAATTAATGGCAGTGTGGAATGGTTAAGCAATACGAATGTTGCTGAAAATGATCCTTACTACCACCGCCTTTATCAACAAAATGTGACAGAAAGTGCTCCTTACGATTCTTCCTGTTTCTATAACAATGTCTTTATCCGGAAGAACCTCCGGAGTGAAATGGCAAAATTAATTGCATTTGCCCACGAACAGGCAAGCGAACAACCAATTGATAATCATATTAGCGATGATAATGCCGCTTATGTTGGTCTAGCCAGTGGACAACGAAGCTATATTCCAGCTAATAAAGCAGGAAATATTTTTATGAATGATGAGCAAGAAGACGTTAAGATCCGCATCGATTCAAATGAAGATGGGGTATTTCTTGATAGTAATATTTGCGACTATTTGAATGAAGATACCAGTCGGGTGATCGCAGTTGGTGCTACTCCCGAGACTGCCCGTGATTTTGATACAGATTTCTTAGGGAACCATCGTGAAGGAATTAGTGTAACCGCTGGACCTTTTGATGCAAAAGAAGAATACAGTCGACGCTTATTTAGACTGCTATTTTAAGGAGGTAAAGGAATGCGCAAACCGTTTATTATTGCGAACTGGAAAATGAATAAAAACGTTCATGAATCCGTTGCGTTTGTTAAAGCAATTAAAGAAAAGCTCCCGGCAAATAAAGAAATCGGGATCGCGGCACAAGCAGTTTCGCTATATAACATGAAAAAAGTGGCGGGATCTTCTAACTTACAAATTATTGCTCAAAATGCATCTGCTGAGTTAGAGGGACCATATACTGGAGAAATTAGTATGCGAAGTTTAGCAGATGCGGGCGTGACATACGTGATGCTAGGACATTTAGAGCGCCGGCGCCTTTTTAACGAGAGTAATGATTCAATTAATCAAAAAGTTTTAGCAGCCCTCAATGCTGGCATTATTCCGATTATTTGTACAGACGAAGAGATGGTCCAAACAGAAGTTAACGGAAAAATTCATTATGTATTTCGCCAACTAAAAAGTGTCCTTAAAGGGGTACCGGCTAACAAACTATCACAGATTGTTATTTCATATGAACCAAGTTGGGCCGTTGGGAGCACGCATCAAGCAAATCCCGACATTGCAGAAGAGGGATGTCAGGCAATTCGTCAAAGCCTGGTTGAAATGTATGGTAATGAGATTGGCGCGCAAGTCCGAATACTCTATGGTGGCAGTGTTAATCCCGAGAACATTGGCCAAATTATGAGTAAACCAAATGTTGATGGGGCACTAATCGGGCGCGCAAGTCTCGAGATTGAAAGCTTTTTACAAATGATTAATTATATCGAATTAGCGAGCAAACAGAAGTTACAGGTAATTTAGGAGGAAGAATGATGGCTTACTTTGATAACGGAAACAAACTTTTTGATGACGCACGGAAGAATCAATACGCAATTGGAGCATATAATATTAATAATCTTGAATGGACCCGGGCAATTTTGCGGGCGGCCGCGGAGACTAATACCCCAGTACTGATCCAAGTTTCAATGGGAGCTGCCAAGTATATGGGTGGTTATAAATTTGTTAAAGATATGGTTGAGGACCAGATGGATGCAATGGAAATTAAAGTTCCAGTTATCCTGAATCTTGACCATGGTGACTATGATGCAGCAATTGAGTGTATTAACTTAGGATATTCATCAGTCATGTTTGACGGCCATAAGTTGCCGATTGAAGAAAATTACGCCAAAACCAAAGAGATTGTCCAATTAGCGCATTCACGCGGCATTGCGGTTGAAGCCGAAATCGGAAAAGTGGGAGAAAACCAGGATACCAGCAGTGGGGAACTTGCTGATGTTGAAGATGCAATGGCGTTTGCGGCGATGGGCGTTGACCGTCTTGCTTGTGGGATTGGTAATATCCACGGCATTTACCCTGCTAACTGGCCAGGGTTAGACTTTGACCGCCTTCAAGAAATTGCGAATGCGATTGATATTCCGCTCGTGCTTCATGGTGGTTCGGGGATTCCTAGAGAACAGGTTCAAAAAGCAATTTCAATGGGGATCGCAAAGGTGAATATCAATACTGAATTCCAGTTAGCGTTCCAAGATGCAACCCGGAAGTATATTGAAAATGAATTAGACCTCAATAAGGAACAAAAAGGATATGATCCACGGAAATTATTACTTCCCGGAACGGATGCAATAACTGCTAAAATGAAAGATATGATTGAATGGTTAGGCACGCCAGCAGTCGCCTAATTATAATGGAGGTTATCGAATGGCAATCACAGTTTACTTTGTCCGGCACGGTGAGACGTACTTCAACCGGTTTGCTCGCCTGCAAGGATGGTCAGATACCCCGCTTACAGAAAAAGGAGAGATGAATGCTAAAAAGATCGGCCAAGTTTTAGCGGACTTAAGGATCGATTACCTTTTCTCCAGTGATTTAAAACGAGCGGTTGATACTGCACGGCTTTTAATTGCGGATCACCCAACTGCAACGATGAAGGAGCCAATTCAAAAGAAGTTCTTCCGCGAGGTATTTTATGGGTCTTTTGAAGGTCATAGTAATGAAGAAGGCGCTATCTGGGCAAGCTATCTTGAAGGCAAACGATTTCGGCGTATCGGTGAATTAGTTGATGAATTTGGCGTTGAAAAAGCGCATGACTTGCTGAAAGCTGCGGATCCGGCCCACCTTGCAGAAGATAGTAATGAATTAAATGCCCGTGTAGAGCAGGCAATTGCCTTTTTGCAAAGCTTACCTGACGGAAGTAATGTGGTTGTAGTAGCTCATGGATCGATCATTCAATACATTGCGGGGATGTATGGCGAACCTGGATATAAGTATGAAAACTTACATAACGGCGCGCTGATGAAGGTTCAGCTAACAGCTAGAGACGTTGAAATTACGGGATACAATCAATTTAAACTATAAAAAGAGGCAAGGAATTTATTTTCCAAACCTCTTTTGTTGTTAGGACAATTCTTTAGTAATTTTATCCAGCCATAATGGCAATGTCTCGTTTAGGCTATTATAAGTATCTTCAAAGCGGTGAGTATACCAAGGATCAGGAATTTCTTGATCTTCTTTGCCAGGAATTACTTCATATGCTAAGTGGACTTTATCACGATCTTGCGCTGGTGCAATGCGTTGCAAGTTGTACTTGTTCATATTATCCATGCAGATGATGTAATCAGCCCACTCGAAGTCTTGTCGTGTAATTGGGCGTGAGATTAAGCCATCCGTTGATAACCCGTGTGCGTGCATTGTCTTTGCGGCACCTGGGTGGGGACCATTTCCTTCTTCTTCGTTACTTGTTCCAGCAGAATCAACATTGATTTTGCCATTTAATCCTGCGTCATCAACCATTTGCTTAAACATTGCCTCAGCCATTGGTGACCGACAAATGTTTCCTAAGCAGACAAATAAAACGTTCATGTAATCACCTCATTTATACTTCTATCATACCGAAAAAGATAATATTTTGCTAAAATATTCGGTAATCCTAACACTATCCTTAAGTTTTTGGTAAAATTAAGAACAAATATTTTTAGAGGAGGAACAAAAATGACCCTTATTATTGTAATTGTTGTCATTGTCTTGTTGATTGCTATTTATGCAGGACTTTACAACAGTTTGATTCAATTGCGGACACACGCACAAGAATCATGGAGTCAAATTGATGTTCAATTACAACGACGTAACGACTTGATCCCTAACTTAATTTCAACAGTTAAGGGCTATAGCAAGTATGAAGCGGGAACTTTGGAAAAGGTGACAAAGCTGCGGACGGAATTAAATAGTATTCCAGACAGCGATCATGCTAAAAAAATGGAAGTTTCCAATGAATTAACGGGAACTTTACGGACATTGTTTGCCGTCGCTGAAAATTATCCAGACTTAAAAGCAAGTGCTGAATACCAAAAATTAATGGAAGAATTAACCAATACTGAAAACAAGATTGCCTATTCCCGGCAGCTTTACAACAGTACTGTGGCGGCTTTAGATGCTAAGATTCAATCTTTCCCAAGCAATATTGTGGCTAAAATTCATCACTTCCAACAAATGGATTACTTACAAGTGCCAGAAGAAGCCAAGGCTGTGCCAAAAGTTTCATTTGATGATTTAGGTGATTAAGCATGTTATATCAGCAAATTGCCCGTAATAAACGAAAAACAATTTTGGTGATGTTTGGGTTCTTTGTATTGCTTGCTTTAATTGGGGCCGCGATTGGCTATTTATTTGCGCGGACAGCGATTGGCGGCATGATCATTGCGGCGATTATTGCGGTGATCTATATGTCCGTGATCATTGGTCAGTCGACTGATGTAGTGATGCGAATGAATAATGCGACAGAGGTACGATCAGCGAGTGATGCGCCAGAACTTTGGCATATTGTTGAAGATATGGCCTTAGTTGCACGGGTGCCGATGCCGAAAGTCTATATCATTCATGACCCAAGTCCCAATGCTTTTGCGACTGGTAATGATCCTGAGCATGCTGCTGTGGCCGCTACTACTGGTTTGATGGAAAAAATGAATCGTGAAGAACTAGAAGGGGTAATGGCCCATGAAATGACTCACGTTCGTAACTATGACATCCGTCTGCAAACGATTGCGTTAGCCTTAGCATCCGCAATCGCAATGCTTGTCAATTTTGCTGGAAATTTCTGGTGGATTGGTGGTCGGAGCAGCAGTGATGACCGGGATAATCCATCAAGTGTTTTCGCAATCCTTGGTTCGATTCTCTTGATTATCTTAGCGCCATTAGCAGCAACCATTGCGCAGATGGCCCTTTCACGTAATCGGGAATACTTAGCCGATGCAGGGGCTGTTGAATTAACACGTAATCCACAAGGGATGATTAGCGCATTAGAAAAGCTAAAAACTGCTGTACCAATGAAGCATGTGGATCCAAGCAGTTCGGCATTATATATTAGCGATCCAGAAAAGAACGCTAAGCACCATCCTTTTTCAAATCTATTTGACACCCACCCACCGCTAGATAAGCGAATTGAACGGTTGCGTCAAATGTAATAAATTCATAATGAGACAAGGCTGAGAAAAAGCTTTTGCTTTTTCTCAGTCTTTGCTATTTTTACTCATGACTTATCGTTTTTAATCGCCTTATATCAGTGAGGGTGATATAATTAAAAAGCTAGACCAAAGTATCAAAAGAAGAGGTATCTTTTTCATGAAAATGAAATTAGCGGAAATTGCCAAGGCGATCAACGCACAAAATGACATTGAACAGTGGAAAGACGTAGAAGTGACTAATGTGTCATTTGACAGTCGACACTTAGATCAAGGGAGCTTATTTGTTCCGTTGCAAGGTGCCCAAGATGGCCACCAATACGTACCGAGTGCTTTTACCAATGGTGCAGTAGCTAGTTTATGGGCTAGTGACCATGAGATAACAGATCAGACGCACCCGTTATTAGTCGTTAATGATCCACTAGCGGCCCTTCAACAACTAGGTAAATACTACTTGCATAAGATCAATCCGATTGTTGTTGCAGTTACGGGCAGCAATGGTAAGACAACGACTAAAGACATGATTGCGTCAATCTTAAGTACGCAGTTTAATGTCACGAAGACATATGCTAATTTTAATAATGAGATTGGGGTTCCAGTAACGCTTCTTAACATGGAGTCTAATACCGAAGCAGTGGTAGTTGAGATGGGCATGGACCGTTTTGGCCAGCTTGACTTCTTAAGTAAGCTTGTAAATCCTGACATTGCCGTTATTACAATGATCGGGGAAGCACATATCGAATTCTTCGGGACTCGTGATAAGATTGCTGATGCAAAGATGGAAATTGCCCACGGCCTAAAGGAAGATGGAACACTAGTATTTAATGGGGATGAACCATTATTAGAGGAACGGGTAAAAGATCTTACCCAACGACAGATGCGCTTTGGTCGGCAACTAAGCAATAATTTGTATGCAACAAGTGTCCACGATGAACCACGACAGCTATCATTTACTGTCAACGAATGGCCAGATGAAGAATTCACTATTCCAATGGTTGGTGAATACAATATTAATAATGCGTTAGCGGCTATGGAAGTGGGGAAGATTCTGCATATTACTCCCGCTCACATGAAGCAAGCGTTGGCAAACGTTGAATTAACGGAAAATCGTGCTGAATGGGTTAAAGGAAAGAATGGTGAACAGATCTTAAGTGATGTTTACAATTCAAACCCAACCGCTGCCAAGGAAGTCCTTAAGACGATTGCAGAAACACCAGTAGATGGTCGCCGGATCGCCGTATTAGGGGATATGCTGGAATTAGGGGATGCTGCGCCAAAGTTGCATGCTAGCTTAGCAGAAGAGATTGACCACCAAAAGATTGCTAGTGTTTACCTTGTAGGCGAACAAATGAAAAATCTTAAAGATAAGTTGATCCAAGAAGGTTACCCAGCTGAAGATATCCATCATTATGCTGCCAGTGACCTTCAACAATTAATTGCCGATCTTATGGCTACTTTGACAGGTGAAGATATTGTCCTATTGAAAGCAAGCCATGGCATTCACCTAGAAGAAGTCTTGACGGCATTAAAAGCAGAATAGTTAATATATTTGCCAGTCGATTACTGATGCTTATATCATGAATCGACTGGTCATTTTTAGGAGGAAAATTTTTGAAGTTTAGTGAATTAGGCTTATCCGATAGCCTATTAAAAGCAATCAAACGGAGCGGATACGAAGAAGCAACACCAATCCAAGAACAAACGATTCCAATGGTTCTTGAAGGTAAGGATGTTATTGGTCAAGCACAAACCGGGACTGGTAAGACGGCCGCTTTTGGATTGCCAATTATTGAAAACGTTGATACTGAAAATCCCAATATTCAAGCAATTATCATTTCACCAACACGTGAATTAGCAATTCAGACCCAAGAAGAACTTTATCGTCTTGGTAAAGATAAACATGTTCGCGTGCAGGTAGTCTATGGTGGGGCAGATATTCGGCGCCAAATTAAGAGTTTGAAGCAACACCCTCAAATTCTTGTGGGGACCCCTGGACGGTTACGTGACCATATTAACCGTCATACAGTTAAACTTGACCACATTAAGACCCTTGTCCTCGATGAAGCAGATGAAATGCTAAACATGGGATTCTTAGAGGATATTGAATCAATCATCAAGGAAACACCAGATGATCGGCAAACATTGCTCTTCTCAGCAACCATGCCACCAGAAATCAAGCGAATTGGGGTTCAATTTATGTCTGATCCGGAAACTGTGCGGATCAAGGCCAAGGAATTGACTACTGACTTAGTTGATCAGTACTATGTTCGGGCCCGTGACTATGAAAAGTTTGACATCATGACCCGCTTGATTGATGTTCAAGATCCTGATTTAACAATTGTCTTTGGTCGGACAAAGCGGCGGGTAGATGAATTGTCGAAGGGCTTGATTGCGCGTGGCTACAATGCAGCTGGTATCCATGGTGACCTTACTCAGGATAAGCGTTCTAAGATCATGTGGAAGTTTAAGAACAATGAACTTGATATCTTAGTTGCAACAGATGTGGCTGCTCGGGGCTTAGACATTTCCGGGGTTACGCATGTTTATAATTACGATATTCCATCTGACCCAGACAGCTATGTTCACCGGATTGGCCGAACAGGACGGGCCGGACATCATGGTGTGTCACTAACATTTGTTACCCCAAATGAGATGGATTACCTTCATGAGATTGAAAAATTAACCCGGGTACGGATGCTGCCACTTAAGCCACCAACAGCTGAAGAAGCCTTTAAGGGTCAAGTTGCCTCAGCCTTTAATGATATCGATGAATTAATCGCGCAGGATTCAACTGATCGTTATGAAGAAGCCGCTGAAAAGCTATTAGAAACTCATAATGCAACTGACCTGGTAGCAGCATTGTTAAATAACATGACGAAGGAAGCTGCGAGTGAAGTTCCAGTTAAGATTACTCCTGAACGTCCCCTTCCACGGCGTAACAAGCGGAATAACCGTAATGGCAACCGAAATAATGCGCATGGTGGCAACCACTACCGGCGTAAGAATTTCCGCCGTCACCAACATGGTGGTCACCGGAATGATAACCATGGAAAGAGCCATTCCAGTCGTCATTCATTCAATATTCGGCACCGGAAAGAAAATTAAATTAACTACGAAGTCTTTGGTTGAGAGTTGACCAAGGACTTTTTTTAATTTGATTAAATTGCTTATTGATTAAAAGTTAGTTATACTTATCATGTATTTATATTTAAATAGATTCTTTGTAATTACGTTATCAGGGGAATCTAAGACTAGATACTATGAGAATAAAGGTAATGAGGTTGCTTTTTCTTAATGTATTAGACACCTTTCACAATAGTTGTTAATAAATTGATTAATTATTGTCTTAGCTGGATACATTAGTAAAAGGCAACCTATTTTAATAACACAGGGGGAAGCTAGAATGGTATCAAAAAATAATAAAAAATTGATTGCGGAAAAGAATCGGCGCAATGAAAAGCAACGATTTGCAATTCGTAAGTTAAATGTTGGTGTCGCCTCAGTCTTGCTTGGAATTACTTTTAGTATTTACGGTGGTGGGCAAGTAGTAGCACATGCTGATACTGCCAATGCTAGTGACCAAGTTGCCGCAAGTGATAAGGGTGATAACAGTTTAGCTGATAAGTCAGAAGTCGCTTTAAGCAATACTGCTTTGAATGCTAGTCAATCGTCCACATCAGCAACTAGTGCTAATAGTGCAGTCCAAAGTCAATCGTCAGCTAATAGCCAACCAGCAGCAACTGCTAGTGAAAGTGCTGTTGCTTCAAGTGCAGCTGTAAAAGCAAGTGAGAACCAATCTACGGCGGAAAATCAACCAAGTACTAGCCAAGAAGTACAAACTCTAGCACAACCAGTAGCACAAGAAAATGGTTCTGGGGATGCGAGCCTTAATGCAACCCGGCAAGTCCTTAGTACGATTGCCAACAGAAATTCGGTGCCTGGAGCAAATTATTTGATGTCATTTGCTGCTCCTGCTAGTGATAGTGTAGAAACTACCACTTTAAACTCATTTACTAATCAAGAAACTAATGCAAATGCTCTTGCTGAAAGTAAGGTAGCAACAACAGCACTTGCCGCTGAAGCAGAAGATAATAAGTCAATAACTGTTACTGATGCTGATGGTTTAATTAATGCTATTCAAAAAGGTGATTACACTACAATTAATATTGGTGGTGATATTAATTTAGGTACCAAGACAAGTAGTAACTATACTAATACTGCCATTTCAAACAAACGTGATATAACTATTCAATCTGCTACTCCCGGTACAAAATACACTATTGATTTTGCTGGATATGGATTCAATATGTATAGTAATGATTACGGTGTAACATTTAAAGATCTTAGTCTTTATGGTCAGAGTTATTACGGTATCGTTCGTAGTGCTGGTTCATACACTTTTGATAATGTTGACTACACTGGTTCACAACTTATTTATACTGATTCTGGATACAATGCCACTGTAACATTTAAAAATACAGTAAATGCTACATCAGTAGCAAGTTATACCGGACCACTTGATAACAAAACACGTAATTCTCAAGGTGGCGGTAACCAACAAGTTCTTCAATTTGCTAATGGTACTAACAACATCAATTTTGAAGCAGGTAGTAAAGTTACATTTACCACAAATAACTCAAATGTAATTGAAATTGATAAGGGTACAACTGTAATTAATGTTAAGAGTAATGCTGATGGGAGTGATGGAGCGCAAGTCACCTTAAATCCACATACTAAAAATGGACCAGAACAGATAAACAGTATGAGTATGGATGGTATTGCTCGTGGTATTGCATCGAATGGGAATACAACTTTAAATATTGATAAGGGTGCAAATCTTAATATTAATTTAAAAGATAATTCAGACGATAAATATCATTCTGGTGCACTATATTTAAACTCTGGCGCAACTATTAATAATAATGGTAATTTAACTATTACATCTGAAGGTACGCCATATTATCGTGCACAAGGTTGGGATGACCCAGTTTATATTAATGGAGATGCATCTATTAATGTCGGTAATGGCGCAAGCTTTATTTTAGAAGCAACAAATTTAGGCTCATATAATGGTCATTTGATGACAGTTTCTGGTACAAGCACGGTTAAACTTGATCCTCACTCTAGTTTTAAGATTAGCGGTGACGGTACTGGAGCTGTAACTGCAATTAATCTTTCAAGCGACAGTACGTTCACCTCAGACCAACCAGATTCATTTACTATTGATCTTTCTGCAAATACCAGTACTGGCAAATCATTAATTAAAAACGGAGCCATCAATTTCAGTCGTGTTAAGACAGTTACTGATGGAAGCGAATCACAGCCTTTAGGCAAAATTGATGTAACTTACGATAAAAATGGTAATGCTACTGATTACCTTATTACTGCTCAAGATGAAAATACTGTTAAGCAAGTAGCTGATGGACTTGCTAACAAGAGCTTAATCAACTTAGTTCAAGCTGGTGAAGACGTTACTCTATCTAATCTTCATTTAAGTAAGAATAATGTATTGACTGGTACTGTAGCTTCAAGTGGTAGCAACAATCCAATTTATGTAACTGTTACTGTTGGTAGAGTAAGCACTAATGTTCCAGTAATAGGAAATTACACTGTGTACACCAATACTCATGGCACAGTAACTTCAAACAATATTGATTACGCTGCACAAACTGCTTCATCTGGTGGTAATTTCTCTATTGATTTATCCAAGCTTGCAAGTAGTTTAACTGATGATGCACAAGTTGCAGTTACTGCTACAAAAGATTTCGTTGAAGCAGCTCAAACTGAAAGTGTGGCAGCATTACGTGCCCTTAATACTACTACTCTTCAAGAGTTAGTAGATGTTGCTCCCGAAGAAGAAGCAAAGTCAAGTTACTACAATGCAACTGCAGAAGCCCAAAAGGCATATACGGATGCAATTTCAACTGGTAAAACTATTCTTGCCAATCCAAATAATTACGATCAAGTTGAAGTTGATGATGCTGTAACTGCCATTCAAAATGCTCAGAAGGCTTTAACTGGTGAAGCAACTGATAAATCAGCGCTTCAAACTGCAGTTGATGATGCTTCTGTAGTAGAATCAAGCGATAATTACACTAATGCGGATACCAGACTTCAAGATAATTACCAAGCTGCAATTAAAGCAGGTCAAGGTATTTTAAGTAAAGAAAATGCTACTCAAACTGAGGTAAATGATGCATTGACCACCATTAATAATGCAAAAAATGCTTTAAATGGGGATGCTAAGAAAGCAGCAAGTAAAGAAGCACTTCAAAAAGCAGTTGATGAAGCACCTACTGTAAAATCAGATGATGCGGCATACTACAATGGTTCTGCTGAAACTAAGGCTGCTTATGATGACGCAATTACTGCTGGTCAAACAGTTTTAGATGATCCAGATGCAACTGCTACTCAAATTACTGATGCTTTAAATGCCATTAATACTGCCAAGGGTAATCTTAAGGGTGAAGCAACTGATAAATCAGCGCTTCAAAAAGTAGTTGACAATTCTGCAACTGTAAAAGAAAGCAATAACTATACTAATGCAGACGAAACTCAAAAGACTGCATATGATAATGCAGTTATATCTGCACAAACAGTTTTAAAGAAAACTAATGCAACTCAAGCAGAAGTGAACCAAGCTCTTCAAGATCTTGAAACTGCGAATAATAACTTAAATGGTGATGCTAAGACTGAAGCTGCAAACATGGCTGCCTTAGAAGCCGCTGTTAAGGATGCATCAAATGTAAGAGATACGCCTGCATACTATAACGGTAGTGACGAAGCTCAAACAACATATAATAATGCAATTAACGCAGGTCAAAAAGTTTTGGATCAAGCAAATCCATCAGCAAATGACGTTAAGACTGCTTTAGATGCAATTAATGCAGCAAAAGATAACCTTAAAGGTGTGGCTACTAACACTGAAGCTTTGGAAACGGCTTTAACCAGTGCTAATAAGGCTAAGGAAACTGGTAACTACACTAATGCCGACCAAGCAAATCAAGAAGCTCTCAATAATGCGATTACTGCTGGTCAAGAGATTTTAAAGAATACTAGTGCAACTCAGGCGCAAGTAGACAGTGCAGCAAAGGCTATTACGGATGCAATTAGTGGTTTGAATGGGGATACTAACCTTACAAATGCTAAGAATGCTGCTAGTGAAGATATTCAAAAGGCTTTAGATACTAAGACTACCGAAATCACTGACGCTACTAATATTGATCAAGCTACTAAGGATCAATTAATCGCCGATGCTAAGAAGGCAGCAGATGATGCTAATACTGCGATTAATCAAGCAACCGATCCAAGTGCAGTTAATACTGCTAAAACTGAAGGAACTACTAACATTAACAATGTAAAAGTTCCAAGTTTAGAGGATGCTAAAAGTAAAGCTGCTGCTAATATTGATCAAGCATTAACTGATAAGACTAAGGCTATCACTGATGCTGAAAATATCGATCAAACAACTAAAGATCAGTTAATTAAAGACGCAACTGATGCAGCTAATACAGCAAAAGCTGCTATTGAAAAAGCTACAACTAATGATGAAGCAACTAAAGCAGGCCAAGCTGGTGTAGATGCAATTAACAATGTAAAGGTACCAAGCGTTACTGATAGTCAAAATGCGGCAAAAGGTGCAATTGATGATGCCCTTAATGCTAAGACTAAGGAAATCAACGATGCTAACAATATTGATCAAACAACTAAGGATCAATTAATCAAAGAAGCAACCGATGCAGCTAATAATGCTAAAGAAGCTATTGATAAAGCAACTACAGCTGATGCAATTAAGACTGCACAAGATGAGGGAACAACTAACATCAACAACGTTACTGTTCCAAGCTTAGAAGATGCCAAGAAGACAGCAACTAAGGCTGTAGATGATGCTCTTACTGCTCAAACTGAGGTAATTAATAAAGCTAATAATCTTAGTGAGGCAGAAAAGAAAGATCTAATTGATCAAGCAACTGCTGAGGCCAATAAAGCTAAAGAAAATATCGAAGCTGCTACGACAAACAATGAAGCAGCTCAAGCAGGCCAAGCTGGTGTGGATGCAATTAAGAACATTGTTCCAACAAGCTTAGATACTGTGAAATCTGATGCGAATAAGGCAATTGAAGAGGCTTTAACTAAGAAATTAGAAGAAATTAATTCAGCTAATAATTTAACTACTGATGAAAAGACTGCATTAACACAAGAAGCCAATACAGCTGCAGATAAGGCAAAAGAAGAAATTACTAATGCAACAACTAATGATGCTGTAATTGAAGCACAAACTAATGGTGTTACTGCAATTGACGGCATTAAAGTTCCAACTGAATCAGCAGTCAAAGAAGCAGCTAAGAAGGCAGTAGCCGAAGCAGCAACAGCAAAGAACAATGCAATTGATGCTTCAAACTTAACAGATGAAGAAAAAGCTGCCTTGAAGCAAAAGGTTACTGAAGCCCAAAATGCTACGGATCAAGCCATTGACAATGCGACAACAAATGCAGCAGTAACTGAAGCTCAAACCAATGGCGTGAATGCAATTAATGGTATTGAAGTAACTACCTCAACTGCTAAGGAAGCAGCTAAAAAGGCAGTAGCAGAAGCAGTAACAGCAAAGAATAATGCAATTGATGCTTCAAACTTAACAGATGAAGAAAAAGCTGCCTTGAAGCAAAAGGTTACTGAAGCCCAAAATGCTGCAGATCAAGCAATTGATAATGCAACAACAAATGCAGCAGTGACTGAAGCTCAAACCAATGGTATCAATACAATTGATGACATTAAAGTTCCAACTGCCTCAGCTACTAAGGAACAAGCAACAACTGACCTTAATACTGCTGTTGATGAAGCTAAGAAGGCAATTGATCAAGATAGCAACTTAACTAATGAAGAGAAACAAGCAGCTAAAGATCAAATTGATTCTGATGCTACTAAAGCTCAAGAAGCAATCAATAATGCCAAGACTAACGATGATGTTAAGAAGGCAGTCGATGACGGTAAATTAGCAATTGATAAAGACGTTGCCAACGCTGCTATCGACAACGCAGTTGCTGGCAAGAAAGATGCAATTTCTAAGACCCCATTAACCGATGAAGAAAAGACTACTTTGAACAATGAAGTCGATCAAAAAGCTCAAGAGGCTAAAGAAGCAATCAATAATGCCGCTACTCCAGAAGCTGTAACTAATGCACAAGAAAGTGGCGTTAAGAATATCAATGATACTTCTGTACCAACTGAATCAGCAGCAAAACAAGCAGCTAAGGAAGCTGTGGCTAAGGCAGTTGATGAAAAGAATGCTGCCATTGATTCTTCAAACTTAACAGCCGAAGAAAAAGCAGCTTTGAAGCAAAAAGTTACTGACGCCCAAAATGCTGCAGATCAAGCAATTGATAATGCAACTACCAACGCTGGAGTAACTGAAGCTCAAACCAATGGTGTTAAGGCAATTAATGGTATTGAAGTACCAAATAAATCAGATGCTAAGGAAAAGGCAGTCACTGATCTTAATACAGCAGTTGATGAAGCGAAGAAAGCAATTGATCAAGACAGCAACTTGACTGATGAAGAAAAACAAGCAGCTAAAGATCAAATTGATTCTGATGCTACGAATGCTCAAGATGCCATCAACAATGCCAAGACTAATGATGATGTTAAGAAGGCAGCGGATAATGGTACATTAGCAATTGATAAAGACGTTGCTAATGCAGCCATTGCTAATGCAGTCGCTGGTAAGAAAGCAGAAATTTCTAACTCATCATTAACAGACGAAGAAAAGACTGCTTTGAATAATGAAGTAGATCAAAAAGCCAAGACTGCTAAAGAAGCAATTAACACTGCAACTACTCCAGAAGCTGTAACTACTGCGCAAGAAAATGGTATTAAGAATATCAATGATATTGACGTACCATCTGAATCAGCAGCCAAAGAAGCAGCTAAGGAAGCTGTAGCTAAAGTAGCTGATGAAAAGAATGCTGCAATTGATGCTTCAAACTTAACAGATGAAGAAAAAGCTGCATTGAAGCAAGAAGTTACTGATGCTCAAAACGCCGCAGATCAAGCAATTGATAATGCAACTACCAATGCAGCCGTAACTGAAGCTAAAGACAATGGTATTAGTGCAATTGACGGCATTAAAGTTCCAACAACATCAGCAAATAAGGAAAAGGCAATCACTGACCTTAATACTGCTGTTGATGAAGCGAAGAAAGCAATCGATCAAGATAGCAATTTGACTGATGAAGAGAAGCAGGCAGTTAAAGACCAAATTGATTCTGATGCTAAGACTGCTCAAGATGCCATTAACAATGCAAAGACTGATAATGACGTAAACAATGCGGTTGATAACGGTAAGGTTTCAATTGACAAAGAGGTTGCTAATGCCGCTATCGACAATGCAGTTGCTGGTAAGCTTAAGGAAATCCAAGATCCATTAACTGCTGATGAAAAGCAAGCTTACACTGATTTAATTAATTCTGAAGCTAATAATGCAAAACAAAATATCGCTGATGCAACTACTGTGGAAGAAGTAACTACCGCCCAAACAAATGGTGTAAATGAAATTACTAATACCGAAATTCCAACTACTTCTTCAGCCAAAGAAAAGGCAATTGCTGCCATCAATGATGCTCTTCAACAGAAGACCGATGAAATCAACAACGCATCTAACATCAACAATCAAGAAAAGACTGATTTAATTAATCAAGCAACTGAAGCAGCCAATGCTGCTAAGAATAATATCAACAATGCCACTACTAATGCTGATGTTGATACTGCTAAAATAAATGGTGAAAAAGCAATTGCTGATGTAACAGTTCCAAACTTGTCTGATGTTAAGAAAGAAAGTATTGATCTCATTAACAAGGCTTTAGATGCCAAGACTGACGAAATCAATAATGCTTCAAACCTTTCTCAAGATGAAAAGCAAGGTTTGATCAATGTTGCAACTAATGCCGCAACTGAAGCAATTAACAACGTCAACCAATCTCAAACAAATGACGATGCTAAAGCAGCAGCATCTACTGGTGTTCAAAACATCGAGAATGTTACTATTCCAACTCTTGATGATGCTAAGAAGAACGCTAACCAAGCTATTAATGATGCATTGAACTCTAAAGTAAATGAGATTAACAATGCTTCTAACTTGAATGATGCTGAAAAGCAAAAATTAGTTGATCAGGCAAATGAAGCAGCAACTACTGCTAAGAATAATGTTGAAAATGCTACTACAAATGATGGTGCTCGCGATGCAGCTAATGCTGGAATTGACAACATTAAAGGTATTAGCTTTACTTCACTAGACGATGCTAAGAATGCTGCAAACGCTGCAATTGATAATGCTTTGCAAGTTAAGACAGATGAAATTAATAATGCATCTAACTTAAGTACTGATGAAAAGCAAGACTTAATCAATCAAGCAACTGAAGTAGCTAAAAATGCAAAAGACGATATCAACAATGCCACTACCAATGATGCTGTAACTGAAGCACAGAATAAGGGTATTGCAGATATTGCTAATGTGACTGTTCCAAGCTTAGATCAAGTTAAACAAGATGCAATCAATGCAATTAAGCAAGTTCAAGATGCTAAGAATAAGCAAATCTCTGCTGCATCTAACTTAAGCGCTGAAGAGCAAAAAGAATTAACTGATCAAGTAGATAAAATTGCTAACGATGCAATTGCTAAGATTAATGATGCAGCAACTACTACCAATGATGCAGTTACTGCAACCCGCGATGACGTAATCAAGCAAATTACTGATCTATTTATTCCAACTCTAGATGGTGCACAAACAGATGCTCTTAATGCAATTGAAAGTGCTAAGAATGCTAAGCTGAATGACATTAACAACGCTGCTCACTTAACTGATCAAGAAAAGCAAGCTTTAGTTGATCAAACCAATAAAGCTGCTGATGAGGCAACGAAGGCAATCAATGCTGCTCAAACTAATGATGCAGTCAAGAATGCAGAAACAGCTGGATTAGATAACATTAATAACATTGCTATTCCAACTCTAGTTCAGAAGCAACAAGAGGCGATTGAAGAATTGAATGCAGCCCGTGATGCTAAGAATAGTACAATTGATGATGCTACTGATCTAACTACCGATGAAAAGAATGCTTTGAAGGATAAAGTTCAAGCAGAATACAGTAATGCAGTATCAAATATCACGAGTGCGACAACGGATGAAGCAGTAACAACTGCTAAAGAAGACGGGATTGCTGCAATTAAAGACATTCAAATTCCAACTAAGTCAGCTGCGAAGGACCAAGCAACCACTGACCTTAATACGGCAGTTGACGATGCTAAGAAGGCAATTGACCAAGATAGCAACTTGACTGACGAAGAGAAGCAAGCGGCGAAGGATCAAATTGATTCTGATGCTCAGAAGGCCCAAGAAGCCATCGATAATGCGAAGACTGACGATGAGGTAAACAGTGCCGTTGATAATGGTCAGCTTGCCATTGATAAAGACGTTGCTAATGCCGCCATCGACAATGCAGTTGCAGGCAAGAAGGACGAAATTTCTAAATCACCATTAACTGATGAAGAAAAGACTGCTTTAAATAATGAAGTCGATCAAAAGGCTCAAGATGCTAAAGAAGCAATCAATAATGCCACTACCCCAGAAGCTGTAACTACTGCACAAGACAATGGTATTAAGAATATCAATGATACTGAAGTGCCAACTAAGTCAACAGCTAAAGAAGCAGCTAAGAAAGCTATTGCAGAAGCAGCCGAAGTTAAGAACAATGCAATCGATTCTTCAAACTTAACTGATGAAGAAAAAGCTGCATTGAAGCAGGAAGTTAATGATGCCCAAAACGCTGCCAATACTGCAATTGATAACGCAACTACCAATATCGCAGTAACCGCAGCAGAAGACAATGGTATTAAAGCTATTAATGGTATTGAAATCCCAACTAAGTCACCAGCGAAGGACCAAGCAACCACTGATCTTAATGATGCCGTTGATGATGCTAAGAAGGCAATTGACCAAGATAGCAACTTGACTGACGAAGAGAAGCAAGCAGCGAAGGATCAAATCGATTCCGATGCTAAGAAGGCCCAAGAAGCCATCGATAATGCGAAGACTGACGATGAGGTTAAGACTGCCGTTGATAATGGTCAGCTTGCCATTGATAAAGATGTTGCTAATGCCGCCATCGACAATGCTGTTGCTGGTAAGAAGGCTGAAATTGCAAATGCACCATTAACCACCGATGAAGCTAAGGCCTTGAATGACTTAGTTGACCAAGAAGCAAAGGCAGCTAAGAAGGCAATTGATTCAGCTACTACCATTCCAGCGGTTGAAGATGCTAAGAATACCGGAGTTGCTGCGATCAACGATATTGTAGTTCCAACAACTTCATCAACCAAGGATCAAGCTAACCAAACAATTGATGATGCTTTAGCTAACAAGACTAAAGAAATCAATGATGCAACCAACTTATCTGATAAGCAAAAGCAAGACTTGATTGATCAAGCCAACGAAGAAGCAGCAAAGGCTAAGGAAAACATTAAGAATGCTACTAGCAATGAAGCAGTCAACAAAGCTACTACAGATGGTGTAGATGCTATTGCAAATGTCACTGTCCCAAGTCTTGATGATGCGAAGAAAGATGCTAGTCAAGTAATTGATGACGTTCTTAAGCAAAAAGAAGATGAGATCAATAATGCTTCCCACTTGACTGATCAAGAGAAGCAAGACCTCATTAACCAAGCACAAAACGCCGCTGACGAAGCCAAAGACAAGATCAACCAAGCGACAACTAATGACGATGTAGCTACGGAAAGAGATGCTGGCGCAGAGAAGATTGCTAATGTTGTTGTTCCGAGTCTTGATGATGCTAAGGATAAAGCCACGAAGGCAATTGATGATGCTTTAGCAGATAAGACGAAGGAAATTAATGATCAAACTCACTTATCTGATCAAGAAAAGAAGGATCTTATCAACCAAATCACTGATATTGCTGATAAGGCAAAGGATAAGATTAGCAATGATGCTAATGACGCAGAAGTTGCCAAGGACGAAAAAGATGGTATCGATGCAATTGTTGATACTAAGGTTCCTGGCTTAGAAGATCGCAAACAGAATGCAATCAAGTCCTTAGACGAGGCTAAATCTACTAAGCTTACCCAAATCGATGAAGCAGGTCACTTAACTGCAGATGAAAAGGCCAACTTAACTCAACAAGTTGATGCGGAATACAATAAGGCCCTTGATAATATTAATAAGGCAACAACCAATGACGATGCTGATAAAGCAAGTGCAGACGGTGTAGAAGCCATTCTTAATATTGAAGTTCCAAGTCTTAACGAAAAGAAGCAAGATAGTATCGATGCTCTTAATGAAGTGCGTGAGGCGAAGAAGGAAGAAATCAACAACGCAAACAACTTAAGCCAAGATGAAAAGGATGAGTTGACTAAGCAAGTTGATCAAATTGCTGAGAATGCCATTAATGCAATCAATGGAGCAAAGGATGACCAAACAGCTAAGAATGCGGAAAACAAGGGTATTCAAGATATTCTTGATGTTAAAGTGCCAAGCTTAGATGAAGTTAAGACTAATGCTAAGCAAGCAATTGCGGATGCCTTAGAAAGCAAGACTAATGAGATCAATGCTGCTTCAAACCTCGATTCTGCTACTAAGCAAGATTTAATTAACCGTGCTAACGCAGAAGCAGATACAGCCATTGAAAAGATTGATCAAGCTACCAGCAATGATCAAGCATTAGCTGCATCTCAAGCAGGTGTTGATAAGATTTTAGGAATTGAAGTGCCAACTCTTGCTGATGCTAAGCAAGGTGCCATTGATGCAATTAATGATGCCCTTAAACAAAAAGAAACAGAAATTAATAACGCCTCACAGCTAACTTCTGATGAGAAGCAAAATCTAATTAATCAGGTAAACAGCATTGCCGATAATGCTAAGGATGCTATTAACAGCGCAACTACTAACCAAAGTGTTGAAGAGGCAAAGAATGCTGGGATTGAAAAGATTAATGCTATCAATGTTCCAACGACATCAGCTGCTAAAGATGAAGCGATCAAGGCAATTGATGATGCCTTAACTAATAAGGTTAACGAAATCAACAATGCTACTAATATTACTGCAGATGAAAAGGCCAACTTAATTGATGAAGCTAATAACGCGGCTAATACAGCTAAAGATAATATTACGAAGGCAACATCTGATAGTGAGGTTGCAACAGCTACTACAGATGGTATTGACGCAATCGCTAATGTAACGGTGCCAAGTCTTGAAACCGCAAAGGACCAAGCAAAGAATCTGATTGATGATGTTCTCAACGAAAAGAAGAATGAAATCAATAATGCGCAAAACCTTTCAGATAGTCAAAAGCAAGACTTGATTAACCAAGCAACTGCCGAAGCGGATCAGGCTAAGAAGAATATTGATAATGCTACAACCAATAATGATGTTCAAACTGCAGAAGACAATGGTGCTCAAGCAATTGAAAATGTAACTGTTCCGAGTCTTGATGATGCTAAGAAGGCTTCAACTAAGGTAATCGATGAGGTATTGAAAGAAAAGACGGCAGAAATTAATGCTGCAACTAACCTTTCTAACGCTGAAAAAGATGCTTTAATTAAGGACGCTACAACTGCGGCTAATACTGCTAAGGATAATATTGCGAAGGCAACAACTAATGACGCAGTTAAGGACGCTGAGACTGATGGTGTTAAGGCAATCCTTGACATTAAGGTTCCTGGCCGAGAAGATCAACAAAAGGATGCTATTGCTGCCCTTGATAGAGCATTAGCTGATAAAGTTAGTGAAATTAATAATGCTAATAATCTTTCTGAAACTACTAAGGAAGATCTTAAGCACCAGGCCCAGGCAGCATACACGACCGCCGTTGACAACGTAAATAACGCTCAAACTAGTGCGGAAATTAATACTGCTCGGGATAACGGTGTTCAAGCAATTCTTGATATTACAGTACCAACATTAACTGATGCTCAAGATGCTTCAATTACAGCAGTTGAACAAGTTCGAGATGCTAAGAAGACCCAAATCGAAGCAGCTAAGAACTTGACTGAGACGCAAAAAGAAGCATTGAAGAACCAAGTAGACGAGATTGCAGATAAGGCAATCGATAATATTAAGAATGCAACCACTGACGCCACTGTTAAGGATGCGGAAACAGCTGGAATCAACGAAATCTTGAATGTAACCATCCCAACTCTAGATACAGCAAAGAATGATGCTAAACAAGCTATTGCCGATGCATTAACAGCTAAGACGGCTGAAATTAAGGCCGCTCAAAACTTAACTGATGCTGAAAAGCAAAAGCTAATTGATCAAGCGCAAACAGAAGCTGCTGCTGCAAACAAGAATATTGATGCAGCAACAACTAATGATGCGGCTGAACTTGCTGCGAAGAAGGGCGTGCAAGCAATCTTAGATATTCAAGTACCAACTGTCGAAGAGACTCGCGACCAAGCGAAGAATAACGTTGATAATGCTTTGAATTCTAAGAAGGAAGAAATCAATAATTCTAACCTAAGCCCAGCAGCGAAGGAAGCATTGATTAATGAAGCTGAACAAGCAGCAGAAAATGCACGGACAGCGATTGACAATGCTACTACTGCTAGTGCAATTAGTGAAGCAGAGACAGCTGGAATTGCGGCAATTGAAAATATTAAGGTTTCAAACGCTCCTACTGAATCTGATAATTCTTCTAACCACCAAACTAATACTGAAACGCCAACTGAAGGCAACAGTACTAGCCAAGATAATAACAATGCAACTCAAGCTCCGGTTCAAGGTAACAATACCCAAGCCGACTTAACGGGAAGCCATGGAACTAACCTTACTACTGGTCAACAGACAGAAAAAGCTGCTGATACAAATAGCAAGAAAGCATTACCACAAACAGGTAATGAAACAGAACGTGGCTTAAGCATTGCTGGCTTAGCAATTGCCAGTCTATTAGGCTTATTTGGCCTTTCAGGATTAGGTAAGAAACGCGATTAAATTAATTAGTCGTTTGATAAACTTAAGCTGGTTTAGGATAAATTAAAAATGCCCCGCTCTTATTTAGGAATGTATAAATAAGGGCGGGGCATTTCGTTATCTTTTTATAAAAATATTTATGCTAATTATTTGATTTATTTATAATGTATTTGTTACGATTATTACGATGATTAGTATCTGAGAAGATGAGCTCATGTAGATATTCGGCTATTATTTCATCATGCAAATTAAGTGTAAAGGGGGGCTAATTTTTCTTGTTTGGTACTTGAGGAGCTGCAGGGTTATTTATGCCTTGTGTGAGAGAGGTTTTGACGATGCAAAAATTAGAGCAATTGATTGATAAAAACTTTGCTGAAACAGCTCATGGTAAGGTTGCAAACTATATTCCGATATTAGGAATTGTTGATCCGCAGCAACTGGGCATTGCCATTTATGACGTTGACGAGGACGAAATTGGGACCGCTGGAATGGCAGGAACGAGATTTGCAATTGAGAGTATTGCAAAGGTCGTAGCTTTAATATTAGCGATCAAGAGATTAGGACATAAGCGTGTCTTAGCAGAACTAGAAAATGGTTCGGCAGATTATAGCCTAAGTTCGGCACTATTGGATGATGAGTTGAGCGAGCAGGTACACCGGGTAAATTACCTTAATAATTCTTCCGCCTTGTTAACGACAGCCTTAATTGACCAGTT
Source organism: Limosilactobacillus reuteri subsp. simiae (assembly GCF_020784875.1). GTDB lineage: Bacteria > Bacillota > Bacilli > Lactobacillales > Lactobacillaceae > Limosilactobacillus > Limosilactobacillus reuteri_H. The sequence goes on along the minus strand of NZ_JAJGUI010000096.1, from coordinate 27,170 downwards.
GATGGGTCAAAATAGTTTTAATGCTCTTCTCGGGTTCTGCCGGGAGATTTGCAACGATCCATGTATCAGCTTAAATGAGCGTTTGTTTCGATCGGCAATTATGAATGATAAAGATATTCATGCACTTGCCTACTATATGAAAGATAAGGATATCTTAGAGACTGTTGATCAAACGTTGATAACTTATTTTATGCAAAACTCAATGATGGTGACATCGCAGAGTCTTGCTAACTTAGGAGCAGTCTTGGCAAATGATGGAATTAAACCTTGGGATAATGAGCGTCTTATTAGCCATGAAGATAACGAGTTGGTAAAGAAATTGCTAACAACAGTCGGTTCGTTTGAAGAATCAAAAGAATACACAATTAAAATTGAACTCCCTATTAAAAGTGGTACTGGCGGCGGCTTATTGGCTTGTGCCCCGCAAAAATGTGGTATTGGTATTTTTAGTCCAGCTCTTGATCAACATGGCAATAGTTTGGCAGGAATGAGTTTATTACAAGATGTTGTTGATCAATTAGAATTAGTAGTTTAATAAAAGCGAGGCCCGAAGAAAATTCTTCAAGTCTCGCTTTTTGTTAATGTAATTTTTCTTGGAATTTCTGTAAATTACCAGGAGTTGGGGTTAAGTTAGTCCATTCTGGTGAAAGGAACTTACTATTGATTTGGTAATGTGGTTGCGGTTGCTTGTTAGAAATAAAACTATTAGTAGCTTTATCAACTTTTACCCAACCAGCCCAACCGATATGAATAGTATCTTCCATAAATCCAGGCTTATCACCATCATGAGAAAGATCCAAAATGTGATTGAACCCTTGTTGGCGAAGCTGAAATTTAATTTTTTCAACAGATTGGTAATACATATTCATGTCCATTCCCGTGTACTTTTCCCACTTTGAATTAACCGGTGGGATGATAAAGAGGACGTTTGAATTGGTATTCTTAAACTGATTCAAAACTACTTCCAAATCGCCATATTCTGGTGACTTAGTATAATTGAAATTCCGTTGTGATCCCTTTGTTTTCGCTAAGTTTTTCTTCACACGCTGCGTATAGAAGCTGTTTTTAATACCAAAACGGTTGTTATTAGTATCACGTGCGGCTTCGTTCATTGCATCATCATAAAGTTCGTTGTAATTGTAACGCGGAGGAAGTTTCTTAACGTTTGGGAGGATATGCTTGCCATAGTTATTATTCAATTGAAAACCTGAGAAGATGGCATCTTCATGAACCAACATATTAAGCCGGAAGCGGATAACTCCCATATCGAAACTGCTAAGGGATTTTCCTTCTGCAATCTTTTTAGCATACGAAGAAACAGTCCCGTCTTTACCAAGCATTGCAATTAATCGCGTTGCAATGTAGCGATCGTATGGTGATTTAGGATTAGCGTGTTGAAGCCAGTTAAGGTTAGCGAGTTCACCATTGTAGTACTTGAAAGCTGGTGGTTGAACCCCCTGCTTAGTAAACCATTGTGGTGAAATGATATAGACGGCCTTATTATCTCTCATCTGCGTTTCCATTGAATTAATGTTAAAGAATTGCGGAAGAGATTGGGTACCCCGTGAACCGAAGAGGAAGGGGGTATAGTTATGATAACGAGCAGCCATTACAGAAGGATGGAAACGATCCATTCGCCGTAATTCACTAGAACCAAAGAATGGAACATAGTGGGTGTGCTTATCACTGAGCGCTTGTTGTTTAATTGATTGATTCTTAAAAACAACCGGGCTTAGCGATACTGCAGCTTTATGTTCAATCGCCGCTGAGTGCTTTTTACTAATCGGCAGTGAAAACAAAAGAACTACTAATAGACAAGCGACAATCAGCGGGCCAAAGATTGACCACAGCTTTTTGCCATTATGCATTTTGGAGCTCCTTTACCCGTTCTTCAATCTTTTCAATAGTGTCCCATTGACTACGGTCAAATTCTGAAACTGGTACTTGAACGCCAAAAGCATCTTGTAAACCAAGAAGAAGGCTAACAGTTGCCATTGAGTCTAAAAGACCACTTTCGAAAAGGTTTTGACTTGCATCACTAAAGTCTGCAGTGTCCCGACCAGTTGCATCAGCTAAAATATTAATAATTTGTTCTTGCATAATTAAAATCCTCCTAAAATTATTTGAATAGATAAGTATCTAAGAACCCACTGAAGATCAAGAGAGTAAACATTACAAAGTTAAATGTGACAAAAATAGCAACTCCAGTAGTGAACTTATTATGTGGTAGTTGTTTTAAGTTTTTGCGCTTGAAACGCAGCCACCAGTCATTAACTACTAGGCCTAGACCTTGGAGAAAACCATAGAGAATATAGTACCAGGTAATTCCATGCCAAAAGCCCATTAGTAACATATTAAGCATATATGCGGTTGATGACAAGGCATTTCGATTCTTAAACCACCGTTTTTTGGTAGCAAGAAAGACGAACCGCATAAAGATATAATCACGGAACCAGAAAGAAAGGCTAATGTGCCAACGGTTCCAGAATTCTTTGATGTTTTTCGATTTGAAAGGCTGCTTAAAGTTCATTGGGGTCCGCACACCCATAAAGTAACTAATAGCAACTGCAAATAATGAATAACCAGCAAAGTCAAAGAATAAGTAAAGTCCGTAAGTGTACATGACACCGACTAAGTTCCAAGAAGGAAATGATGGATCCGCTAAGGCCGCTTTTTCAAAGAAGGGGTAAAAACGCTGACCAAAGAAATAACCGATGACAAATTTGTACAAGAACCCAAGGAATAAGTAGAAAATTCCCGTATTAACAAGATTCAAATATTCCTCGCGGGTCGGGACCTTTTTATAATCTTTTTCAAAACGCCGGTAACGATCAATTGGTCCAGAAGTAATGGTTGGCATGAACAGAATGAAACGAATGAACTTCCATGGAGAAATCTCTTTGATCATGCCATCACGCGTTTCAATTACTGTCCCGACTGCCCGGAAAGTTAAATAACTAATTCCTAAGAAACCAAGGAGGGAGTTATGACCAACCATTGCCGGTGAAAGCTTAACGATTACAATCGGCAAAATTGATAAGGCGGCAGTGAAGTAAAAAACACCACTCGAATTATTATTCTGCCGGTAGCGATGATAAGCCATCACAATAATTGTCTGGTAAATAACATAAGCAATTAATGAAATTCCTTGTTGCCAGCTTGAACCATCGAACATTAAGAAGATAAAAATGAAACTAATTAATGCTTCATACCAGCTAAACCTCTTCCCAAAGTAAAGGCCGATTCCCAACGGCAAAATAGCAAGAAGTAAGTAGAAGAAGTATACCGGGGTTCCATAAGCACTGAAATTAGGAAGGTTTGAAATCCAATCAATCATTACTTGTTAGCCTCAGCAATCATTTGTTTAACTGCAATCTTGCCATTTGCAGACATTGGGAATGATTCACGGTAAACGAATTGGGTAGGCATCATGTATGGCATGATTAAGCCGTCCAAGCTTTCACGAATTTGTTTTGTTAATCCAGCCGTATCTTCAGTGGTTTCGTTTGGAATAACATAAGCAATTAGGTGTGTAACTTTGCCGTCTTTATTATATTTTGGAACCGCAACTGCTTGTTTGATTAGAGGACTCTTTTCAAGACTGGCACGAACTTCATCAAGTTCAATCCGGTAACCATGTAATTTAATTTGGAAATCCATACGGCCTTTGTGATGAAGTAAGCCATCGCTGTCAAGGGTACCCGCATCCCCAGTTCGGTAAGCAGGCGCACCATCAATCTTAAAGAATGACTTGGCTGTTTTTTCTGGATTATTCATATAGCCACGCGCCACACTATTACCACTGATTACAATCTCACCTTGTTCACCGGGAGTAGTGATTTCTTGATCGCCATTCCAAATGGATAATTTAACTCCTGGCTTTGCATAGCCAACTGGTAAGCGGTCATTATTTTCAATGATTTCAGGCGTAATCTCGATTCCTGATACAGCAACCGTTGTTTCAGTCGGGCCATAAGTGTTGAAGATTTTAGCATCTGGGAATCGTTGGTGTAATCCTTTTGCAGTCTTTACTGTTAATTCTTCACCACAGAAGAGGAAAGTCTTTAAGCTTGGCATTTTTTGTTGGTTAAATGCCGGACTAAGCATTAACATGTCAGCAAAGGATGGTGTTCCTACAAATACCTCAAGATCAAGGTTTGGTAAGGCAGTGAACATCTGACCAAAATTTTCAACAACTTCGTGAGGAAGCGCCTTGATTGTCCCACCATTAAGTAGTGCTGGTAACCAGTACATATTTGAAAGATCAAATGAATACGGTGGTTGACCTAAGAAATTAGCATGTTCTTTGATCTTAAATTCATCACTTAACATCCAGTCAACAAAGGTCATAAAGTTATCATGACTAACTTCGACCCCTTTTGGTGAACCGGTAGTTCCGGATGTAAAGAGGACATAAGCTAGTTCGTCACCATTAATCATTGCTGAAGTATCAAAAGTTTGCGGTGTTGCTAAAATCTTTTCAAGCTGTTGATGATCGACAATTGGGGCATCAAACTGGAGATCATTACTTGGAAAATCATTAACAGCAATAATCATCGCTGGTTTAGCGGTATCCAGGATTGATTGCATCCGTGGAATTGCTGAATCGTTGGACACTGGAATATAAGTATGTCCAGCTTTTAGAGCTGCTAAAAAGCTAATAATCATTTCAACTTGATGATCACCATATACGAGAATCGGACTACGATCAGGCAAAGATTGAGTACTAAGCCATGCCGCTAAAGTATCAACTGCTGAGCTTAAGTCCGCATAAGTGGTCGTTTTGCCCATTTCATCATATGCGATCCGCGTTGAGTTGTCCTTGGCAATTTGCTCAAAGACGGTAATAATATTCTTACTCATATATTATCTATTTCCTCCGCATTAGAATTCGTTGTAGATAAATGGCTCTTGGCCTGCTCCATAATAACCATAAAGGTAGATTAATAAAAGAAGCACTACAAAGTAAAATAATGTTTTTAAGATGAATTGTAATGCAGGATGGCGTTGAATAATCTGAGCCATAGTTCTCCTTCTCTCATCTTTATAAATTTGTAATTGGCATTCATATCAAGAATACCATTAATTATGTATCTCGGCTAATAGGGTGAGTTAGTTTCACCTTACTATAAAATCCTTAAGAAAAAATTAATGAAATATTCAAAAATAAGAATGCTTATTGCCTTAAAATTATAACTTTTTCTGAGCTAATTGTAACTAGAAAAACCTAAAATTTATTTATAATTTTATATGACATGACAATGATGAACTAATGTAACAATAATTGCAAGAAGCGCTTATTTTCGATAAGATTAAGCGGTAGATACTAGTGAGAATTAAGGAGACGAACGCTCGATGATTAAGGGGATTGGAATCGATATAACCGAGATTGAACGAGTTAAGAAAGCTGCGACAGCGCATTCTCAATTCATCCAGCATGTATTGACACCGACTGAACTAGAACAATATAGTCAATTTAGCGGTCAGCGATCAGTAGAATATCTTGCTGGTCGGTGGTCGCTAAAAGAATCTTTTGCTAAAGCATATGGAACGGGAATTGGTGCTAAACTAGGCTTTCATGATATTGAAATCATTGATAACCAATATGGTGCGCCGATTGTGACTAAATCGCCGTATAATGGTAATGCTCATGCTTCAGTGAGTCATACTGCCACGTTAGTAATGACAGAAGTAATTTTAGAAAGTGAGAATAAATAAATGGTTAATGGTCGTTTGCGAGATACATCATTAATAGTGGACTTAGATGCATTACGTCATAATATTCAAGAACAGAAAAAAGTTTTGCCCGAAAATAGTAGAATCCTTGCTGTTGTAAAAGCAAATGCTTATGGCAATGGATTGATTCCAGTTGCCCAAACAGCAATGACCAGTGGCGCAAGTGGTTTATGCGTAGCAATTTTAGACGAAGCGTTGGAATTGCGGGATAACGGTATTGAAGCCATGACGCTTGTCCTTGGAATTACGCCAGTTGAAGATGCGTTGATTGCTGCTCAAGCCGGAGTTTCTTTAACAGTCGGCTCTTTAGATTGGCTTGAACAATATCATCAACTAGCACAAGTTGCCAAACCTAAAAAACCATTAAAGGTTCATCTGGGGATTGATTCAGGAATGGGACGAATTGGTTTTACAGAGGTAGCTACATTTAAGCAAGCTGTTAAGTTGCTTGATAGTCCTGAATTTGAATTTGAAGGGATGTTCACGCATTTTGCAACTGCTGATAGTCCTGATGAAAATTACTTTAATCAACAAGTTCAACAGTGGCATCAATTTGTTGCCAGCCTTGACGAACTGCCACCATATGTTCATATGGCAAATTCAGCGACTGGTTTATGGCATCGGGAGAAAATCACGGCTAATACAGTTAGAATGGGGATTTCAATGTACGGACAAAACCCGTCTGGACGTGATTTGAAATTAACGCTTGATTTACAGCCCGTTAGTTCATTAGTTTCATCAATTGCTTTTGTTAAGCAGTTAAAGGCAGGAAGATCTGTCAGCTATGGTGCTACTTATACAGCGGAGCAAGATGAATGGCTAGCCACCTTGCCAATTGGTTATGCTGACGGTTATCCACGGTGTATGACTGGTTATAAGGTATTAGTTGACGGTCAATTTTGTGATATTGCTGGACGAGTATGTATGGATCAAATGATGATTCGGCTTCCTAAGTATTACCCAGTCGGCACTCCAGTAGTATTGATGGGCAAATCCGGTGATCAAGAAATTACAGCAACTGATTTAGCTGAGCAGGCCGGAACTATTAACTACGAAATCCTAACTAATATTAGTAATCGGGTTCATCGCATTTATCACCAAAGTAAATAATTAAGGGAAGCGAAGGTAATGACAAAACGAAAAGTAAAACGGGGTGATATCTATTACGCTGACTTATCCCCGGTAATTGGATCGGAACAGGGGGGCGTCCGTCCAGTCCTGATCCTTCAAAATGACGTGGGAAATCATTATAGTCCAACAGTAATCATTGCTGCGATTACTGCCCAAATGCAAAAAAAGAAGATGCCTACTCATGTCCAACTAAAAGGTAAGTCGTTACCGTTAACTCATGATTCGGTCATTTTGTTGGAGCAATTACGAACGATTGATAAACAACGATTAAAAGACCGAATTGCTCATTTATCGCCAGAGACAATGGCAAAAGTGGATAAAGCATTAACAATTAGTGTGGGATTAAATGCTGCCTATGATGAAAATAAATGAGTTTGACAATTTGTGTCAGAACTCGTATACTCACTATTAAATTAATCACGGTTCTTTTAATGTAGCCCAGAGAGACTACAAAAGACAAAATAATATAAGCATAGTGGGCACAAAACTATGCTTCCTCTTTTGTAAAGCTCTAGGACCATTAAAGGGACTAGAGCTTTTTTAGGTCTAAGGAGGATATCTTGTGAAAGAGCAAAAGGGGACAACAATTTTTAGTATTCCAATGAAGAACAGAAAGACTAATACTTGGGATATGTTTGCCACGTGGGTCGGTGCAAATGCCAATAATGGAACCTGGTTTGTTGGCGGAGTGCTCGCCGCTTGTGGATTTTCGGTTGCCATGAAGGTCTTAGTATTATCATCTGCCTTATCATATGTATTTTTAAGTTTGGTAGGCTACATTGGTTATAAGACTGGGGTATCGACGATGACTTTAAGTCGTGCTTCGTTTGGTGAACGGGGCAGTTATCTCCCATCATTAGTTAATATTACTCAATTTATTGGTTGGACAGCAGTTAATACTTTTATTGCGGCCCAATCAGTAAGCATTCTTTTCCATGACTTATTAGGATGGCCTGTATGGGGACAACATGGCGGCTATTTAGGGCTAGTAGTCGGGATTATTATCATGAGCATTCTCCATATTATTAGTGTTTCTAGCGGATCACGTTCAGTCCAAATGATTGAACGCTTAGGAATAATTCTTGTTCTTGTATTTGTCATTTGGGAGTCAGTAGCCGTTTTTCGAACTGTTTCCTTTAGTCAAATTGTAAATTGGCATGTTCCTGCGCAATCAAAAATGGCAGTCGGCGCGGCAGTCGATTATGTAGCAGCTTTTAATTTAGCTTGGGTAACTGCCGGTGCTGATTTCACCCGCTTTACTGCTAAAGAAAAGAATGCGACTTTGACGCCGTTCCTTGGTGCTTTACTAGGGGTTGTATGGTTTGCTTTTATCGGTCTGATTTCAACAATTAGTATTGCAATTTCAAGTGGGGTATATAATGCAAATAACTCCGATCCGTCAACGATTGCTAGTAAGTTAGGGCTAGGAGTAGTTGCTCTTCTTGTTATTATTTTGACCTCGATGACGGCAAATGCTGTTAACTTATTAGCGGCCGGATCAGCTCTTTCAAATATCTTTACAAAGCTCAAATTAAAGTATTCATTATGGATCGTAGTATTACTTGCGACAGTTGTGACCTTTATTCCGATGTTTGTCGGTAGTTTCTTGAGTGCTTTTGAATCGTTCCTTGACTATGTGGGGATGGTATTAGGACCTACGATTGCTATTATTTGTACGGATTTTTATTTCCGCGCTCACCGGCAATACGATGTTGAAGAATTAGGTAAAGTTGGTGGAAAATATTGGTATCGCGGAGGCGTCAACTGGGTAGCGATTATTGTTTTTGCTATCGGAGTTGCCTTCTTCTTAGGCGTGCATCAGTTGCCGATTTTCGTAAATACGATTGGGGCCACATTTATTGATATGTGTTTGAGTGGTATCCTATATTATGGAACCATGTTGCTGGTTGACCGAAAGGAAGATGAATTATGCTATTAAAAAATGTACATGTTGATAATCATGAAGAAGTAGTCGATGTTCGAATTCTTAATGGAAAATTTAGTGAGATTAAGGCTAACTTAACGCCCCATGACGGTGAAGAAGTTATTGACGGTAAAGAAAATTTGCTTTTACCACCATTTGTTGATTCTCATGTTCACTTAGACGCTACGCTTACTGCTGGTCAGCCAGAATGGAATGAAACCGGAACTTTATTTGATGGTATCCGGATTTGGAGTGAACGGAAACAAGATTTAACGAAGGAAGATGTTAAATCTCGTGCGAAAAAGACATTACTAAATATGGTTGGTCATGGAATTCAACACGTACGGAGCCATGTTGATGTGACTGATCCTCATTTGATTGCTGCCCGTGCTCTCCTTGAATTGCGTGAAGAATTAAAAGATCAAATCGACTTACAGTTGGTTGCTTTTCCACAAGAAGGTATTCTTAGCTATCCTCATGGACGTGAATTAATGGAGCAGGCGGTTAAAGAAGGATTAGATGTCGTTGGTGGTATTCCCCATTTTGAATTTACAACTGAATATGGTTGGCAATCTGTTCATTTCTTAATGGCCCTCGCAGATAAGTACGATCGTTTAGTTGACGTTCACTGTGATGAAATCGATGACCCAGCTTCGCGTAACCTTGAAGTTTTAGCGACCGAAGCCTATGAACGAGGGATGAAGGACCGGGTCACTGCTAGTCATACGACAGCGATGGGCTCATATAATGATGCTTATACTTATAAGTTATTCCGACTATTAAAGATGAGTGATATTAACTTTGTATCTAATCCATTAGTTAATGTTCACCTTGGCGGCCGTTTCGATACTTATCCAAAGCGTCGAGGCGTTACCCGGATTAAGGAATTAACAGCAGCGGGGATTAATGTTTCCTTTGGTGAGGATGATATCCAAGACCCGTGGAATCCGCTCGGCGATGGTAACATGTTAGATGCAGTTACGATGGGTGTTTATATTGCTCACTTGATGGGGTATCACCAACTGCAAGATGCCTTTAATTACGTAACTTATAACGGTGCTAAGACATTGCATATTAGTGATAATTATGGAATTGAAGTAGGAAAACCGGCAAACTGTATCTTATTGAATGCCCACGATTTCTATAATGCCCTTAATAAGCATGTTGAAGTTCTTTATAATATTCGTCATGGGAAGGTCCTTGCCGAGACGAAACCAGCTGAAACCAAAGTTAATATCAAATAAAATTAAAGAAATCTCATAATAGTTATTGACAAGTTAGGGAATGGTCGGTATATTATATCCAACAATTAAATTTAGATTAGAAAAACGTTGAAGGAAATAATGATTTGAAATTGGTAACAGAGAATTAGCGGGTGGTGTGAGCTGATCGAGATTTCTAATTGTTAATCGTTCCTGAGTTACCGGCTGAAACCAAGTAAGCTGAGGTTGGCTGCCATCCATTACTTTGGCCACAAATGATTGTTTGTGAATGAGAGGATCGACTACGAGTTGATCAAAGTAGGATGGTACCGCGCAGAAGCGTTCTTACAATTGCGATAAAGCAATGTAAGGACGCTTTTTTCTTTCTAAATTTTAAGAAAATATTTTGTCTTGGAGGTAATTATTATGACTGAATTAAACGCACGACAGGAAGAATTTGCTAAGGCTCTTTTTGAAGCTTATGATACTAATACGCCGTTGAAAGAGGAAGAATGGAAAGACGTTGTGACTGATGATGAAACAGCATATGCAGTCCAAGATGCGGTGGTAAAGTTAAAAGGAAAGCCAACTGCAGGCTATAAAGTTTCATTAACTAGTAAAGAAACTCAAGACATGTTTGATGCTGATTCACCATTGTACGGACAACAAGTTGCTGAACGATTCCTCCAGTCACCAGCGGATGTTGACTTGCAGATGTTAAACGAACCGCTATTAGAAGTTGAATTAACTTTCCGTGCAAAAGAAGACTTGCAGCCGAGTGATACATTAGAAGATTTATTTCAGAAAGTAACTGTTGCGGGAGCATTAGAATTGCCTGATGCACGTTTTGTCGACTGGTTCCCAGATTTAGGAAAATATAATGTAATGGCTGATTGTGCTGTTGGTGGTCTTGTTGTATATGGTGAAGAACATGATGCAGATAGTGTATTTGAAAATGTTGACGATGCTGCTAATGTTCATGCCGTTTTATTCAAAGATGGCGAGAAATTAAAAGAAGGGGTATCATCAGAAGTTTTGGGCAACCCCTTTAAGTCCCTCCAATGGTTAGTGCAAAAATTAGCAGAACAAGGAAAAGTATTTACCAAGGGCCAAATGGTATCATCCGGAACATTTGTCTTACCACCTAAGCTCACTGCTGGTAAGTGGGAAGTTGAATTCGATAGCGGTTTGGGAAACGTTGTGGTTAATGCAAAATAATTGTTGAAAGCAGGTGGGAAAATTGGGTGAGAAATCGCCAACGGAAATTAATATTCTGAAAATTAAAAAGCGATCTGTGGTTAAGTTAATCACAGGTCGCTTTAATATTTAATAGCTTTGGTGCAAGTCTTCAATTTCTGAAACTTCCAACCCTTTTTTCTCAAGTCGTTTAACAATTCGTTCCATCTTTTCTTTAGTAACGTCAGCAGGCAAGGTGTATAAGACCCGTTTCATTGTTTCGTCTTCTGGATCGAGTGAAATGACATTTACGATCTGACAAAAACGAGTGATTTCTTTAGCAGCCGTTACTAGCGCTCCCCGTTCATCAGGAGTAATAACAGTTAAAACATAACTCCCATTATTCACGTTCCAGCCAGCAGCTAACATCCGTAAAAGACTATTATGAGTTAAAATCCCATAAAACTGATTATTGTTATCCAATACCGCAATATATGGAAGGTCTCGAATAGCAAAGAAGATAGAGAAGAAAGCCGCGTTAATTGAGATAAATTTAGTAGCATTCTTTAATAATGCAGTTACCGGTAAATGCATATCCCCCTGTCGTGCTTTATGCCGGTAAAGATGCATCTTATAAATATTTCCCCGAAAGATCTTTCCTGACTTATCAAGAACTGGGACACACCGATAGCCGGTATCCTCCAAGACAGTCAGAGCCTCATCCAATGTCGCTGTTTCTGGAAGAGTTGTTAAGGTTGCTTTGGGTTTGATTAATGAATTGAAAATCATAATTAACATCCTTTTTATCGATTAAATGCACTCACTATAATAACACATTTCTATCAAAAGGATTAGAAAAAGATTAGAAGATTTATGCTGTTAATTCAAATTAGTATGCTGAAAAAAGTAACATAGGGTATAATACTAGTTAAAATTTATGCTGGACGGGAAAAGTGACCGTGCGGCTTTTTTGCGTGAAAGGAATGAAAGAACAATGAAAATGATTGTTGGCTTAGGAAATATTGGGACGCGGTATGATGAAACCCGTCATAATACTGGCTTTATGGTGGTTGATCAACTAGCACGAGATTATCACCTGGGAGCATTCACCCACCTAAAACAAGAAGCAGTCGCAGTTAGTGGGGTAATTAATGGTGAAAAAGTAATATTGGTAAAGCCGACGACGTTCATGAATGATTCAGGACGAGCAGTCGGACCACTAGTAGACTATTATGATATTGACTTGGATGATCTCGTAATTGTTAATGACGACTTGGATATGCCAGTTGGCAAAGTACGTTTAAAAACACATGGAGCTTCAGGCGGTCATAATGGACTTAAAAGCATTATCAGCGCGTTAGGAACCAAGAACTTTAACCGGGTAAAAGTAGGGATTGACCATCCCCAACATGGAACAGTGGTTAGTCATGTCTTAGGTAAATTTTCTAAAGAAGAACGACCTAAGTTTGACCAAGCCGTTGAACAAGCTGAGCATGCATTAGAAGACTGGATTAATGGAGAAGACTTTGCCAAATTAATGAATGCTTATAATTAAAATAGAAAGGTGGCGTTGATGGTGCAAATAGAAAATTTAATCGAGAAGACGCCATCATTTAAACAAATTACTGCTGACCTCCAATCAAAGAATCATCAATTGATAACGGGAATTTCTGGATCGGCGCGAACCGAATTACTAAGTGCTCTTTCTAATGAAGGACAGCAACCAATTCTAGTAGTGACCGACACGATTTCCCATATGCAGGAATTGGCTAGCGACTTGGAGAATCTTCTTCCTGCTAATCGTGTTTACCAGTTTCCGGTTGAAGAGGTTTTAGCAGCGGAAGTAGCAACTAGTTCTCCTAACTATCGTCTTCAGCGGGTACTGGCCTTAAATGCGTTGATTAATAAAGAACCGGCAGTTGTAGTTGCATCTGCTGCGGGGTTACGGCGCAATATTATTTCACCAGAATACTTTGCTCAGTCCTCGTTAAAGATTAAGACTGGCGGGGAAGTGGATCCAGCTAAAATTCGGCAACAATTAAGCGCAATGGGGTACCAATATCAAAAAATGGTTTTGCGTCCTGGTGATTTTGCAATTCGTGGATCGATTATTGATATCTACGCCTTAAACACTGATAATCCGGTTAGAATTGATCTTTTTGATACAGAAGTTGATTCACTCCGGTATTTTGATGCTAGTACCCAGCGGAGTATTGATAATGTTGAAGAAGTTCAGATACTGCCAGCGACAGATTTTATTATCCCATCGACTGAATTTTCGCGGGTGTATGAAGCGCTAGATACTGAATATAAAAAGGTGGGGAAGGAGTTAAGTGCTGACGATGCGGATATTAAACAGCAGGTGGCTAACCGCTTTGAACCATTATTGAACGCACTTAAGAACCAGCACTTGCCTAATGAACTTTTAGAATTTAGCAACCTGGTTTATCCGGCTAAGCATTCCTTATTTGATTATCTTCCTGATGATGGGACAATTTACTTTGATGACTTGACGCGGATAAAGCAATTTGCCAAGCAGATGACCCAGGAAGATGCAGGCTGGTTTAAAGATAAGGTTGCTCACCATCAATTAACGGATGTTCCAGACCTTAGCAATGACGTATCGGCCATAATAAAAAAAGACCCGCATCCGCAAATTTATGGCGCCTTATTTAAAAAAGGTCTCGGTAATATTAAACTTAGCCAAATTACCGACCTAAAAAGCAGAACCATGCAACGTTTCTTTGGGCAAATGCCACTGTTGAAAGCTGAACTTCAACGGTGGATTGATCAAGGGCAAACAGTAGTACTGATGGCTAATAGTCCAGAACGACGAAAGCAAATTGCCCAAACGCTTACTGACTTTGATATCACCGCAACAGAAACTGAATTAACAAATATCAAGCCGAATGTTGTGCAAATTGTTGCTGCTAACTTAAACAATGGATTTGAAATGCCGCTTGCTGGGCTGGTTGTTATTACAGAGAGCGAGATGTTTAAGCAGGTAAAAAAGGTTCATCATCGTCCACAAAAACTTGCCAATGCCGAACGTTTAAAAAATTATACTGATCTTAAACCGGGTGACTACGTAGTTCATGTCAATCATGGAATTGGGATTTTTAGTGGAATTAAGACGATGGAAGTTGACCATGTTCACCAAGACTACATGATCATAAATTACCGGGATAACGCTCAGATATATGTGCCAGTAACCCAGCTAAACCTTGTCCAAAAGTATGTATCATCAGAATCTAAGACCCCGCATATCAACAAGCTTGGCGGTAACGAATGGGCAAAGACTAAGCGGCGCGTTTCTTCAAAAATTGAAGATATCGCTGATGAATTAGTTGACTTATATGCTAAGCGAGAAGCGGAGAAGGGATATGCTTTTCCGAAAGACGATTATCTCCAAAAACAATTTGATGCTAATTTTCCGTATAATGAGACTCGCGATCAGTTGCGGAGTATTGATGAAATTAAAAAGGATATGGAAAAGCCAAAGCCGATGGATCGCCTATTAGTGGGGGATGTCGGCTATGGTAAAACCGAAGTTGCAATGCGGGCAATTTTTAAGGCGGTCACTGGAGGAAAGCAGGTTGCCTTCCTTGTGCCAACAACTGTTCTTGCCCAGCAACATTACAACACCCTCATGCGCCGGTTTGAAGGTTTCCCAATCAACATTGCCTTAATGTCACGTTTCAAGACGCCGAAAGAGCTAAAAGAGACAGAAGCAGGGTTAAAGGATGGAAGCGTCGATGTTGTTGTCGGGACCCACCGAATCCTATCAAAGGATGTTGAGTTTAAGGATCTTGGGCTGTTAATTGTTGATGAGGAACAGCGCTTTGGGGTAAAACATAAGGAAAAACTAAAGCAATTAAAAAATAATGTTGATGTTTTAACTTTGACGGCAACCCCGATTCCCCGAACATTACACATGTCAATGCTGGGCGTACGAGATTTATCAGTCCTTGAAACACCGCCAGCTGGTCGTTACCCAATCCAAACCTATGTAATGGAACAAAATAGTAGTGCGATTCGCGATGGGATCATTCGTGAAATGCAACGTGGCGGACAGGTTTATTACCTTCACAATCGCGTTCATGACATTGAAGAGACGGTGGCATGGTTACAAGAACTTGTTCCTGAAGCCCGGATTGGCTATATTAATGGTCAGATGAGTGAAAATGAACTGGAGACAGTCCTCTATGAGTTTATTCAAGGAAATTATGATGTATTAGTGACTACCTCGATTATTGAAACGGGGGTTGATATCCCGAATGCGAATACCCTCTTTGTTGAAAATGCTGATCGGATGGGGTTAGCACAGCTATATCAGATTCGCGGACGGATTGGCCGTAGTAATCGGGTGGCTTATGCTTACTTTATGTATCAGCCTAATAAGGTCCTAACCGAATTAGGAGAAAAGCGGCTAGCTGCAATTCGTGATTTTACAGAGTTGGGGTCTGGATTTAAGATTGCGATGCGGGATCTTGCTATTCGGGGAGCTGGTAACCTCTTAGGAAAACAGCAGCATGGTTTTATCGATTCTGTTGGTTATGACCTATATTCGGCGATGCTTAGTGATGCGGTAGCTAAAAAGCAGGGTAAGAAGCAAACTATTCACTCCGATGCGGAAGTTGAGTTAGGTGTTGAAGCTTACCTGCCAACGGATTATATTGCAGATCAACGGCAAAAGATTGAATTATATAAGACAATTCGCCAAGCTAAGACGGATGAAGAAGTTATTGATATTCAAGGTGACTTGATTGATCGGTTTGGTGATTATCCAGCACCGGTTGGGACACTGTTGCTTGTGAGCCAATTGAAGAATCATGCTGATCTGGCAATGATTGCTGAGATTAAACGGCAACGGGATAATATTAATATCAAGTTTACTGAACGTGCTAGCCGCTTGATTAAAGCCCCTGCAATAATTAAAGAGTTAGCTAATACGCGGTTTAAAGCGACGATTGGTGAAGATAATCAGCAACTAACGATTCGGCTGGTTATTCAACCTAAAATGACTACTGATGATTGGCTTCACCAGCTACTACAATTTGTAACGGCTTTGGGAAATGTTATGCAAGCCGATGAAAAAGGAGCGGAAAAATGAGATTAGATAAATTTTTGAAAGTATCACGGATTATTAAACGTCGATCAATTGCTAAGGAAATCGCGGATCAAGGACGGATCTTAATTAATGGTCAACCAGCAAAGTCATCCAGTCGGGTAGCGGTTGGGGATACTTTAACAATTAAATTTGGTAATAAGACCGAAACAGTTAAGATTAATCGGATTGTTGAAACAACAAAAAAGAGTGAAGCAGAAGATATGTATGAAATTGTCGATGAAACTTATGCGGAATCTTTTGACCAACTATAATGTCTTCTGAGATATAAAAAAGTTGATAATCATATGGACATTCTCCGCGGTATCTTGCTATACTTAAAGCGTGATAAGTTAAAATGGAGGGGAATGTCAGATGAAAGGACAATCTGATAGCAAAATTTCACAATTAAATACCCCATATGCCCGCCAAGTTTCGAATCAAAAAACATATAATCGGCATGTGCATAAGCGCCGTTGTCAGCGGATTATTACCGTTTTTTTGGTTATATTCTTAATCTTTGGAATTCAGATATTTCAGAGTAAACGGACATTAGCGGATATTAATGGCAATATTCGACACGCACAATCACAATTAACAAAACAAAAGCAAAAGAATCAACAACTGCAACGTCAAATTAAGTTGTTGCATAATCCCGAATATATTCAGCAGGTTATCCGTGCCAAGTATAACTACTCTAAGAAGGGCGAGATAATCTATAATTTGAACTAATGATCACAAAATCGGATGTTTTTAGTAGGGTTAGAATATTTTAAATGTTAAAATTAAGAATGTAATTGGGTGATTTTTCAGCTTAGTTTTTTATGAGAAGTTTAGTTATTTTCATACGTTTTCAAGATGAAGTTATGATATACTCAAATACAAAAATATGAGATGGTTCAGGAGGATCTATAGGTTTCATGGCAATTGAAGTTGGAGCAAAGGTTTCAGGTAAAGTTTCAGGAATCACTAATTTTGGTGCATTCGTTGATTTAGATGATAATCAGACAGGGCTAGTACACATCAGTCAAATCTCTGATAAATATATCAAGGATGTTCATGATGTATTGGCTGTCGGGGATGAAGTTACAGCAAAAGTAACACGGATTGGTGATGACGGTAAGATTGCTCTTTCAATCAAGGCCGCAGCTCCTCGTGAACATCAAGATCATCATGAAAATAACCATCATCGTGAAAATAATCACCGGGATTTTCATCACGAACGGAATAATAATTTCCGCGGCCACAATGATAACTTCCGTGGCGGTTTTAGTGGTCGACACCATAACAGTCACCAACACGAAGACTTTAATGACATGTTAGCTGGCTACTTAAAAGAAAGTGAATCACGTTTATCTACTTTGAAGCGTCAAACTGATGGTAAGCGTGGCGGCCGTGGTGGTCGGCGGAGCTAATATGGCGGATTTACAACAAGCATTTGAGCGACACCTAGTAAGGAGTCGCTTTTTTGCTACCCAAGATAAGGTGGTAGTGGCTGTCTCAACCGGGGTCGATTCGATGGTCCTTTTAGATCTCTTGCAACATTTGCCGTCAAAATATCGTCCCCAGATTATCGTTGCCCATATGAACCATGAGTTACGAAAACAAAGTCAGCTTGAAGAACGGTTCATTCGGCAATATTGTAAACAAAATGATTTAAAACTAGCAGTCGCACACTGGCCACAAGATCTTCATCCACAGACCGGGGTCGAAAACGCTGCCCGTCAAGCACGCTACCAATTTTTCCGGGAAGTGATGAAAGATAACCAGGCAAACATTCTGCTAACTGCACACCACCAAAATGATCTAGCAGAAACAATGCTGATGAAGATGGCTCGTGGTGGTCAGTTGAGTCAATTAGTGGGAATACGAGATCGGCGACCATTTGCTTTTGGAACCTTAATTCGGCCACTTTTACCCTTTAGTAAACAGCAGCTAAAGAAATATGCTTTGCAGCATCATCTTAAGTGGTATGAAGATAAGACAAATAAGGACTTGAACATTCAACGAAATCGATTTCGGCATGCGATAATTCCAATGCTTGAAGAAGAGAATCCTCAGTTGCTTTCTCACCTCGAAAGCTATCATCAACAGTTAACGGATCTCCTTGCCTGGCGTGATCAAGAAGTGGCAGATCAATTAGCAGCATGTGTTGATCAACAAGGAAGGATGATCCTGGCAAGATTATTGCAAAATAAGGAAATCATTCGAAAAGAAATTTTACGACAATGGTTTAATCAACAAGGAATATATGATATTAAGGACCAGCAACTTGATGAATTGCTGCAGACCCTAGAAAACGAGAAAAAGCCACAGCAAATCATTGAGTTGCCGCATCGATATATTCTTGAGAAAGTCTATGCTACTTGTACGTTAAAAAAATTGGATAATCCGCTTGAGAACCTACAAAAGCCCCAAGATCATGTGATAAAATTGGAACAATGGTATCAAGTAGATCCAATAAACTTAATGGCAGTGTCAGCTGAAAAGTCGTTTTTCAAGGATGAAGAGCAGGTAGTTTTGCAATGGCTTGCTCCAGATCAATTTCCGCTGCGTCTACGACAATGGCGACAAAAAGATCGTATTCGCTTAAAAAATGGTCATCACCAGTTAGTCAAGCGGGTCCTAATCGACCAAAAAGTTTCCCGAAAACAGCGTGACCAGCAAATGGTCCTGGTTGATGCGCATGACGAGGTCGTCTGGATAGTCAACCGAAAGTGGAGTTGGTTTGAACGGCCAATCGGCTATCAGCAGACATGGCGGTCATGTTTTATTGGAATAAAAAATAAGGAGAAGAAGGTAAATGAATAACGATATTGAGCGTGTCTTATATAGTGAAGAAATGCTTGGCAAACGAATGGACGAATTAGCAACGGACTTAACAAAAGATTATAAGGATAAACGGCCAATTATCATTTCCGTTCTAAGCGGAGCAGTTTTATTTACTGTTGATATGATTGAACGGCTAGATATCATGGCCCAAATCGACTTTATTGATGTTTCTAGTTATTTTGGTGGCTTAGGTTCGACTGGAAAAGTTAAACTTATTCATGATTTGAAAACAGATGTTAAAGATCGGCATGTTCTAATTATGGAAGATATTGTTGATACTGGTCATACTTTGAAGTACTTGATGGACCTTTTAGCCGACCGGGGAGCAAAGAGCATAAAGGTTTGTTCATTATTAAATAAGCCAGAAGGTCGGGAAGTAGATGTCGAACCTGATTATGTTGGTTTTACGGTTCCTAAAGAGTTCTTGGTAGGGTATGGCCTTGATTACAAAGGATTCTACCGAAATTTGCCATATGTTGGAATTTTGAAGCCATCTGTATACCAAAATGACTAAAAATGTTAGATAATTAGGATGACGGAAAAATCAATATTAAATGGACGGTATTTTAAAGATATTCTTAATTAACGTCCATTTTTATGGATCCGTAAATATGTAGTATGTATTATTAATAACATTGGCGATAAAACTATTAATTCTTCTGTAAAATTAATGGTCAATATTTGTCAAATATGCTATGATAGTGACTACAATTATAAAATATCGTTGCTGGTAGATAGGAGGTTGTTATGAACAACAATCGTAAAAAAAATAATTTTACTCATAACGTTCTCTTCTATGCCGTGATGTTCTTGTGTATTATGGGAATCGCCTACTTCTTCTTTGGGGGCAATACCTCAACAGGACAAAGTAAGACAGTTTCCCAAAGCGAGTTTATCTCCGAACTGAAGAGTAATAAGGTTAAGAGCGTTCAGCTTCAGCCAAATGGTGGGGTATATAAGGTTACGGGTACTTACCGTAAACCGCAGTCAAACAATGACAATTCCGCCAACAATACTGGCTTTGCTCTTACACCACAACGAAACAATAAGGTAACTCAATTCCAAAGTTCTGTTTTGGAAAGTGACGTAACTGTTAGTCAACTTCAAAACTATGCTAACCGTCATAATGTAAAGATTAGTACTCGTGCTGAAGAATCTAATAGTGTCTGGATGAACCTGTTGTTGACTGTCTTGCCATTAGTCATCATGATTTTCTTCTTCTACATGATGATGGGCCAAGCTGGTCAAGGTGGCGGCGGTCGTGGAGTGATGAGCTTTGGTAAGACCAAGGCTAAGCCATCTGATGCTAAGAAAAACAAAGTTCGTTTCTCAGATGTTGCCGGTGAAGAAGAAGAGAAACAAGAATTGGTTGAAATCGTTGAGTTCTTGAAGAATCCAAAGAAATTCACTAAGCTTGGTGCTCGTATTCCATCTGGTGTTTTACTAGAGGGGCCTCCAGGTACTGGTAAGACCTTGCTGGCTAAGGCGGTTGCCGGTGAATCAGGGGTACCATTCTTCTCAATCTCTGGTTCTGACTTCGTTGAAATGTTCGTCGGTGTTGGTGCTAGTCGTGTTCGTGACTTGTTTGATCAAGCCAAGAAAGCTGCTCCAGCAATCATCTTCATTGATGAAATTGATGCCGTTGGTCGGCGCCGTGGAAATGGTATGGGCGGCGGTCACGATGAACGTGAACAAACCTTGAACCAATTGTTAGTTGAAATGGATGGTTTCCAAGGTGATGAAGGAATCATCGTCATGGCAGCTACTAACCGTTCAGATGTCTTGGATCCCGCCCTTTTACGTCCAGGACGTTTTGACCGAAAGATTTTAGTAGGTCGTCCAGATGTTAAGGGCCGTGAAGCCATTTTACGAGTTCATGCTAAGAACAAGCCAATGGCAAGCGACGTTGATTTAAAGGAAATTGCTAAACAGACTCCTGGTTTTGTTGGGGCTGACTTAGCTAACCTATTAAACGAAGCGGCCTTATTAGCTGCGCGGCGGAACAAAACTGAAATTGATGCTGCTGACTTAGATGAAGCAGAAGACCGGGTAATTGCTGGACCAGCTAAGCATAACCGTGTCCAATCTGAACAAGAACGAAAGACTGTTGCATACCACGAAGCGGGTCACACGATTGTGGGTCTTGTATTAAATGACGCACGAGTTGTGCACAAGGTTACCATTGTCCCACGTGGTCGCGCAGGTGGATATGCTATCATGCTTCCACGTGAAGATCAGATGTTAATGTCGAAAAAGAATGCGATGGAACAAATCGCTGGTCTGATGGGTGGACGGGCTGCTGAAGAGCTTGTCTTTAAGTCACAATCTTCAGGAGCTTCAAATGACTTTGAACAAGCAACCCAAATTGCTCGTTCGATGGTTACCCAGTACGGAATGAGTGATAAGATTGGTCCAGTAGAACTGCAAAGTTCTGGTCAGGTCTTTACAGGTCAAGGCTATGACCAATCACCTTACTCCGAAAAGACTGCTGCTTTAGTTGATGAAGAAGTACGTCGAATCTTAACTGAAGGGCACGAAACCGCCTTACACATTATTGAGACGCACCGTGAACAACATAAGCAAATCGCTGAAGCATTACTCAAGTACGAAACGCTTGATGAAAAACAAATTCTTAGCCTTTATAAGACTGGAAAAGTTCCTGATAAGGATGTGGCTGCTGAAGATGAAGAGGCACGTGCACAAACCTTTGAAGAATCCAAGCGTGAACTTGAACGATTGGAAAATGAGCGTCACGATGAAGCAAAGGATAATCAAAATGATTCATCCGATACTAAGAGTGACAACTCAAATGATTCACAATCAAGTGATGATTCAGACAATTCTGAAGACAAGTAAACTATTGAAAAGACGGAAGATACAAAACCTGATTGGTAGGTGGTGGTCTTCCGTTTTTTCTTTAGGACTAATTTTAAGGAGGAATTTAAAATGAAAACAACAGATTATTTAGTAAAATCAATGACTAAGGATGGAAAGTTTCGGGCTTATGCTGTAAATGCTACCCAAGTCGTTCAAAAGGCACACGAAATTCATGATACATGGAGTGCTTCTTCTGCTGCCCTTGGTCGAACGTTAATTGGAACGATTCTCTTGGCTACTTCTAGTTTACAAGGAGAAGCAGGAATGACGGTTAAGATTCAGGGAAATGGTCCAGTTGGCTTTATTATTGCGGATGGAACTGCTGAAGGAACCGTAAAAGGTTACATGGGTAATCCACACGTTTCTTTACCAGCCAATGATAAGGGGAAAATTGATGTCGCAAAGGCAATTGGTAATCAAGGAACTCTTTCTGTAACCAAGATGGCTCCTGGCGACAAGACACCATATACCGGTGAAGTAAATTTAGTTTCTGGTGAACTTGGTGATGACTTTACTTACTACCTTGCTCAATCTGAACAAATTCCTTCAGCGGTTGGCCTTTCAGTATTCGTTAACCCTGATGAAAATATTGACGTTGCTGGTGGCTTCATGATTCAAGTAATGCCTGGTGCTAGCGATGAAGAAATCAGCAAGCTTGAAAAGACATTGAAGAGCTTGCCATTGGTATCACAAATGTTACGTGATGGTGATACGCCAGAAGATATTTTGAAGAAGATTTTTGGCGATGACTTAAAGATCCTCGAAACGATGCCAGTTCGTTATGCATGTGATTGCTCGAAGGAACGTTTTGCACATGCCCTTGCAAGTATTTCTAAAGATGATATGAAGAAATTGATTGACGAAGACCACCATGCGGAAGCTGTTTGCCAATTCTGCGGGAAGAAGTACGAATTTAACGAAGACGAATTAAAGAAGATCTACGCGGAAATGACTGCAAATGATGATAAAAAATCAACAGATGAAAAGTAATTTTTGGTGCTAAGCGCGTTGATATGCTATGATAGTTGAGTTATCGGACAATTAAAAATGAAACTGGATGGCCAGCACAGTTTCTTAAGCAGTAATGAGGTGAAAAAATGAAATGGAAGATCGGTAACGTTGAAATTCCTAATCAAGTTGTTGTTGCACCAATGGCTGGAGTAACCAATTCCGCCTTTCGGGTTATCTGTAAAAGATTTGGTGCTGGCTACGTTGTCTGTGAAATGATCTCAGACCGTGGCATTATGTATCATAATCAACGAACTTTAAATATGATGGATGTCGATCCTGAAGAACATCCAATGGGAATTCAAATTTTTGGTGGAACCAAAGAAACATTAGTTGAGGCTGCTAAGTATGTAGATCAACATACAGCAGCTGACGTGATTGATATAAATATGGGGTGTCCTGTTAATAAGGTTGTAAAAACTGACGCGGGTGCACGGTGGTTACTGGATCCTAATAAAGTCTATGAAATGGTGTCATATGTTACTGATGCTGTTAAGAAACCAGTTACCGTTAAGATGCGAACTGGTTGGGACGACAAGCATATTTTAGCTGTTGAAAATGCTCTAGCAGCTGAACGGGCAGGAGCTAGCGCGATTGCGATGCATGGTCGAACTCGAAAACAAATGTATACGGGACAAGCAGATTGGAATATACTAAAAGAAGTAGCGAGTCAATTGAAAATTCCGTTCATGGCTAATGGTGATGTGAAGACACCAGAAGATGCTAAGAAGATCCTTGATATGACTGGCGCAACCGCCGCAATGATCGGGCGGGCAGCGATGGGTAACCCATGGATGCTAAAGCGGACTGAACATTACTTAGAGACTGGTGAGCTGCTCCCAGAAGCAACTCCAGAACAAAAGATTGAAATGGCTAAAGATCACCTTAATCGTTTAGTTGATTTAAAGGGTGAATATGTTGGAGTTCGTGAGTTCCGTGGGTTATCGACGTACTATATCAAGGGTATTCCGCGTGCTGCCCGGACTAAAGTAGCATTAGTCGAGGCAGAAACACTTGATGAAATGAACGATATTTTTGACCGCTTTGCTGAACAAACTGCAGAACGGGCTGCAAAAAGACAGCAAGCCTAATTACGAGGAGGAGAACTTAAGTGTCACAAGAACTAGATCAAATGCGCGTTCGGCGTGAAAAAATGGAAGAGTTAAAAGAAGCGGGGATTGAACCATTTGGCCGCCGCTTCAAACGAGACCATCTTGCCCAAGACTTGCATGATAAGTTTGATCAATACGATAAAGAAGAATTAAACGAGATGGGCGCCAAAGTAATTATTGCGGGTCGAATGACAAGAAAGCGGAGTAGTGGTAAGGCTGGTTTCGCTGACTTTGTTGATCGAACTGGTAAGATTCAAGTTTACGCTCGTAAGGATATGGTTGGGGATGAACCTTACCATGTTTTCAAACGGTCAGATATTGGTGACTTCCTTGGAATTGAAGGGGATGTTATCAAGACGGATACAGGTGAATTAACCGTTCGTGCACATAAAATTACCTTCTTGTCAAAAGCATTACGTCCGCTTCCTAATAAGTGGGATGGGGTTACTGATCCTGAAACTATCTATCGTCAGCGCTACCTTGATTTAATTTCTAACCCAGAAAGTTTCAAGCGTTTCCACCAACGGACAGCGATCATCAAGGCTGTCCGGAAATACATGGATGATAATGGCTTTACAGAAGTTGAAACCCCAATTTTGAACACCCAAGCTGGTGGTGCTAATGCGCGGCCATTTATCACTCATCACAATGCGCTTGATATTGATATGTACTTGCGGATTGCTACCGAATTGTACCTTAAGCGGTTAATCGTTGGTGGCTTTGAACGAGTATACGAATTGGGCCGGATTTTCCGGAATGAAGGGATGGATCCTCACCATAACCCTGAATTTACTACAATGGAAACTTATGCTGCTTACTTTGACTTCCAAGATGTTATGGATGAAACGGAAGGAATCGTTAAGGCAGCAGCTAAAGTTGTTTCAGATGATGGAAAGATTACTTACCAAGGACATGAAATCGACCTTGGAGGGAACTTTAAACGGATCACGATGGTGGATGCCGTTAAGGAAAAGACTGGCATTGACTTCAGCGATGAATCAATGACGGACGAAGATGCTAAGAAGTTAGCCGATGAACACAAGGTGGAATATAAGCCTTACTGGACAAAGGGGCATATCTTGAATGCATTCTTTGAAGAGTTCGTTGAAGATACACTTATCCAACCAACTTTTGTCTATGAATTCCCAGTCGAAGTTTCACCATTAGCAAAGCGGAATGCTGATAATCCTGCGATGACTGATCGTTTCGAATTGTATGTTGATGGTAGCGAATTGGCAAATGCCTTTAGTGAATTAAACGATCCAATTGACCAGAAGGAACGTTTTGAAATGCAAGCAAAGGAAAAAGCTAACGGTAATGATGAAGCTGAACCAGTCGACTTAGATTACGTTCAAGCCCTCGAATACGGAATGCCACCTACTGGGGGACTTGGTATTGGAATCGATCGTCTTGTAATGCTCCTTACTGATGCTAAATCTATTCGGGATGTTATTCTCTTCCCAACAATGCGTCCAGAAAAGGAAGCTAAGAACGATTCAAAGAAAAAGAAAAACAAGAAGAAGTAAGCTGAATGGTTGATGAAGGCTTTAAGGAGTCTTTGAAAACATACCAAATATTAGTTAATGAAAAATTAGCATAAATAGATAACTCGTATTCCATTTTTATGGGGTGCGAGTTTTTCTGTTTTAGATATGATAGAATAACTATCGATTTAGAGGAGAAATGAGGGAAATTGATGGGAGAATTAGAAAAGTTAAAGCAAGACTGTATAGTAAAACAAAAGCGTGGGTTGCATATAATGATTGCTTCGATCGTAGTATGGGGCGGTATTCTTGCAGTAGAACTACTTAATGTTCCCGTTCTTACTAAAAACTTATTCGTATTTGTCTGTACGGCCTTACTTTTACCAATATCCTATTTCATATCTCGATTGATTAATGTGGATTTTCAAAATAAGACAAATCCGTTAACTAAGTTGGGGATGTTATTTTCGATGAATCAGCTTTTGTATCTTCTAATTGCAATGTGGGTTTATCCGACTATTCCCAATAAAATGCTAATGGTGTTAGCGATAATATTTGGTGCTCATTTACTGCCATATAGTTGGTTGTATAATTCTAGGGCTTATCTTGTTTCATCGATAGTAATTTCCATATTAGCTTTATTGGTGGGAATTAATTTTAAACCGTTTGTTTTAGCATCAGTTATGCTTGCCATAGTAGTAGCATTTTGCATTACCTTAATATTAGAAAATCATCAACTTGACTGAAGGGCTCCGATCCGTAAAGAAGATCGAAACTTTTTTTGCTATATTATTTTAATTCTTGCGAAACTTCTAATAGTAGAAAAAACAATTGCAAAAAGAGACTAATAGTTATCAAGAGATGTTCCTAACAATCTATCCAAGAAGATATAAAAATTGAATTGGTCCGGCTATTCAGCTACTGATTTAATGGCTAAATAATAATTTGGTTGGTGACCTGAATAAAATGAGAATTTAAATCTAGGATAATAATTTCCAACGTTAAGGTAAAAAATTGAATGGGTAAATACATCGAGTTACTAATTGAGTTTAATATTGATGCTTTTCTCTATACTAATTAGGTGATTTTTGTGATGGAAAAGAAATGCTAATTGGTAAGAATGGTAGAGGAGGCGGGCAAACTTATTAACAGAATAGTGAGTTTAAGAAGCTAATAGATAGCGATGAAAATAAAATTCAAAAAAGTTAAAAAAAGGTGTTGACGAAAGGATGAAATCCATGTATAGTAGTTATCGTTGTCAAAACAGCTAAGTGCTGTTGAGATGGTTTAACAAAAAAGTTAAAAATAATTGTTGACATCGACTTGGCAACGTGATATATTAATGAAGCTGCTGATTGAGTTATCGATCAAAAGAAATTCAAAAATAATTAAAATTTCTTCTTGACAAGCTAATCTGCTACATGTTATAATAAATATGTTGATTGGCTGCTTGATTAGCCAATAGGTAGACCTTTGAAAACTGAACAAAGTTTCGACGAATCAAATGTGTAGGGTCTTCAATCACGATGTGATTTGAAGCAAAACATTTGCGAAGTCAATTCGCTTAATAACAAAGATAAT
>NZ_JAJGUI010000095.1:0-11284 GCF_020784875.1 Limosilactobacillus reuteri subsp. simiae | reverse complement strand
CCTTCTTTCATGATTTTTGTGGTGAATTGATTGTATAACGAGGGGACAGCAAATGTCTCTTTTTTATACAAAAAATCTGGCATGGAATCTCCATCCATACCAGAAAGTGTATACCCATTTTTTTTAACTAAAAAAGAACCATGACCCCAAGCCATAGTTCTAGTTGAAAAGTAAATCAATCATGCGGTTGTGTGACCGTTGTGGGTAACGCTGTTTTCACGATAACCAAAGTAGAATTGGATAGCAGCAATTGCAATGTTTACCCAGTTCATTGTAAGGAACCAGCCGTTAAGGGCGTTGCCGTCGTGAGTCATGCCGTAATATACCCAAAAACCAATTACGATTGCACATACATTAATCCATGCGAATGTTTTTTGTAGAACTTGGTTGTCAAGGGCAAACCACATCCATACAACGTTTACTACAAACCAGATTGCAAGAATCCAAAAGATAACGTCGAACATAGTATTACTTCCTTTCAACATCCTATCTACACAGACCATAGATAAATACTTAATAAAGAAGATTTACTTTTCACTATCTATTATAGTCGGATCTCATCGATAGCCAAAAGATAAAGCACTATTAATATGCAATTATGGCACATTGAAGAAATATTGAGTAAAAAAGTGCAGATTCTTGCCTTTTACGTATATATCTTTATAGAACCATTTAACAGGAGGGCCATAAGGATGAATGAATTCTTACGTAAAAAGTGGGAAATGGCAGGGCTAGCTGATGATTATATCTTCAATAAAGTGATGCTTGATTATGATATTTGTTTAGAAGTTTTACGGCGGATCTTACCCGACTTGCATATTAAAAAGATTAAGTTGCCTAATAATCAGCAAGAGTTTGCTATTGCTCCTGATGCTAAGTCAGTGCGTTTTGATATCTATACGACCGACGAACAAGGCAACCATTATGATATTGAGATGCAAGTAGCTGATCACCACAATATCGCTAAACGAATTCGTTATTATCAAACTGCCAGCTCAATGGAAGCCTATGATAAAGGGCAGCCATATGAACAAGCTGATGATTCCTATGTGATTTTCTTTTGCAATTTTGACCCATTCCAGCTAGGTCAGCAACGCTATGTATTACACAAGCATATTGATGAAATTCCCGAACAAATTATAGAAGATGGTCAAACCGATATCTTATTTAACGTCCCTTCCTTGCGTCACGATGTCGATCCTAAGATGCAGGCGTTTTTAGATATGATTGCCCAGCGAGAAGTTGAAGCGACCGATCCGCTTGTCGTAAAATTAAAGGAGAGAATAGCAGTTGTAAAGCGGAACCGGAAATGGAGGTCGGAATACATGCGACGTTCAGTATATGAAATGGATCAAGAAATGCGCGAGAAAAAGATTCGTGAGGGTGAACGTAGGATACGGGATGGCAAACGGGAGATACTAGAAGGAAAACGTGAGCTCCAGAAAGGTAAACGGGAACTTCTAGAAGGCAAACGAGAGCTGCAGAAAAGTAGACGAGAGATTCTAGAAGACAAAAACGAGGTTCAAAAGGGAAAACGAGAGATCCAGAAAGGTAAACGTGAAATTAAAGAAGATCAGGATCGACTTAAAGAAAAAGAACAGCTAATTCAAGAAAGAGAACAAAAACTACACGAAAATCAGCAGACGATAATTAAAACATCGATTGTGGCAATGAGAGCGCTAAATATTGATGAAACAATAATCAAGAAAGAAATAAAAGAAAAGTTTAACTTGTCAGACAAAGAAATTAAGGATTATTTTGCTGAATGAAATGAGAAAGAAGTCTCCAAATCAATTATGGAGGCTTTTTAGGTAACTCCTAAAGATTAAGGTATAATAAAACTTTAAATATAAGATCTGTGGGGAGGATCTTTATGAGAAAAATAGCGCTAATTCTGATGCTTTCATTGACGATGATGGTCATGGTAGCTTGTGGGAGAACATCCTTAAATACTAATAGATCAACTAGTAGTATGACTAGTTCTTTATCGAGTACACAACAAACAAGGGATGATGCAGCACTAAACGCTGAACGATTATCACTTGAGCAAACTGCTGCACTTGTGTTGTATTATCGTGATGCGCATATGCCGGGAGCAAATGATTATGATTATTCTGCTGATATGGAAAACAATGATCAGGGAGCAACGGTTAAGATTTATGATAAAGGTGCAGTGCCATGGGGAGAGGGACCCTCTGCTAAGACTTATCCTAAAGGCGCCAAAGTTTTATACACGATTAAATTAACTTCCAAAAGTGATGAAGATGGCGATCGTTTAAATTCAACCTATTATACAATTGTCGGAAATAAGGTTTACTATGCGAACGGTAGTAATGGTATTCGCAAAACAGGCGTAACACTCGCTGAAATGGTGACGTATGCCAAAACTCATGGGGAAGTTAATCGTGTTTTGAAAGTAGCAAAAAACACCCAAATTATTGATATGCGTGGTAAAGTTACACTTACGGATAAGGATGGATTAACTACCCAGCAGCTAGGAACATTAGGTGCATTGTTAAAGAACCCTGATTGGTTTAAGGCAGGAGTTCAAAATGGTGAAATGTATTATGGAACGCATTATGCTTATGGTGAAGTTGCGGATTATCAATATGTAACAACACAGGGTGATTTGACTAGCTATATTTGGTTTAAACGTAAAGGCAATGATGTCACAATTAAAATG
Organism: Limosilactobacillus reuteri subsp. simiae; assembly: GCF_020784875.1. Classification (GTDB taxonomy): domain Bacteria; phylum Bacillota; class Bacilli; order Lactobacillales; family Lactobacillaceae; genus Limosilactobacillus; species Limosilactobacillus reuteri_H. The sequence continues at coordinate 8,601 of NZ_JAJGUI010000095.1, read as the reverse complement.
GTTGAATCAACTGAAAATCAAAGTGTGACAGGGGCACCAATAACTACTACGCATACCACTGTTACGAATTTGATAAATAATTACTACACAAGTGAAGACCAACAGGATGAGGTTAATGCTTATGCGGACCAATTAAAAGTGGAACCGTAAAATTAGATTAATTACTAAGAAGGATATATTATGGGTAAAAAAGATAAGTATGATGTTCAAAAGTTTACCGGGATTCCCGTCGAAACAGATGCTAGTGGAAAGTATCAGTTGAAATTTGACCAGAATGGTGAGGCCAAATTACATACTTGGCGGACTGGAAAACATACTAAGGGGAAATTTAAACATCCGGGTCAGTTAATGCTGACGGAAAATAACTTGACTGTTGTAATTCTAAAAGCAGAACCAATGGCTTTTAAGGATCGTCATAGTGAAACGCCTCTGCAACGATTTTTAACTGTCGATGTTACAGAAGATGTCTTGAAACAAGGCCTTGCAGAATTAAAGGAGTGAAATTGATGAAAACACTGGTGATAGTGGCTCACCCTCAACTTGCGAATTCATCGACTGAATCATTTTTAAAGGCAGCCGCTGATGATGAAAATAACGTTATGTGGCATGAATTAAAAACACCTTTTGATATTTCTCAAGAGCAGGAATTACTTAAATCGGCAACCCGAATTATTTTTCAATTTCCGCTGTATTGGTATAGTGCGCCCGCGATCTTAAAGCAATGGCTTGATGAGGTATGGAATTCACAACTTACAAGCAGTCATTTGCTAAAGGGTCGTGAATTGGGGATTGTTACGACGGTTGCTCATTCTGCGTCTGCATTTCAACCGGGTGCCAGTCAAGGATATACAATTGCTGAACTTTTACGACCATATCAGGCTTTAGCGCACGCGATGGGGATGAAGTATTTGCCACCATTGCCGATCTATCAATTTGCCCAACAGAGTGAAGAAGAGCGGCAGTTATTATTTATCCACTATCAGCAATATTTGACCTTAGATAAATTCTTGCATTTTAGCGATCAGACGCAATGGTTTATTGACCAACTTAACGTTAAAATTGCTCAAGAGTCAGATCCTCTTCAACAAGCTAAATTAGAACAATTATTGGCACTTTTACAAGATCAACAAGAAGAGCTGGATGATTTACATACTTCTATCGGATGGCTCCGAGAAAAAGAGGATGACTAAAATGAATGAGAATCAACAATGGGCACACGAAGAATTAAAAAGATTAATGAAAAATAGCCCAACATATGAAGATCAAGCTTTTTACCGGGCATTAGATCAGTTAATGCTTAAACAAGCACAACGCCTAGTCAATGCCGCTGGTGAGCTCGATGGTCGTAGCTGGGCTGACAAATAATTTATTTAAAAATATAAAGCAGAAGTCTACCTACCACTTCAATAATAGACTTCCACCTTATCAGATAATTGTTTCAAAATGAAACTAGGGGGTTATTGGTACCCGTGATTCTAATTGCACGATTAGAAAAAGTCACTAAAAAGTTTGTAAAAATCCTTTGTGGTATTGATACCTTCAAAAGGAATTTATATAACTAAGTCAGTGAAACAATGGGTACTAGAGAATTATGAATAAAATCCTCATATATTATTATAAAACAAATTATTCCTAAAAAATACAAAATTATTGATTTATATTATTTTATGGCGAGTTGTAAATCTTTTTGGAGCTTGTCAGCAAGAATAATTGCTTGATTATGTTCTTCATCTTTTGCCCCGTAAAGGAGAATAACGTTCTGACTCGGCAACTTACTTTGGACAATTGCCTTCAATGAATTATAGTAAACAGGATTGTTGGTTAATTCTACGAGATAACGCTCTTTGAATTCTGGATAACGAGCGACGTCATGACCAAACCATTTCCGCAGCTCGGTACTGGGTCCGACCTCTTTGAGCCACTTATCAAGATGTGCATTTTCTTTTGAAATCCCGCGTGGCCAAATGCGGTCAACAAGGATACGATAACCATCTAAATCAACAGGTTTAGTATAGATTCGTTCAATTTTTAGTTCCATCATGACGATCTCCTTTAATTAGTGTTATGTTTAGGATAGTTCTTTTTAGGAGGAAAATAAATATGCTAACAAAATATCAACAATTTTTTACTGGACGGCCCACAGTCGAAATTGCGAAGGATCTTTTAGGGAAACTAGTAAAATACCAAACTAAAAGTGGAATCATTGGTGGTTATATTGTTGAAACAGAAGCATATTTAGGAGAAAAAGATTCGGCATCGCATGCTTTTAATGGACGACGCACTGGCTACTCGGAATCTTTGTATGGAATGCCCGGGAATATTTACCTATACCAAATCCGTGGCCATTATTGTTTTGATATTGTGGTTCAGGATGCAGAAGAACCTCAAGGAATTTTACTTCGCGGAATAGAACCGGCGCTAAACATCGATAAAATGATCGAAAATCGGCACATGTCAGGGGTAAATATTACTAACGGTCCCGGTAAATTAGTACAAGCTCTCGGAATTCATTCACGGGATTTAGATGGGCAGCCTATGGAAACAAGTCCACTAACGGTTGATTTACATAATTATAAAATTCCTGGAGAAATAGCTATTTCTGCGCGGATTGGAGTTAATTTGAAGGGGAAGGATGGGTTAAGTCCACGCCGCTTTTATGTAAAAGGCAATCCCTATGTATCAAACGTGAAAAAACAAGACATGGATCTGGAATGTCATGGTTGGAAGGGGTAAATAATGGCGCTAACTTATCAACAACTATTAACGGCAGTTCCCGTTGTTCTCGATGCTGGTAATGTTCCGAATATTGTCGGGGATGCGGGGATCGGTAAATCTGCTTTAGTTCGTGAAATTGCTGCTAATCTGAATGCGGCATTATTTACTACGGTTGTCAGCTTAAGCGAAAAAGGAGACCTTGCCATTCCGGTTCCCCCCTTGACTAGTGAATCCTTTGTTGAAACGAAAAATTACGGCCGTCTTGCAAATGTACAATTCGGTTACTCTGAAACTTTAATCAGCATTATTAAATATGCCGAGGCCCATCCTAATCAATCAATTATTTGGTTTTTAGATGAATTTAATCGCGGAACGCAAGCTGTTCAAAGTGAATTAATGAACCTGGTCCTTCAACGAAAGATTAATTCTTTGCGGTTGCCTTCCACAGTGCGGATCATTATTGCAGAGAATCCTGATTCTACGATGGCAGGTTTTACCGATCGTGAATATGGTGTTGCGACTGGGGATGCTGCAATTAAAGATCGGACAGTGCGTTTAGTAATGACGAGTTCGACGGCAGAATGGTTAAAATGGGCCAAGACCGCTGGAATTAATGACCTTGTTTCTGCCTATCTTACGCAATATCCTGAACAATTATTAGTTATTGATCCGAACAATGAAGATTTGGCTCCCACGCCACGTGCTTGGGAAAGAGTTTCCCGCAATCTTGATCAATTACAGGCGTTAGACCAGAAAATGCAAAAAGAACTTGCTGCTGATATATTTAGTGGTGACTTAGGTGATGAAGTAGGGGTGGCCTTTGCTCAGTTTGTCCTTGCACAGGGGCAAGAGCTTACAGTGGCAACCTTGAAAGACGCTAAAGATGGCAAGGAGCAGTTTGAAAATGCTGATGAAGCAACCAAAATTCAAGTATTACGTTCATGGCTAAGTCCTAAACTAGCATCTGAAGAAGAGGCAGCTCTATTTATTAAGTATCTCCAATTAGTCAGTGAAGATGGGCAGTATGCGATTGTTCAAACAGTTGGTGAGGATTTCGTCGACCTCTTGCAAGTAATGTATGAGCAAGCCATTAAACATCCCCAAGGCTCTGTAGCGCAACTTTATCAATATTTTGCGGAGGTTGCGACGCGTGGTGATAATCGATGAGGTTAGGTGACATCCTGGCACGGTTACGACAAAAAGGTGGAGGTAATAGCCATGTAACGTCCGCGCAACGGATTAGTGAGGCAATTATTAGCATCCTTCAAAAACAACGACTTTTTGGTGAGGTATTGTTACAACTTCCACGAGAGAATGATTTACAGTTACCCGCAATGATGGGATTGAGGTGGGAAGACAATCGCCTTGTACTGGTTATTAATCCAGAAAAGTTAGCGAACGTTCGTAATGATGAACTTCAAAGCTTATTAGAACATGAAGCCCTTCATCTTATCTGGATGCATCCATTACGATATGCTTCTTATCCTTATCAAGATTTAGTCCAGATTGCAACTGATGTAGCAGTAAATCAGTATTTAACTGAGCCACCCCAAGGAACAGTAACCCTTAGCCAATTAGAGAAAGTTCTTCGTCAAAAACTAATGCCAAAATTAGATTCGCAAGATTATCTCAATATATTAGAACAGCTGCCTGCTGAACAGCAAGAAAAATTACATCAGCCAGGCCTTAAATTGAATGGTGGCAAACAAAAGGAAAATGCAACGGCGGATAAGGTTAAAACAGCCGATACTCATAACGGCTGGCAGGAATCTAAGACAAGTCAGCAGATCAGCAATCAGATCGTACGGTTAGCGAATATTAAGCGTATTTTAAATAATTCTTGGAGGCAAACCCCGCAACGAGATCGCGGATTGTTACCAGGGGATGTAAGATCACAGCTACAGAAAGTCCAAAAAACTAAAATAGTTGATTGGCGGCAGGTTCTTAGGCATCAGTTTGGGTTGATTGCACGAGGACAAGTTAATTCGCATGCTCGCTTTAATCGTCGGCAACCATTACGAATAGATTTGCCTGGCAAAGTTACGAGATTGGATCCAGCTGTTGACATTTTTGTTGATAATTCCGGATCGGTCACCGATCAAGAAATCGTTCAAACACTAACGACACTTGAAAAGATGCTTAAGAAAACAAAACTGACAGCTAATGTTTATTCGTTTGATGCCCGGGTGACTGCCAAGCAAAAACTACATGATGGTAAAAAACTTGATTTTAGACGAACAGGTGGCGGCGGTACAAGTTTTCAGTGTATTTTTGACTATCTCCATCAGCACCACCTAACTAAACGAAATCGCATAATTATCATTATTACTGATGGGTGGGGAGAGGAACGAATCAATAATTATCATTATCAAAATGTTTATTGGCTAATGATGACAAAGGCTAATCAATTATCAGTAAAAGAACCACCGGGAAGAGTATTAGAAATGAGGGGATAATTGATGATAACAATTTTAAATCCACAGGCCATGCAAAAGGTACTTACCCATAGCAAAGAATATGAGCGGGCAATTGGTCTTCTTAATAAGCGGTGGGATCCAGATGAACAGCCGATTTTTCGCAACGTTCTCCAGTCCGCAGATGTTCAATTTGCTCGGCAGCTCCAAATTGCTGGATTGATTAAAGGAAAGGTTGACTTAAGTAATTATCAGGAAGTAAATCAATTACTGATGCAACATGACTCATGGTTTTCAGAAAGTGCACGGAAAACTTTATTAAGTCCTTTTTTAGATTGAAGCAAATTTACGTGAATTTCTAGTAGGCATAGTATAATAGTAAGTAATGTAACCCTTTAAGGAGGCCCTGCACATGGCAGTAAATAACGAACTAATTAAAGACGACTTATACGAAGCAGTAAACGGGGAATGGCTAAAGACGGCGAAGATTCCTGATGATAAACCAGCTACCGGGGGCTTCAATGACCTTGTTGATGAGATTGACAAGCAACTGATGGATGACTTTGATGCCTATGCAGAAGGGAAGGAAAAGTCTGAGGATTCGCGTTTTAACGAAATGATTAAACTATATCGCCTCGCTAAAAAGTTTGATTGGCGTAAGAAAGTTGGCCCACAACCGCTTAAAAGGATGTTGGCAAGCGTAGAGAATCTTAATTCATATGAAGATTACCAATCTCAATGGAAAAACTGGATTTTAGCGGGAATGCCTTCACCGATTAGTTTTGATATTGACGCTGATATGAAGAATGCGACTGTTTATGCTTTGTTTGCCTCATCACCGTCGCTCATTTTACCTGACAAGAGCTACTATGAAGCAGAAAAGAAGGCTCAGCACGATCAATTACTCCAACTATGGTCTTCAATGGTGGAAGCCTTGATGAATAAGCTTGGGTATAGCAAAGAAGAAGCAAAAAAGATTATTGATGACGCAATCAAATTCGATGCCCTTCTTGCGCCAAATGTAAAGAGTGCCGAAGAAGCGGCTGATTATAGTAAGATGTATAATCCACAAACGGTTGCAGAACTAGCTAGTGCCACTGATCAACTTGATATTGCGGAAATAATTAAGCAGTTAGTTGGGGAAGAACCGGAAAAGGTAATTGTGACAGAACCGGAATACTTTAAGGCCCTGAATAAGATTTTACAAGATAACTTTGAGCTCTTTAAAAACTGGGCATTAATTCGTGTCATTCGCGAAAATGCCAGTTACCTTGATGATGAAATGCGTGAAATCAATGGACGTTATGGTCGAGCACTTTCTGGAAGCAAGAAACCAGTTAGTCAGCGTAAATTTGCGTTCTATCTTGCCCGTGACATGTTTAGCCAAGTAGCTGGTGATTATTATGGGAAGAAGTACTTTGGACCGCAAGCCAAGGCAGACGTGCACCACATGGTTGAACAAATGATTAAAGTCTATAAGGGACGCTTGACCAATAACCAATGGCTTAGTAAGGATACCCGTGATAAGGCTATTCTTAAGCTTGATAAACTGGGTATTCAAGTCGGATATCCAGATAAGATTCCTGCTCTCTATGATCAATTTAAGGTTGATGAAGAGGAATCATTGATTGCAAACTTAAATCAATTAACAGTGACGGCTAATAAAGAATTATTCAGTCGTTGGAATAAACCTGTTGATCGGATGCGATGGGAAATGAGTGCGGCCACAGTCAATGCTTACTACCACCCATTTAAGAATATCATTGTATTCCCAGCGGCAATCCTACAGGCACCGTTCTACTCGTTGAAACAAAGCAGCAGCCAAAATTATGGTGGAATTGGCGCAGTAATCGCTCATGAAATTTCCCACGCCTTTGACAATAACGGGTCATTATTTGATGAGTTTGGAAATCTTAATAACTGGTGGACAGATGAAGATTCTGCACACTTTAAGCAATTAGCTCAAAAGATGATTGAAGAATTTGATGGGATCCCATTTGCTGGTCAAAAGGTAAACGGGAAGCTCACGGTTTCTGAAAATATCGCCGATGCAGGAGGCCTCAGTTGTGCGCTTGAAGCAGCAAAAACTGAAGCTGACTTCAATGCCCAAGAATTCTTTATTAACTGGGCAACTATTTGGCGAATGAAGGCAACGGAACAGTACATGCAATTACTGCTTTCAATTGATGTTCATGCACCGCAAAAATTACGTGCTAATATTCAAGCAGAAAATCTCGATGACTTCTACACAGCATTTGACATTAAGCCTGGCGATGAAATGTACCGGGCACCAGAAAATCGGGTTCATATTTGGTAATTTAAGATTTACAGAAGGTTGGAAGTTTCTCCAGCCTTTTTGTTTGCTATGATTCTTAGCGTGACAAATATCGTCTTCTTCGGTAAAGTTTAAGCATAGTTAATTTCCCGGGAAATAAATTTAATTGAAGGTAGGAGAACTTATTGAAATTTGCCGATAAAATGAAATTATATCGTCGTCAAAAAGAATGGACTCAGCAGGATGTAGCAGAACGATTGTTGATCTCACGTAAAACAATTTCTAGTTGGGAAAATGGTCGAAGTTATCCTGATATTTTTATGTTGGTTCAAATAAGTGATCTCTACCATGTTAGTTTGGATGATTTATTACGGGAGGATCATGAGATGATAAATAACTATAAAGAAGAGCACGCTATGAATGCTAAGAAAGATAATACTTTTACTATTTCGTATATTATTAACTTTCTTGCATGTATTTATTTTTTGTTTCAGACAATTGGCTTAGTAAAAATTACTTCTCTTAGTTCAATTTGGCGAGTTGTTTTAGGTGTTATGGTTGGAATAGCATTATTAAATGTTTACTATTTGATATCAAAATGTGATTGGAAGAAGGTTAAAGGACAAGAGAAAGTTGGAAGAGGCTGGGAATTAACTATTAATTTTTGGTTCTCTAACAGTAAAATCCGGACTATGATTTTTGATCGATTCAAAAATCGTAGTCCGGATTTTAAATTATTTATGAAATTAGTCTCCAATCGACTAATTGATTGTCCAAATTTTGTTAGATTTAATGCCATCAAGGCTAGCCCGATATCATTTTCCACAGCTCGTTGTCCACGGAGATGAGTTCGGCGTATGCCAAAATCCCTCTTCATGTGACCAAAGACTGGCTCAACGTCGAACTTCCGTCGACGATAAATTGCCTTGCCTTCGTCACTTGAGAGGGCATCTTTAACTTTAGCTTTATAATAATTCCAGGTTGGGTTAACCTTCATATAGCGTTGACGACCACCTGGTGTCTTCGCTAGTTCATCTAATTTAACTGATAGTTGATGTTTATCAGCACGATAGATTTTGAAGTCACGCTTAAAGCCATACTTATCAGTGGATTTACTATAGCGATAAAAACTAAAACGAACTCCTTGATGATCAATGTAGTAGTCGTCATTAGCGTTATATTCCCAATTCTGTGACC
>NZ_JAJGUI010000094.1:0-74985 GCF_020784875.1 Limosilactobacillus reuteri subsp. simiae | reverse complement strand
AAGGATACACCTGTACCCATGCCGAACACAGAAGTTAAGCTTCAACACGCCGAAAGTAGTTGGGGGATCGCTCCCTGCGAGGATAGGACGTTGCCACGCTATAGCAAAAGGACATGCATTGTTTAATACAGTGCATGTCCTTTTTTAGTGCGCCCGGTATGGGTATTAACTATGGGTTTAAAGGCGGATACCTTATCCATACGTCTAGCAATAAAAAGCTTAGTCTCCTTTGCTAAAAGCAATCTTAGTATAGGAAATCTTAGTATAGGAAGTTTTTTCTGTGGAAGGAAAAAACGATATTGTAGCACCAATTTTTAAGACCAAGAATTTAGTAGTTAATAAGGAAGAATTTATTCCTCGGCCAGCTGCAAAGCTACAAAAGCATCTAATCTCAGTCTTGCGGCCAATATAGCTAAAGTGGTTATTCGTTATGCTCATTAACTGGCACGCATCGGAGCATATTTACCTTATTTGTAGTAAGACAGACCTCTTCTAGAATCACAAACGTTATCAAGAAAAAGTAGGCAGCTTAACACCGGTACAATACCGGCATCAAGCTGCCTAAGAAACTTTGTATAATTTATTACCTAATTGACAGGACCTAGTTCAAACTTACCGAACATGAAGGCCATTGTTGTTTGCGAAGGCTCCCAGAGGTTAACTTCGCGGCGAAAAACGAAATTATAAGTAACTTCTATCTTGCTCTCGCTGTTGATATTTAACTTATTTCCACTTCATTACACACACTGGTTCTGGACAACTAACATCTTTTTGAAGAAGAGTTAACTTACCAGTTGATGGGTTTCGTTTATAAAGAGTAAGGTTATCAGAGTTCTGATTTGAAGCTAAAAGATAATTTTCATCTTGATTTAGATTGAAATCACGTGGAAAATCTCCTTCAGTTGAAATTGATTGAATATGTTTAACGGTAAAATCTGGTTGGACTTCAAATACGGCAATAGTGTTTTCACCACGATTTGATGTATAGACAAATTTACCATCATTTGAAATCCGGATAGCAGCTGCTCCATTGTGAGCTGTCCAGTCTTCAGGAATTGTTTTGAGCGTTTGAAGGTGCTTAAATGATGCATCCTTACTATTATACTTGAGTACTTCTAGTTTACTGCTTAGTTCACCTAAAAGATAAGCATAATTGCCATTTGGATGGAAAGCTATATGACGGGTACCAAAGCCATCTTCACACTTATAGCGAGAGACAGCAGTTAATTTACCATCATCAGAGACATCGTAAACCACAACAAGATCCATTCCTAAGTCACATACAACTAGACGATTGTCAGGAGTTAGATCGGCGTAATGAACATGTGGAGCCTCTTGTTCAGGTTCAGGACCAGTTGCTCCTTCATGAAGGACAGAATCAGTTTGTGTCAACGTTCCATCTTCGTTGATCTTAAAAACATCTATTTTTGCTGTATGATAATTAGCACTGAATAATAAATGCCGTTTGTTATCAACGCCTACATATGCAGGAGGAGCACCGGCAGCTAAGACATCGCTTAGCATCTTAGCATTATCGTCACTTAATGAGTAAGAAGCAACGCCCCCCTTGTCATCTACTTGTTTGATTGCGTAAATACGACCATCTTGACCAACTTGTAAGTAAGCTGGTTTTTGAGATGGAATTGCTAATTCAACATTCGTTATTTTTTCTTGGTCAGTATCAAGGGTAACTTTGTAGATCCCTTTACTTGTTTTTTTAGTATAAGTTCCAATTAGAAATTGTTCAATCAAGGCAATTTCCTCCTTTTTGAAAATGCTTACCTATATAATAGCAATTTGCCCATCGTAATTCTAGCTGTGATACACTGTTATTAGTAATTTTTAGTTATTAATGGAGGAGAAAAGTTGAAAAAAGTTGAACGTCAACGAGAAATGGTAAAAAATAATCTTGCCCTTTTTCAATGCCCTGTTTGTGAACAGCCAATGGAGAGAGTTGAAGGAAACAGTATTATTTGCGGAAATAACCACCGATTTGACTTTAATCGGCATGGTTATCTTCACTTTCTTAATGGAGCGGCTAATACTGAATATGATCGCTCAATGTTTGAATCTCGTCGTCAGCTATTAAATGCAGGACTATTTAAGCCGATTATTGAAAATATCAGTAAATTCTTACCTTCAAAATCTTTAAGGATCTTAGATGTAGGAACTGGGGAAGGAACACCATTATTACAATTAGAAACAATCCGTGCTAATTGTAATGATACGATGATTGGCTTTGATATTTCAAAACCAGGGATAACGCTTGCTACTCAGTTACCGTTAAAGGCATTTTTTTGTGTAGCTGATTTACGTAAATTACCTTTTAATGATGAGAGTTTTGATTGTATATTAGAGTTGTTTTCTCCATCTGATTATCAAGAGTTTAAACGGGTTCTAACAAAAGATGGGACCCTTATTAAGGTAATTCCTAACGCTAACTACTTAGTCGAATTACGTCACCTCTTATATGAAACAGGAGAACGTAATTACCACTATGATAATTCACGAGTAATCGAGTTATTTAAACAACATTATCCTCATAGTAAAGTTGAAACAGTAACCTACCAATTTAGAATTCCAGATGGCTTACAACAAGCGATGCTGGAAATGACGCCTTTACACTGGGGAGCAAACGCTAAAAAATTATCTAAAGAAGAATTAACCCAATTAAAAACAATTACGGTGGATGTAAGCTTATTAATTGCGAAAAAAGCTAATTAATTATTGCAACATTACTAAATTAGTGCTAAATTATTATAAGAAATCGTTTGATAATTGACATCGAATATAAGTGTTTCGTTGGTAATTATCAAGGAGTACTTCATTAAAGCAGCGTTTCGCCGTGCCCACACCGAGACCCTGCTTTTTTTTATTTTATTAAGGAGATTTTATTATGACAAACCATATTGTCTTGTTTGAACCATTGTTTCCAGCAAATACGGGAAATATTGCGCGAACTTGTGCAGGGACAAATACTGAATTACATTTAATCAAGCCATTAGGATTTTCAACTGATGATAAGCATATGAAACGGGCTGGATTAGACTACTGGGATAAAGTAAAGATCACGTATCATGAGGATTTACCTTCATTTATGAAGACTATTCCTGATATTAACCGTTTATATATTGTTTCTAAGTTTGCTACCCATGATTATAGTGATGTTGATTATACGGGTGAAGGAGATCATTATTTCCTATTTGGAAAAGAAACAACTGGCTTGCCCGAACGTTTTATGCAAAAATATCCAGAAAATGCTATCCGGATTCCACAAAATGATAATAATATTCGGGCCCTAAATTTATCAAACAGTGCAGCGATTGTTATTTATGAGGCATTGCGGCAACAGAATTTTCCTAATTTAGCACGCGTTCATAAATATGAATTTGATAAATTAAAGTAACCTTAAGGAGGCAATAATGCGATGGCGAGAAGAAAAAAGGCATCATCCCGCCGGACAAGAGGGAAAAAACAACAGTATCGATTAATGGATAATCTATTAGGAATAATTGTTTGCCTCTTAATGTTAGTTGGCTTATTTAATTTAGGAGTATTAGGAACCTTTCTCGATAACTGTTTTAAGATTTTTGTAGGGTCATCCTTTCCAATTGCAATGATTATTGTTTTTCTTTATGGATTATGTTTTGCATTGTATGGGCATCGTCCGCATTTCAAAAAACGTTGGATTGCAGGAACTATTATTGCCTATATTGGTTTATTAATGTGGCTTCAGACAGTAATGTTTCAGCGTCTGAATCTTCATGCAAAGGTAATCGAAACTACTTGGAATAGTCTTAGTAAAGTCATTTTTAACGGTGATTCGACTGTTCCGGTTGGTGGAGGGATGATTGGTGCTTACCTATATAATGGAAGTAATATTTTAATTTCAGAAGTTGGAACAGCGGTATTGTCATGGTTGTTAATGATCATCGGAATTATTGTCTTTTTTGCATTACCGTGGCGCGAATTTCTAGTAAAATGTGGAATTGGCATTAAAAAATCTGGAGCAGCCATGGCTAATGCTCACGATCAATTAATGAAAAAGAGAACGGAGAGAGCAACCAAGCCAACTACGGTACCATCGATTAGCGTGCCCCTTGCTAAAGCATCAAGGCAGGTTAAAGATTTTTTTGCTGACCAAGAATCAGCTGAGCCAACTTCAACGCCGTCAGTTTCTCCAGCGATGCCTGCTCAAGATCCTGTTGAACCAACTATTAGGATCGCAAGTGAAAGTCAGGTGGAAGAAACTCAGAGTGGGCGCAAGGATGGCCAAGACTCGAACCAACATGATGATGCGGAAATTAAACTTGCAGGAATTGACGCTAAAGAAGACAATGATTATCAATTGCCGCCAGTCAGCCTGCTAAGTCAAGTAAAAGCAACAGACCAGCAAGAAGATTTGAATAATATCAAAAAGAACACTAAAACACTTCAGCAAACCCTAAAATCTTTTGGTGTAGACGCAACAGTTGAAAATGTTAATTTAGGTCCTTCTGTTACCAAATATGAGTTACGCCCAGCAGTAGGGGTAAAGGTTAGTCGAATAACCCATTTGGCTGATGATTTAGCACTTGCACTTGCGGCTAAAGATATCCGGATTGAAGCGCCGATCCCAGGAAAATCATTAATTGGGATTGAAGTTCCGAACCAGCAAATTGCAACAGTTGGTTTTCGCGATATGGTCGAAAATGCTCCTAGTAATGATAATCCAATGGAAGTTCCGCTTGGTCGCAGTGTCACTGGGGATATCAAAATGGCTGATCTAACTAAGATGCCACACCTTCTTATCGCTGGGGCAACCGGTAGCGGTAAATCTGTTGCAATCAATGTTATCATTACAAGCATTTTATTAAAGGCTAAACCGCATCAGGTAAAGATGTTAATGATTGACCCTAAAAAAGTTGAATTAAGTGTTTATAATGGTATTCCCCATCTGCTCAGTCCGGTAGTTTCTGAACCCAAAAAAGCAGCTCGGGCATTAGGAAAAGTTGTTGCAGAAATGGAGCGTCGTTATGAATTGTTTGCAAAATTCGGTGTTCGTAACTTGGATGGATATAATAAGTTGGTCAAACAACAAAATGATGACCATCCTGATGAAGTTCAAGCTAACCTACCATTAATTTTAGTTATTGTTGATGAATTAGCCGACTTAATGATGACTGTTTCTCATGATGTTGAAGATGCAATTGTCCGGATTGCACAAATGGGGCGGGCTGCTGGTATTCATATGATTTTGGCAACTCAGCGTCCTTCTGTCGATGTTATTACGGGGCTTATTAAGGCTAACGTTCCTTCTCGAATTGCCTTTGCGGTTTCTAGTGGGGTTGATTCGAGAACTATTATCGATACTAATGGGGCAGAAAAGCTCCTTGGGCGAGGTGATATGTTATTTGAACCAATTGATCAAAATAAGCCAGTCCGGATTCAAGGCGCATTTATTTCTGATCATGATGTTGAATCAGTAGTAGACTTTATAAAAAACGAGCGAGCGGCTGAGTATGACGATAATATGGTTGTAACTGACAATGAAATTGAGCAAGAAGAGCAAGCTGAAGAGGAAGATGAACTATTCCCCGAAGCATTAGATTTTGTGGTTGATCAACAAAAAGCATCAACTTCGCTAATTCAGCGGCGATTTAGAATTGGTTATAATCGTGCAGCAAGAATTATTGATGATATGGAACAGCGCGGTTTTATCGGACCAGCTAATGGCTCAAAACCACGGGAAGTTTATAAGCAAAAAAGTGAGGAATAAAAAAGACCGGAGAAATTTTTCTCCGATCTTTTTTATTCCGACTACATGGATGTTTAATAGGCTAAATTAAGTTTAAGGATGCAACTGCTCCAAAGATTAAAGAACCAAGCATTGCAATTAACATGAGCCAAATAGCAACCATGGTAATTTTTTGGAAACGAGTTTTCTTTTTTCGCTGCATTATTAACCATCCTTCCATTTTTATCAATAATAGTAGTGTAACGCATCTTTAATGCCTTTTTCAAATCTAGTTTTAGATTATGTTAAACTTAAATTACTTATTTGAAGAGAAGGGGACTGAAAAGGTTGATGGTTAGTATTCAAGTTATAATTTTAGAGATTATTTTATTATTAGTGATTGGAATAGTAGAACGATTATTAGTACGAATATTTCATCATCCTAAAAAAACAAAGCATTTATGGTGGGGATGGACAATTATTTTATGGATTCTGATAATCTTTAATATTGGATTTTATTGGCCAGCTTATCCTATTGCTTTATGGATGATTCTAGCTCTGTTATTAATTGCTTTACAAATTATTCACAATCATGAATTCATTTATCGCCGTTACTGGCCAGTATTTTGGCGGTATTCGGCATATTATGCTTTAATTATATATATTGGTAGCTTAATTATTTCACCATGGTTACCGTTGATATAAAAATATTGAGTGAGTTGGAAAATTAATTTTCTGCTCACTTTTTTTGTCTATTACTTTTTGGTAAAATTCACAAAATTACGTGGTGAGAAGTGGGGGATTGTGGTAGACTTGACCTATAACGTGGTAAAGGAGGACATTAGTCGTGTTAATGGGAGAATTTACACACACTATTGATTCCAAAGGCCGACTAATTATTCCTGCCAAATTTCGAGAACAATTGGGGGCACACTTCATTGTTACTCGGGGGTTAGATGGATGTTTGTTTGGATATCCATTAAATGAATGGGCGATTTTAGAGCAAAAGCTAAAGGCGCTCCCATTAACAAAGCGTGATGCACGTGCATTTGTACGCTTTTTATATTCTGCTGCGACAGATTGTGAAATTGATAAACAAGGACGGATTAATATTCCGATAACATTACGAACTCATGCTTCACTTGAAAAGAAGTGTGTAATCGTTGGTGTGTCTAATCGTTTAGAAATCTGGAGCGCTGAACGGTGGAACAAATTTACAAGCGAAACAGCTGATAATTTTGATGAGATTGCTGAAGATCTTAATATTGATTTTTAATGGAGGTTTTAGTTGATGGCAGAATTTAAACATGTAACGGTACTTTTAAAGGAGGCCGTAGCAGGATTAAATGTGCAACCAACAGGTACCTACGTTGATGCAACATTAGGTGGTGGTGGTCATACGCAAGCTATTTTACAACAGCTCGTCGATGGCCACCTATATTCATTTGATCAAGATCAGACGGCAATTGATTACAATAAAGAACACTTAAAAACAGCAATAGAGCAACAAAAATTAACATTAATTGAAGATAATTTCCGCAACTTAAAAGCGGAATTGAATAGCTATAATGTAAAACATGTTAATGGAATTTTATATGATTTAGGTGTTTCATCTCCACAGTTCGATGATGCTAAAAGGGGTTTTAGCTATCAGCATGACGCACCCTTAGACATGCGGATGAATCAGGAACAAAAATTGTCGGCAATGGAAGTTGTTAACGAATGGTCATATGAACGTCTCGTTAAGATTCTTTACCGATATGGAGAAGAAAAGTTTGCCAAGTCAATTGCTAGAAAGATTGAACAACGCCGAAAGATAGCACCAATAAAGACGACATTTGAATTAGTTGATGTGATTAAAGAGGGGATTCCAGCAGCAGCTCGCCGTCATGGTGGTCATCCAGCGAAAAAGAGTTTTCAAGCTATTCGGATAGCAGTTAATGATGAATTAGGTGCTTTAGAGGAATCGTTAGAACAAGCATTAGACTTGTTGGATGTTGGGGGACGAATAAGTGTCATTACCTTCCAATCCCTAGAAGATCGGTTGGTAAAGACAATGTTTCGTGAAAAAACTTCATTAAGTGGGGATGTACCGCAGGGATTACCAGTAATACCAGCGGGAATGGAACCAAACTTCAAATTAATTAATAAAAAGCCGATTGTAGCTAGTGATGAAGAATTAGCAGCAAATCATCGTGCGCATAGTGCCAAGTTGAGGATAATCGAGAAAATTAGAGAAGGAAAGTGACAGAATTATGGTTTCAAATGCGGCAAGGCAACTGGCGGGAGAGCAACAACCGCAGCAAGCGCCAAGAAAAAAGACTTATCAACAACCAAAAATTTCTCCAAGTCCGGTTAGATGGTCAAAATTTGAAAGATCTTTAGTAGCAGTAGGTAGCTTAATTACGCTATGTTTAATGATTAGCTTACTTTCTACAAAAATTAGTATTAATAATCAGCAACGGCGCTTACAGGATACCCAAACTCAAATTACTAAGGCAAAAAGTAGTAATACAAGTTTGCAGCAAGAAATCGCTGAATTGACGACTCAATCGCATTTGAAATCAGCAGCACATAAATATGGATTATCAGATAAAAATTCAAATGTAAGGAACGTTAATAAATAATGAATAAGAAGCCACAACGAACGAAAAATAGGGGACATAGAGAAAACCGAGGGACCTTTGGCAAATGGCTCTTTCTAATCACGGTTGGATTGTTTACCTTATTTATCGTTCGTTTTGCGTATATCGCAATAAATAAGGATGTTCAACATGTTAATTTACGGTCACAAGCGGAACAAATTTATACCCAGCAGCGAATTATTCAAGCGCGACGGGGTGATATTTATGATTCAGAAGGAAATCCCTTGGCAACTGATACAAGTAAATATACCCTCTATGCGGTTTTGGATCGAACCCAAAAGTCTTCTGATGGTAAACCGTTATATGTAAAAGATCGGAAAAAAACTGCCAAGATATTATCACAGTATATTGACCTGACACCAAAGCAAATTGAAAAGATTCTTAAACCAAAAGGACAAGCCTACCAAGTTGAATTTGGAAATGCTGGAAGCAACCTTTCTGTTTCAACAATGCAGAAGATCAAGAACCGGCACTTGCCAGGAATTAATTTTATTGCGACTCCAGCACGTCAATATCCAGAAGGCGAATTTGCTTCTCAAATAATTGGGATGGCAACTCCTAAAGTTAAAAATGATAATGGAACTGAAGAGACCAACTTAGTGGGACAATTGGGCTTAGAAGGCTACTTTAATAAACAACTGACAGGAATAAACGGGTTGAGAAAAGATAAACAGGACGTCTATGGATACCAAATTGCTAATTCTAAGCAGGTAACTAAAAAAGCCATCAATGGAGATAATATCTACACTACCCTTGATTCCCAAACCCAACATTTTCTCGAAAATAAAGTTAATAAAGTTTATAAAAGTTCTAACGCCAATGCAATGACTGCAGTTGTAATGGAAGCTAAAACAGGTAAAATTATTGCCGCTACGCAACGGCCAACTCTTCATGCAGAAAATAATCCTGTTTGGCGGAATATGTTAGTTCAAGATGCTTATGAACCAGGTTCGGTAATGAAAATTTTGTCATTAGCTGCTGCTATTGATACCGGACATTTTAATCCTAATGCGACCTTTAATTCGGGAACGTGGGCTATGGGTGGCGGAAAAATCACTGATTGGTCAAGTTCTGGCTGGGGAACAATTTCCTATAAAGATGCTTTTGATATGTCTAGTAATGTTGGGTTTGCGCATGTAGAACAGGACATGGGAGCAGAGACATGGATGAAGTACATTAAACGATTTGGCCTGTTAAAAAAAGTTAATGTTATTGGAATGAGTAACGAGGTTAATGGTTATACTTCATTCAAAGGGATTCTTGCTCAGGCAAATACCGCTTTTGGACAGGGAATTACTGTAAATGTCATGCAGATGATGCAAGCGTTCAGTGCTATTGGCAATAATGGTAAAATGATGAAGCCTTACATTGTTAGCAAAGTTGTAGATGGTAATAGCGGAAAGACGATTCAAAAGGTTAAGCCTAAAGTTGTTGGGCAACCAATAAAAGCATCGACAGCGAAAAAGGTCCTTGGTTACATGCAAGGCGTTGTTTATGATCAAAAGGGTCTTGGCCATGATTACCAAATTAAGGGTTATCGAATTGCTGGAAAGACCGCAACTGCACAAATTGGTGGTGCTCATGGTTATTCAACTGGTGATACAAACTACCTTTACTCCTTTGCAGGAATGGCACCAGCTAAAAATCCAAAGTATATTATGTATGTCACCCTTCGCCAACCGCAAAACCTTAAAAAACCAGCAACCAAACAAATTGCCAGCGTCTTTAATCCGACAATGAAAATGTTGTTGAGCCAACAAAAAGTTGCGGAAAAGGCCAAGAAAAAGGTTATTACAATGCCTAATGTTGTTGGTCAAGCAAGCGATGAAGCTAATAAAGAATTATCAGGTAAAGGAATGCAGGTAATTGTTGTAGGTTCTGGCAAGAAAGTTAAACAACAATCAGCAGTTCCAGACGAACAAGTGTTAACAGATCAACATGTTATTCTTGATACTGGTGGCGAGTATAAAATGCCAGATATTTCTGGATGGAGTTCTGCGGATGTTCAACAATTAGCTAAGGTCCTTAAGCTAAAAGTAAAAGAAAATGGAAACGGCTATGTTACTCAGCAAAGTATTTCACCTGATACAACTATTAAGCGTGGAACAACTTTAACCGTTCAATATGAAGCTAAAAACTAGCAGAGAAACTAATTGGAGGTAAATATGAATTTCTTAAGTGCAGTTTTGACTATTCTTAGTTCATTCTTAATTACGTTTTTATTGATGCCCTCGTTAATTAAATATTTTCGGGCCAAAAAAGAAGGTCAGCAAATTCGTAAGGAAGGCCCTACCTGGCATGCTAAAAAGGCTGGGACGCCAACAATGGGAGGATTATTGTTCATCTTCTCTGCAGTAGTAACAATTTTATGGGTTGCTGCTTGGCAAGGGTTAATTACGAATACGCTGTGGGCACTCCTCTTTGTTCTGGTTGTTTATGGCCTGATTGGGATGTGGGATGATAGTATTAAAATCTTCCATCATCAAAATGAAGGCTTTAAACCATGGCAAAAGGCGCTATGTCAGGTATTAGCAGCAATGGTCTTTACAGTTATTTACCAACATGAAGGTTTTCAAATGGGCTTTGGAACAACTCAAATTGGTTGGCTTTACGGTTTGTTTATTATTTTTTGGATCGTCGGCTTTTCAAATGCTGTTAATTTAACCGATGGACTTGATGGCTTGGTAAGTGGCCTTTCCATTATTTCTTTTGCGGCTTATCTAATCATTGCCTTAGTAAATCTCAATCAACCAGGTTATCCTGAAATTGCTCTTTTCTGTTTAGCAATGATCGGAACTTTACTAGGTTTCTTCCATTATAATCATAAGCCCGCTAAGATTTTCATGGGTGATATGGGATCTTTAGCAATTGGGGCATCCTTAGCCGCTGTTTCATTGTTATTACATCATGAATGGTCCTTATTAGTAATTGGAATTGTTTATGTTTGTGAAACTGCTAGTGTCATTCTTCAAGTGGCTTCATTCAAAACAACCGGTAAACGAATTTTTAAGATGACTCCAATCCACCACCATTTTGAAATGAGCGGATGGAGTGAATGGAAAATTGATATTGTGTTTTGGCTTGTAGGGTTAGTTGCTGCAATTATTGCCGTTACAACAATCTTATTAGTAGGTTAGGAGTAAAGAGAAATGAAAAAAATTGATAAATATCAAGGTAAAAAAGTTCTTGTAATGGGTTTCGGAATTAGTGGCATTAATGCGGCTCACTTATTGGTAAAACTTGGTGCCAATGTTACCGCTAATGATAAAGTAACTCCTAAAAATAATGATATTGTTGATGATTTAGAAGCTGATGGAATCAAGGTAATTACTGGTGATAATCCCATTTCATTAGCTAATGAAGGTTTCGATGTTGTAGTAAAAAATCCTGGAATTCCTTATGATAATCCATTAGTGGCTGCATTCGTTAAGCAGGGGACACCTATTATTACGGAAGCAGAACTAGGATGGCAAATTTTTGATGGTCACCTTGTAAGTGTAACTGGAAGTAATGGGAAGACTACCACAACGACTTTAACTCAACTAATGATTACTGAAAATGCAAAACATCAAGTAAAATATGCAGGTAATATTGGAATTTCCTTTAGTAAAATTGCTGAGGATTTAGGGCCAGACGATACATTGGTCACGGAATTATCTAGTTTCCAATTATTAGGAGCACCAACAATTCACCCGCATATTGCAATTATTACTAATATTTTTTCTAATCATTTAGACTATCATAAGACACGAGAAAATTATATTAATGCAAAACTTAACATTACTCGGAATCAAACCAAGGATGATTTCTTAGTTATTAACTGGGATCGTGACGAATGGCAAAAGATTGCTCAGCGTAGTCAAGCTACTATTGTGCCATTTTCTCGTCTAAACAAGAGCCATGAAGGAGCTTATGTAGAAGATGGAATGATTTATTGGCGTGGACAAGAAGTTATGCCCACTAAGGATATTCGATTGATCGGTCCCCAAAATGTAGAAAATGCATTGGCAGCAATTGCAGCGGCAAAATTAAGCGGCGTTACAAACGATGCAATAAAGAAAGTTTTAACAACATTTAGTGGAGTCCGTCATCGCTTACAATATGTGATGGAATACCAAGAACGGCTTTTCTACAATGATTCAAAATCAACAGATATTGAAGCCACGGAAGTCGCCTTGCAAGGTTTTGATCGTCCAGTAATTCTTTTGGCAGGTGGCCTCGATCGTGGTTACACCTTTGAACGGTTGGTTCCTTACTTTAAGAAGCACGTCAAGGCAATGATTGTTTTTGGTGAATGTAAAGATAAAATGAAGGATGCGGGAAATCAAGCGGGGGTTCCAGTAATTGAAAGTGAAGATGCAATTACTGCGGTACCAGAAGCATGGAAATTGAGTGAACCAGGAGATGTCATTCTTCTCTCTCCTGCTAATGCTAGTTGGGATCAGTTCCCGAGCTTTGAAGTTCGTGGTGATAAATTTATTGAAGCAGTTGAAGAACTAACAGGAAAGAAGGAACAATAAGATGCGGTTATTGGTATCAGGTGGCGGAACTGGTGGTCATATCTACCCGGCATTAGCATTAATTGAACGCTTAAAGCAGGTTGAGCCAGATACTGAAGTGTTATATGTTGGAACAACTCGTGGCCTTGAAAATAAAATTGTACCGGATGCCGGAATTGAGCTTGAAACAATGCATATGCAGGGCTTTAAGCGTTCTCTTTCTCTTGAGAATTTTAAGACTATCTATCTTTTCTTAAGTTCTGTTCATCATGCTAAAAAAATTATTAATGAGTTTAAGCCTGACGTTGTTTTAGGTACAGGAGGATATGTAAGTGGAGCCGTCCTATATGCTGCCGCAAAGAAACATATCCCAACTGTAATTCATGAACAAAATAGCGTTGTTGGTGTAACAAACAAGTTTTTAAGTCGGTATGTTGATCAAATTGCAATTGCATTTGAAGCTGCACGCAGTCAGTTTCCTGCTGATAAAGTTACAATGGCAGGTAATCCTCGTGCTCAACAGGTAGCTGCTAAAAAAGATAGTGACTTTTCATGGACAAGCTATGACTTGAAAGATGATATTCCAACTTTAATGATTTTTGGGGGAAGTCAAGGAGCACCGAAAATCAATAAGACAGTTGTCGACGCTATTCCAGAGTTCAATAAGCGTCCTTACCAGGTTATCTTTGCAACCGGTCAAAAACGGTATGATGATGTAAAAAAGCAACTTTCAGAAAATAATATTAGACCAGCTGATAATGTTAAAGTCGTTCCTTACATTAAAGACATGCCGGCTAAGATGCCTCGAGTGGCGGCTTTAGTATCGCGCGCAGGAGCAACCACCATTGCTGAGGTAACGGCACTCGGAGTTCCTACAATCTTAATTCCTAGTCCGTATGTTACCGCTAACCATCAAGTAAAGAATGCTCAAGCTTTAGTTAAGAATAACGCTGGCTTAATGATTACTGAAGATAAGTTAGATGCCCGGTCATTATTGACTCAAGCAGATAAAATTATGGAAGATGAAGAAGTGCGTAAAGAGATGGCGCATGCTGCTGAAAAGATGGGACGGCCAGATGCTGCTGATAGACTAATTAAGATCTTGCATAAGGCAATTGATGAACACGAAAAATAAAGTATAGATTAGGAAGGAGGAGGAGAGATGTTGGATGATAGATCTGCGATTGAGCATCATAAATATTCACAGCGGTTAACTGAATTAGAAAGGCGAAGTGCAGCTGCCCAACAGCGACAACAGAAAAAGAAGCCTTCAAAAATGCATGTTGGTAATAAGATTCGCGGGATTAAGATTAAGCGCTATGTTTCTAACGGCGAGCGAGTCTTAAAATTAGTTGTATTGTTCAGTATTATTCTCCTCTTTATGCTTTATATTATTTCTCCCTTGAGCAAAATTACCACGCTTCATGTAACGGGTAATCATGACTTAACAAAAGAGCAAGTAGAAAAAAATGCGAATATTTATCCAGGACGTTTTATTTGGGGTGTTTATCTTACTCGTCATCAACTTACTAAACAAGCTATTCGCAAAAATCCTCAGATAAAAGACTTAAGGATCAAGGTAACTGGTCCTCAATCTCTGCAAATATCTGTAAAAGAAAATGCCCTTTTAGGGACAGCGGTGCTGAATAATGATACCTACGCTGTTTTAGCTGATGGTCAATTGCAGCGGACAAAAACTGCTGATAATGGTATTGCTTATAGGCGTTTTGATGGTCATAAAAAAGCTCTTGCTACGACGGCTGCTCAGCTAGGAAAGCTGAAGCCGGCAATAAGGAATGGTATTTCAAGTGTGAGTTATCAACCAACTAAAGAATATCCAGATCGCGTTATTATTTATATGCGTGATGGTAATACAGTTTATGGCGACTTAGATAATATCGGGGATAAAATGGGATATTACCCTGCAATTTCAGCAAGTATGAAAAATAAGGGAATTATAGATCTTCAAGTCGGAGCTTATTCTTATGATTATGGATCTAAGGATAAATGATTTTGTGAAAAACCTTGATAATTCCCTTTTTTGTCATTGTTTATCTGTGGTAAAATTCTTATATAGGTTAAAAATACAATTAATTTAATTAATGATAGTCTTAGGAGGGTTCCTTTTAGAATGAATAATTCAGAAGTATACGTTGGATTAGATATTGGAACCACCTCGATCAAGGCACTGGTGTGTGAAAGTGTTAAGGGTCAGTTGAAAGTTATTGGTGTTGGTGTAGAACGATCGGCAGGATTAAACCGAGGAGTTATTGTCGACATTGATAAAACCGCCCAGGCAATTTCGGCGGCGGTAGCACAGGCCGAGGAAAAGTCCAACGTAGAGATTCAAAGTGTTGTAGTTGGCTTACCGGCAAATTACTTACAAATGCAACGAGTACACGGTATGATTACAATTGCAACTAGAGGACAATCAAGAGAGATTGTTAATCAAGACGTAATTGACGTTGCTCGTGAAGCGTTGACGCAAAGTATTCCCCCCGAGCGGGAAATAATTGATTTAATTCCAACAGAATTTACTGTTGATGGCTTTTCTGGTATTAAGGACCCCCGGGGAATGGTTGGTGTCCGTTTAGAAATGAAGGCCACCTTGTATACAGGACCTAAGACCATTATTCATAATACAAAAAAGGCAGTTCAACAGGCAGGGTATGACATTAAAGATTTTGTTATTACGCCGATCGCAACAGACTTTAACCTCCTTAATGATGGGGAACAAGATTTTGGGACTGTTGTTATTGATTTAGGTGGCGGTCAAACAACGACCAGCATTATTCATGATCATCAATTAAAGTATACTTATGTTGATTCTGAAGGTGGAAAATATATTACTAAAGATATTTCTACGGTCATGAATACATCATTAAAAAATGCTGAACAACTTAAGCTAAACCATGGATATGCTATGGCATCCTTAGCTGATGAAGATGTCCAAGTTGACGTTGATGTTGTTGGCCAAAATGATCCTGTCCAATATTCAGAGCAGTATTTATCAGAAATAATTGAAGCACGAGTACGGCAAATTTTTGATCGTATTCAGGATAAACTTAAGGCTATTCATGCTCCTGAATTACCGGGAGGAGTAGTTTTGATTGGTGGAGTGGCTGCTCTGCCAGGAGTTAAGGAACTTGCTGAACAGTACTTTACTGGTAATATTAAAGTGAATGTTCCAGAACAAATGGGCATTCGTCACCCTCGCTATGCGGTTAGTTTAGCTTTAGGGATGTATGAAAACCAGTTATCAGATATTGATCGATTAATTAAGCAAACTGTTCAACGAATTGATACGATTAAGAGTCCCCACGAAGAAAAGGGCCAAACTGTTAATCAGCCACGTCAACAATGGACTGAAAAATCTGATAAATTACAACGTTCACAGCGAGAAGCACAGCAGCAACCAGTTACTGAGGAGCCTGCGCCAAAGAAGAAAAAGCAAAACGGCCTAAGTAATCGGTTTAAAAACATTTTTAATAATTTATTTGACTAATTTGGAGGAATACTGCTATGGATAACGAAACGTTCGCTAACGACAACCAATTTGCGGAAGCGCAAATCAAAGTAATTGGTGTTGGTGGAGCTGGCGGTAATGCCGTCAACCGAATGATCACTGAAAAAGTACAAGGTGTTGACTTTATTGTTGCTAACACTGATCTACAAGCATTAAATAATTCTCAAGCGACAACCAAAATCCGCTTAGGACCTAAATTGACAAAAGGATTAGGTGCTGGTTCAAATCCAGAAGTAGGTGAAAAGGCTGCCCAAGAAAGTGAAGAACAAATTAAAAAAGCTCTTGAAGGCGCAGATATGGTCTTCATTACAGCCGGAATGGGTGGTGGAACTGGTACCGGAGCAGCTCCAGTTGTAGCTAAGCTTGCTAAAGATAGTGGAGCATTAACTGTTGGTGTTGTGACTCGTCCGTTCTCATTTGAAGGACCTCGTCGAGCACGCTATGCTGCAGAAGGACTTGAAAAGTTAAAGTCAAATGTTGATACTTTAATTATCGTTGCTAATAATCGCTTATTAGAGATGATTGATAAGAAGACGCCAATGATGGAAGCATTTAAAGAAGCCGATAACGTTCTTCGTCAAGGTGTGCAAGGTATTTCAGACTTAATTGTTACTCCAGGTTACATCAACCTTGACTTTGCTGATATTAAGACATTGATGTCTAATCAAGGTTCTGCCTTAATGGGAGTTGGTGCTTCTACTGGTGAAAACCGTGCTACTGAGGCAACTAAGAAGGCTATTTCTTCTCCATTGCTTGAAGTATCAATTGATGGTGCTCAACATGTCTTGATGGATATTACTGGTGGTAAAGACTTGTCAATGTTTGAAGCTCAAGAGGCATCAGATGTGATTAAACAAGCTGCCGGAACTAATGTTGATATTTCATTTGGTATGTCCTTAAATGAATCAATGGGCGATGAGGTTCGCGTTACTGTAATTGCCACT
This sequence comes from Limosilactobacillus reuteri subsp. simiae, assembly GCF_020784875.1. GTDB lineage: Bacteria > Bacillota > Bacilli > Lactobacillales > Lactobacillaceae > Limosilactobacillus > Limosilactobacillus reuteri_H. Next base: position 57,655 of record NZ_JAJGUI010000094.1, on the reverse strand, counting down.
GGAATTGATAAGAAAAAGAAAATTCAACAACAAAAACCAACGGAAAATGAAGCACCACGAGTAACACGGTCTATTCCACAAGAAGAACAACCCGTTGAACAACCAAAGCAACGAGATCCTTTTGATGGTTGGAATGATCCAACAGCCGATACAAGTAACCAATCAAGAAATTCTGATAATGAATTTTCTCACGTTACTAAGCCAGAATTTAACGTATTTAACGATGATGCGGCTAATACGGATGACAATGATGATACTAACTTATCGACTCCACCGTTCTTCAAGAATCGTCGTAAGTAAATAATCTAGCAAAAAGGTGGATTTTTAATCCATCTTTTTCTGTTTAGCACTATTAAGGAGGTTAAAACAATGGCAGCAAATTTCTTAAAAAGTCTATTTGGTGAAGAAGACATTGATGAACAAGATGGTCTCTATGAAACAAGTGAACAAGTTTCAACGCCAGCAAACACAAGTAATAAAGTAGTTTCAATTAATAGCGGGCGTCTTAACCAAATGAGTCAGATTTCCTTATATGAGCCCCGTCTTTATGCAGATGTAAAGCAGATTGCGTCTCAATTATTAGAGGGGCATGCAGTAATCGTTAACTTCACTCAAATGGATGCAAATGTTGCAGCACGGTTAGTAGATTTCTTAAATGGGACCGTTTTTGCAATTGATGGTGAAATGAAACGGATCGGAAAGGAAATTTTCCTCTGTACCCCTAAAAATTATGAAATTTCAGGTAGCTTAACGAGTAATCTAAAAAATGATGGTGATAAATTTTAGTCACTAAAAGGAGTTAACATGATCGCATTTTTATTATGGGCTCTTAATCAATTAGTTGATGCTTATATTTTAGTAATAGTTGTGTGGTGCATTATGTCATGGTTTCCTAATGCACGCAATTCACGACTCGGTGATATTATCAATCGGTTGGTAGAACCTTATATGCATTGGTTTGACTTTATTCCTCCAATCGGGGGGATAAGTTTTGCGCCGATGATCGCTATCCTTGTACTATATTTTGTTCAAGCAGGATTAGCACAAATAGCAGCAATCATTTAATTAATATTAAGAGGAAGTAGATTTGAGCGAAGATAATATTAAACAACATTTTCGTCCGGATGAAGCCACCCTTATTGACCAAGCAAATGACTGGGTAGCCACTGCAGAAGGCCAATATCGTCCTGTCCTCACTCCTTTTTTAAATCCGCGTGAACGTTTTATTGTCCAAACGATTGTTAATCGAAATAACAATGTTAAAATAACAATGTATGGTGGTTGGCAAGGCGCAGAAATGCAACGAGTTTTAATTTATCCGCCTTATTATGAACCCTCTATAGAAGACTTTGCTTTACAGGCTTTAGAGATAAACTATCCTGTTAAGTTTTCAGAACTTCACCATCGGCAAATTATGGGAACATTGATTGGTGAAGGGATGGAGCGGAATGCATTTGGTGATATTTTAACTGATGGGTCGCATTGGCAAGTTATCGTAACGAAACCAATGGCAGAGTATTTACGTAAAAACGTTGATCACGTTGGTCGAATTAAGGTTAAATGGATTCCGATCGCAACAGAAGCAGTGGTAACACCTAAAGAAGAATGGGTACCGATAGTTACAACGGTTTCATCACTACGGTTAGATGTTGTGATAGCTGCAGGCTTTAATTATTCACGAAACCGGGCAAAGCAATTAATAGAGCATGGTCAAGTTCGATTAAACTGGGAAGAGATTGATCGTCCAGATTATCAAATTGTGGTTCATGATTTGATATCTGTGCGTCATGGTGGTCGTCTCAGAATCGATATGACCAATGGGAAAACAAAAAAAGATAAAGAAAGAATTACCATTTCAGTTGTAAATGCGTAATTTGAATGGAGGAATTTACTCATGAGTTTGACGGTTGATCAAATTAATAATAAGCAATTTAATACCAAGATGCGGGGTTATAATCCTGAAGAAGTTCAAGAATTTATTCAGGAAGTTTCACAAACAGTTCAACAATTAATAACTGAAAATAATAATTTACAAGAGCAAGTACGGGCTAATGATAGCAAGATTAAGTACTTTGCTGACTTGAAAGATTCTTTAAATAAGTCAATTTTAGTTGCTCAAGAGGCCGCTGATAAGGTTAAAAATAATGCTAAGCGTGAAGCAGATATTATGATTCGTGAAGCGCAAAAGCAAGCAACTGATATTGTTTCGGAAGCTAATGATAAGTCAAATCAAGTAATTGAAGACGCTGCTAATTCTACTAAGAAGTTAACAAGTGAAACTAATGATCTTCGTAAACAGACTCGGATCTTCCGTCAACGGCTTCAAGTCATGCTTGAATCTCAATTAGAAGTCATTAAGAGTAATGAATGGGACAAGCTTTTGGAAAATGATGACTTGAGTAAATATGACGAAATTGAAAAAATTTTAGGCAGTCGTCTTGACAGCAGTTCAGCAACCAGTGTAGAATCAACTGCAACAACTGCTAGTGAAGAACAACCTGTTGAATCAGAACAGCCAGTTGCTTCTGCTGAACAAACAGAAGAAGAGAGTGCACCTGTACAACCAACAGCTGTTAACGATGACAAAGGATCAGATGCACCTGAAACTGTTGTTGTCTTCCCTGATAATAACAAGTAAATCACTAGGATCGTATTTTAATAAAATCGTTGAAGAGAATTGGAATAATTATCATAACGTTGAAGCGAGTCAACAATTGGTGAGAGGTTGATAACGTTTTAGTATTCCTGATCATCTCGGAGTACCTCATTTGAGTTAGTTAGGATGAGGCGGTTCATTATCGTTATCTAATGACATGAGGAAACTTTAATTTTAAAGTTTTAAATCCGGGTGGTACCGCGAAGAAGCTTCGTCCCAGTAATGGGAGGAAGCTTTTTTATTATTAAAATACAAGAATTAATGAAAGGGGTAGTTACAATGCGTGTTAAAGATACGTTAAACCTTGGCCGTACTAAGTTTCCAATGCGCGGAAAGTTACCTGTAACAGAAGCACAACGGGAACAGCTATGGGAAGAAAATAAAGTTTATGAACTACGACAAAAATTAAATGAAGGAAAGCCTACTTTTGTTTTACATGATGGCCCTCCATATGCTAACGGTAATATTCACATTGGCCACGCCATGAATAAGATTTCTAAAGATTTTATTGTGCGCTATAAGTCAATGTCTGGCTACCGGGCACCTTATGTTCCTGGTTGGGATACTCACGGATTACCAATTGAACACCAATTGACTAAGTCCGGTTACGACCGTAAGAAGATGAGCTTAACTGAATTCCGTGATCTTTGTCGGGAATATGCCCTTAAGCAAGTTGATAAGCAACGGACTGACTTTAAGCGTTTAGGTGTAAGTGGTGAATGGGATCATCCATACCTTACCCTTGATAAAGAATTTGAAGCTGCTCAAATTCGGGTATTCGGTGAATTTGCTAAGAAGGGTCTATTATACCAAGCCAAGAAGCCAGTTTACTGGTCATGGTCTTCAGAATCAGCATTAGCAGAAGCTGAAGTTGAATATCATGATGTTGTTGCTAAAACAGCCTTCTTTGCCGAACAAATTAAAGATGGAAAAGGTCGCTTAGATAATGATACATATTTAGTTGTTTGGACGACTACTCCATGGACCATCCCAGCCTCAGAAGCGGTTGCTGTTAATGCAAAATTTGACTATTCAGTTGTAAAGCCTGCTAATGATGACCGGAAGTTTGTTGTTGCAACAGATCTGCTTGATAAATTAGCTGGAAAACTTGGCTGGGAAGATTATGAAGTTGTTGATCATTTAATGGGTCAAGAACTTGAAGGGATGACTACTCAACACCCATATCTTGATCGTGATCTTCTTGTTGGCGTAGCTGATTATGTTACTGCTGATGCTGGTACTGGTCTTGTTCACACTGCTCCTGGATATGGGGATGATGATTACAACTTTGGTAAAAAGTATGACTTGCCAATTTTTGCCCCAATCAATGATCAAGGTGTTTTAACTAAGGAAAATGGTGAAGGCTTTGAAGGGGTATTCTACCAAGATGCTGATGATGTATCCCTTCAAAAGCTAGAAGAAAACAATGCTTTACTTCTTCAAGAGCCATTACAACATAGTTACCCATTTGATTGGCGGACAAAGCAACCAATCATCTTCCGGGCAACTGATCAATGGTTTGTATCAATTGAAAAGATGCGCCAAAATATTTTGGACGCCTTAGAAGATGTTAAGTACCATCCAGAATGGGGAAAGGTTCGTCTTCGCAATATGATCAAAGACCGTGGTGATTGGGTAATTTCTCGTCAACGTGTTTGGGGTGTACCTTTACCAATCTTCTATGCTGAAGATGGTACACCAATCATGGAAGAAGAAACAATCAACCACGTAGCAGACTTATTTGCTAAGTATGGGTCTAATGTTTGGTTTGAACGTGAAGCAAAAGATCTTTTACCAGAAGGATACACTAATGAACATTCTCCTAATGGTAAGTTTACTAAGGAAACCGACATTATGGACGTATGGTTTGATTCAGGATCATCACACCAAGGAGTATTAGCTGAACGTGACTACTTAACATACCCAGCTGACCTTTACCTTGAAGGATCTGACCAATACCGTGGTTGGTTTAACTCGAGTTTGATTACCAGTGTTGTATGTTCAGGACATGCGCCATATAAGGAAATCGTTTCTCAAGGATTTACACTTGATAAGCGCGGTAACAAGATGAGTAAATCTCAAGGTAATGTTATCGATCCAAATAAGGTTGTTCAACAAATGGGTGCGGAAATTATCCGGTTATGGGTAATGAGTGCTGATACTTCGGCCGATGTTCGTGTATCGATGGGAACATTCCAACAGATTTCCGAAGCATATCGTAAGTTGAGAAATACATTCCGCTTCTTACTTGCTAATACCAGCGACTTCAATCCTGAAGAAAATACCGTTTCTTATGAGAAGTTACAATCGGTAGACAAGTACATGTTGGTTAAACTTAACCACTTCTTAAAGACAATGCGGGAAGATTTTGATAACTATGATTTCCTTGATGCTTATAAGGTATTGATCAACTTTGTAAACAATGATCTTTCAGCTTTCTACATGAACATTGCCAAAGATGTCCTCTACATTGAGGCTGAAAATTCAGAAGTTCGGCGATCAATGCAAACTGTCTTTTATGATATTCTTTTGACACTTGTTAAACTTCTTACGCCAATTCTCCCTCATACTACAGAAGAAGTATGGAGCTACATGAATGAACCAGAAGATTTTGTTCAATTAACTGAAATTCCAGATCCACGGACATTCGCTGGGGAAGAAGAGCTATTGAGCAAGTGGGATGACTTTATGGAAGTTCGTTCACACGTTCTAAAGAGTCTTGAAGAAGCACGAAATGCTAAGTTAATTGGTAAATCTCTTGAAGCTCAAGTTGATCTTTACTTAACCGAAGATCAAAAACAATTACTTGATAGCCTTGATGAAAACATTCAATTATTGCTAGGGGTTTCTGCTCTTCATGTCCATCCTGCTGATGAAGCGCCTGCCGATGCTGACCAATACAATGATGGGGTAGCAGTTAAGGTTACAACCGCTAATGGTGAAACATGTGCTCGTTGTCGAATGGTTAAAGAAGACGTTGGCAGTGATCCAGCATATCCTGAATTATGTGCTCGCTGTGCTGCTATTGTTCGGGAAAATTTCCCTGAAACAGTGGAAGACGGTCTAGAAAAATAATGATCTCTAAAAAAACTGATTTTCGATATCCAGTAAATGACAATTATTTTTAAGCGGTGTAAAATACCAAGTGACGCTTGTTGCTTGGTATTTTATTATGGAGTTGGTAAAAATGCTCAAAGGAAAAGTAAAAAGTTTTGATGAACAAAAAGGATGGGGATTTATTACGGTTCCTCACGAAGGAGAAATTTTTGTTCACTATAGTGGAATCGAAGGAACGCGTCGTCGTATCCTTCATCCTGATGAAGAGGTCTCGTTAGTAATTGTTCAAGGACAAAAGGGACCGCAAGCAGCACATGTTCGTGTTTTAAGATAAGGATGGATTCTAATGGAATTTGAAGAGCGACCAATAAGTAGTAAGACAGTTTTTCATGGTCATTTAATTGATGTTGAGGTACAACAGGTTATCACCCCGCATGGTAATAAAACACAACGGGAAATCGTCCATCACGCACCAGCAATTGCGATTTTGGCTTTGACGGCTGATAATAAGATGATCCTTGAAAAACAATGGCGCGCACCGATTGCGAAAACAACCCTTGAAATTCCTGCGGGGAAACTCGATCAACGTGATGCTGATAATGCACTTCATGCGGCTAAACGCGAATTAAATGAAGAAACAAGATATGAAGCAACAAGTTTAAAAAAGATTTCTTCATTTTATACTTCTGTGGGTTGTATGGATGAATATATGACTCTTTATCTGGCCACGGGATTAAAACGGGTTAGCAACGAGCTGCCGCAAGATCAAGATGAACAGTTGATGTTAGAAGAAGTAACTTTACCACAAGCGCTTGAAATGATTGATCAGGGCGAAATTGAAGACGCTAAGACAATCATGGCAATCTATTACTGGCAAGGAATGAACAACCGTGGATAATAAACAACAAGATGAGCAACAATCACGTATGTCACGTAGTCAATATCGTCAACAGCAACGTCAAACTGAACAACCTAATGAAGCGGCAGAAAATACAACTGATCAATTTTATAGTCGCGAAGCAGTTGCTAGTCAGCGTCATGACGAAACAGTGGCAGAAAAGACAGCGCGCTTGAAACGCCGCTTAAATATTGCAATCATTGCTTTGATTGTGGCAATTATTATTGTTTACTTAATACTATTTTATGTTGGATAAAAAGGAGAAAAATATGCGATTTGGAATTATTTGTGCAATGCCTGAAGAAATTAAAGAGTTAACTGCAAAGTTATCCGATAAACAAGAAAAGAAAATCGGGGGTAAATCCTACCTTTTCGGTAAAATCAATAATCAAGACGTTGTATTAGTAGAATCTGGAATTGGTAAAGTGGAAGCTGGGATTACTACTGAACATTTAATTACCGATTGTGGGGCAGATGTTGTGATTAATTCTGGATCAGCTGGCGGAATTGGGGAAGGCTTACATGTTGGTGATATTGTAATTTCAACTGAAACGGCCTATCATGATGTCGATGCAACTGCATTTAATTACCGTTATGGTCAACTCCCAGGAAAAGAACCGCGCTTTAAGGCTTCTGACCAATGGGGACAAGCCTTAGAAAAAGCCGGCGAAAAGACTGGCTTAAATGTAAAACGAGGATTAATTGTTTCTGGTGACCAATTTATTGCAAGTTCAGAAGCAATTAAAGAGATTTTGAATAATTTCCCTGATGCACTTTCTAGTGAAATGGAAGGGGCAGCGGTTGGACAAGTTGCCACTGACCACCAAATTCCATATGTGGTAGTCCGGGCAATGTCTGATACAGGTGATGAAGATGCCGGCGTTAGTTTTGACGACTTTATTATTGATGCCGGAAAACGCTCTGCAAACATGCTTCTTCAGCTCTTTGCAGATTTAGATAAGTAAATGGAAGGATGAAATACTCGTGAGTGAGATTTATTTGGATAATGCAGCAACAACCCCAATGACCCCAGAAGTGATTGCGGAAGTGACTAAACAAATGCAAGAATCATGGGGAAATGCCTCAACTGGTTACTCTTATGGGCGTCATGCCAAACTTGTAATGGAAGATAGTCGTCACATTCTTGCCCAGAGCATTAATGCTGATGATAATGAAATTATCTTTACCAGTGGGGGAACTGAAAGTGATAATACTGCGATTATCCAAACTGCTTTTAAACGGCAGAACCTTGGTAAGCATATTATTACAACTGCCATTGAGCATGAGGCAGTCTTAAAACCCCTCCATTTTTTAGAAGAACATGGCTTTGAGGTAACCTATTTACCAGTTGATGAAAATGGTAATATCTCAATTGATGATTTTAAGGCTGCTCTTCGTGATGATACGATTTTAGTAACCATTATGATGGAAAACAATGAAGTGGGTAGTCAAATGCCTATCCATGAGATTGGTGAAATTTTGAAAGACCATCAAGCATGGTTTCATACAGATGCTGTTCAAGCATATGGACTGTTGCCAATCGATGTTAAAGCTGATCACATTGATATGCTTTCAACATCTGCCCATAAAATTAATGGTCCAAAGATGATTGGCTTTTTATATCGTCGTGATGGCATTAGTTTTCCAAGCTTTATTAAGGGTGGAGATCAAGAAACTAAACGTCGTGCTGGAACTGAAAATGTACCTGGAATTGCCGGTTTTGCTAAAGCGGTAGAATTAAACACGCCGGAAGTAAAAGAAGAACGGCGCGATCGTTATTACGCCTTTAAGCAAAAGATTGTTAACGTGCTTAAGGAAAATAATGTTGATTTTGAAATTAATGGTCAAATCAACAAAACCCACGTACTTAACTTATGGTTTAAAGGCATTTCAACTTATGTTATCCAGACAGACTTAGACCTTGCAGGCATCGCAGTCTCTGGTGGGTCTGCATGTACAGCGGGTAGTATTGAACCATCTCACGTTTTAACAGCGATGTTTGGCGCCGATAGCCCCCGCATTAGTGAATCAATTCGAATTAGTTTTGGCGGGTTAAATACTGAAGAAGATATTGATCAGTTAATTGCTACGATTGTTAAAACCGTTGAAAACCTAAAGAAGATTAATGGGGACAATTAAAATGGAATTTACAAAAACAGTACAAATTTCTGGTGATAAAGATAAATACACAATCAGCCCAGAAATAAAAAAATATGCCTTGCTTGATTTAGGATTTGAACAGACTAACCGGGGAAACTTTGAGTATTTAGGAAGCCTCGATACTGATAATCCATTTAAACCAGTTGCTCGCCTTCGAATTTTAATTAACAGTGACTTAGACGGTTTTAAAATGGAGACTCTTTCTGGAAATGGTTTAAGAAAAATTAATATTTTTAATCACCAACGGGCAACTGAATTTGTGCAACAATATCATTATATTTTAGATGAAATGGTCGCCCGGCAAATATTCACTAAATAAAAACTGTGCAGGGATTGAAATACTTTGGTACAATGGTTATCACTGGATGCATGCGACCTTCAATCGTAGATTATTCCAGAATCTATACGAAATGATGGTGATAATTAATGGCTGATAATAGTCATACACGTGTGGTAGTAGGAATGAGTGGGGGAGTCGATTCTTCAGTGACGGCTCTCCTCTTAAAACGCCAAGGATATGATGTAGTTGGTGTCTTCATGAAAAACTGGGATGACACTGATGAAAATGGTGTTTGTACTGCCACTGAAGACTACAAAGATGTAGCAAAAGTTGCTTCTAAGATTGGGATTCCATACTATTCTGTTAACTTTGAGAAGGAATACTGGGATCGGGTTTTCAAGTATTTCATTACTGAGTACAAGAAAGGTCGTACACCAAATCCTGATGTTATTTGTAATAAAGAGATTAAGTTCAAGGCTTTTATTGAGTATGCTAATCAATTAGGTGCTGATTACGTTGCCACTGGACACTATGCTGATGTAAAGCGTGATGAGAACGGCCGGATGCACCTGATGCGCGCTAAAGATCAACACAAAGATCAAACTTACTTCTTAAGTCAACTTGATTACAAGCAGTTGGATAAGGTAATGTTTCCATTAGCTGGCTACACTAAGCCAGAAATCAGAAAGATTGCTGAAGAAGCTGGTCTTGCTACTGCTGATAAGAAGGATTCAGTTGGAATTTGCTTTATCGGTGAGGATGGTCATTTCCGTGAATTCTTGAGTCAATATATTCCAGCACAACCAGGAAATATGGAAACCCTTGATGGCAAAGTTGTTGGTCAGCATATGGGCTTAATGTATTACACCATTGGTCAGCGTCGTGGACTTGGCCTTGGTGGTAACAAGGAAAGTAATGAGCCATGGTTTGTGATCGGTAAGGATATGAAGAAGAACGTTCTTTATGTTGGTCAAGGATACGAAAACAGCCATCTTTATGCTACTCATCTTGAAGCAAGTGATATTCACTGGGTTGATGATGTCGTAAGTCGTTATGGACGTGATTTTCACTGTACAGCCAAGTTCCGCTACCGTCAGACGGATGTTGGCGTTACTGTTCATTTGTCAGATGATGATCAAATGGTAACGGTTGAATTTGATGATCCTGCACGGGCCATCACTCCAGGTCAAGCAGTTGTCTTTTATGATGGTGAGGAATGTCTTGGGAGTGCGATTATTGATCGTGCTTACAGTCATGACCGGCAGCTTCAATACGTTTAATTCATATTTTTAGACCTTAAAGAAGGCAGAAGTAATTTCACTTTTGCCTTCTTAAATATACATAAAGTAATAACTCTGTGATAAACAATTGCCGCAAACTCTGGTAAGATAGTAAATAAAAGGGGTAACGACAGAGATGACAAAAGTTTATTTAATCCGACACGGAAAAACGCAGTGGAATTTAGAATCCCGTTATCAAGGTGCCAATGGCGATTCACCGTTATTAAAGGATAGCTATCGAGAAATTGAATTATTAGCAAGCTCATTGCAAAGGATTCCGTTTGAGCATGCTTATGCCAGTCCCTTAAAGCGTGCGCGAATAACCGCTCAAGCATTATTGAATCATTTGAATCCAGAAATTCCATTAACAATTGATAGCCGGTTAAAAGAATTTAATTTAGGCAAAATGGAAGGAATGCATTTTGAAGATGTTGCGGCAAAATGGCCTGAGGTTTTAAAAAACTTTCGTCATCATCCTGATAAATATGATGAATCATTAGTAGAAGGGGAAAGTTTTCTGGAAGTAATAGCTCGTTTCCGTGCAGCAATTGAAGAGTATTGTCGCCAGTATCCTAATGGTAATATTCTCGTGATTTCACACGGAGCTGCCTTAAATGCTGCCATTAATGCATTGATTGGAACGCCTCTTGCTCACTTGAAAGATCGTGGTGGACTAAGCAATACATCAACGACGGTTCTTACTACTAATGATGGTCGTCATTTTGAACTTGAGAAGTGGAACGACACATCTTATCTTCACAAGAGCAAGGTTGATCCGACTGATACGATTTAAGAGGTGATATTAATGACAGAGAAAAAAGATTTTCGTGATCCTAAGAAAAAGGAAACAGAAAAATTAGTTCATAAACTAGTTGAAGCAATTGATGAGCACCCAGATAAAGTAAATAATTATTATGATTTAGGTTCTTTGTTAACCCGGTTAAATGATTATCAACAAGCAGAAGAACTCTTTATGAAGGCTTTAGGTATTTTTGAGGCAAAGGGCGACAAGAATGCTATGAATCTTTTAAACTATGGCCTTGGTAACCTTTACTATGAGATTGGCAAAGTTAATGAAGCAATTAAGCTTTACAATAAGATTGATGATCCAAAGCTCAAAGCGGATTCTTATCTTATGTTAGCTCAAAGCTATATGAAAAAGGGTCAATACAAGCAGGCAGTTGCTTATGGATTAACTGCGCTTGAATTACGTCCAGACGATCCTGAAATTAACCAGGTAATCGGTGATTCATTATTAGCATTAGGTGAATTTAAACAGGCTAAAGCTTACTATGATGCAATTCTAAAGTATCATCCAGGACGTGCTGATACGCAGTTTAATCGTGGAATTGTAGCGATGGTTCTCGGTGAGCCTTACAAAGACTACCTTGCGCAAGCTAAGCAGTTAGATCCTAATTACTACCATAAGAGTGAGCAACGTCTTAATGATATTGAAAAAACGCTTCAGGCAACGCAAAAGAAAGATTAGCAACATGAAAGGATGACTTCTATGGCTGAAGAAATCGACCTATTTAAGACGCCAACGGAGCCGTCTTTTTTTATTGGTCAAGTACAATCTGAGATTTTCACTAGTCCAGATTCGTTTTTTAAGGTTTTAATTGTCTCGGTTGAAGAAGCAAACTTTGATTGGCATGAGCCGGAAATTACTGTAACTGGAAGTTTTGGTGATCTTAGTGATGATCAAACTTACCGCTTTGAGGGAAAAATTGTTGAACATCCGCGATATGGACAACAATTTCAAGCGACTTCTTACCATGCCAACCGTCCTACAAGTAAGGATGGATTAGTTGATTTCTTGTCTGGAAAACAATTTACTGGAATTGGAAAAAAGACGGCCGAAAAAATTGTGGACAAGTTAGGAACAGATGCAATTAATAAAATTATTGCTGATCCGCATGTTTTAGATGAATTAAAACTCCGCAAAGCAGTTAAGGATTCATTAGTTGATAATTTACGAGCAAACCAGGGGATGGACCAGATTATTATCGGCCTAAATGATCTCGGCTTTGGTGCTAACCTTAGTAGTGCAATTTTTGACAAGTACGGAGAAGAAACTCTGCATATTATTAATGAAAATCCTTACCAACTCGCTGCTGAGATAGATGGGATTAGCTTTAATCGGGCTGATCAGGTGGCACAGAAATTAGGAATCGCCACGGATGATTCACGTCGAATTGATGCCGCAATTATCCAGACGCTTGATGACTTGACAATGGAAACTGGTGATACATTTACTACAACCAAACCTCTTCTGCAGCAAACTATCCAGTTGCTTGCCCAAGGAAGTGGAGGCCGTGTTTCGACCGATTTAATTGCCAACCAAATTGTTGAGCTAGAGAAAAATCAAGCAATTAGTTATGCGGATGAAAAAATTTATCCAACTGCCCTTTATAACGCGGAATGGCAAATTGCTGATCACTTACATCGTCTTCTTACCGTTGACCAGGAAAAAGTACCAGCAACGACTATTGAGAAAACAGTTACGAAGGTTGCCGATCAATCGGGGATAACCTATGACCAAGTTCAAAAAGAGGCCATCAAAACAGCCTTAAATAGTAAAGTTATGCTTCTTACGGGAGGCCCAGGAACGGGAAAAACAACAATTATTAAAGGGATTGTAGCAAGTTATGCGAAAATTCATGATCTTTCATTGGACGTAAATGAATATAAAGAAAAGTCATTTCCTGTTTTACTAGCTGCTCCTACAGGCCGTGCTGCTAAACGAATGAGTGAAGCTACTGATTTACCAGCAAGTACAATTCACCGCTTGCTCGGGCTTAATGGCCGGGAAATGCCAACTGATATGAATGCCCGCGATTTAGAAGGCTCATTATTGATTATTGATGAAATGTCGATGGTCGATACGCTTTTGTTTAAAACTCTTATTCAAGCTGTTCCTACTTCTATGCATGTAGTTTTGGTAGGTGATAAGGACCAATTGCCATCTGTTGGTCCCGGGCAAGTTTTCCATGATCTTCTTGATTTTGCAGAACTGCCCAAAGTTGAACTGACCAATATTCACCGCCAGGCTGCTGATTCAACAATTATCCCATTAGCTCATGCTATCAAAGAGGGTAAGCTACCATCAGATCTAACGAATAAAATGCCAGATCGATCATTTATCTCATGCCATGCTAACCAAGTGCCAAGTGTGGTTCAACAAATTATTGACCTTTCTAAAAAACGAGATTATTCCGCAAATGATATTCAAATCTTGGCACCAATGTACCGCGGACAGGCAGGAATCGACCGTTTGAATGAACTTGCACAACAGGCGTATAATCCTCCAGCTAATGGAAAGCAAGAAGTCGATTTTAGGGGACTAACTTTTCGTGTTGGAGATAAGGTTCTGCAACTCGTTAATGTTCCAGAAAAGAACATTTTTAATGGTGATATTGGAAAAATCACAGCAATTGAAAGCGGTAGAACAGTCGGTAAGAAAAATGAATCAATTACTGTCGATTTTGATGGTAATGAAGTGAGTTATAGCCGCATGGAATGGAATCAATTACGGTTAGCTTATTGTATTTCGATCCATAAAGCACAGGGAAGTCAGTTTAAGATGGTTCTTTTGCCGATTGTTCAGCAGTTTAGCCGGATGCTTCAACGAAATCTTTTATATACGGCGATTACCCGTGCCGCAGAAAAGTTAGTCTTGATCGGTGAGCCGTATGCGGTTGTGACTAGTGTAAAAAATGAAGCAGTTAACCGGAAAACTTCTTTGGTCGATCGTCTTGATAAGGTTTGGAGTAGGCATGGTGAACTAAAATCAAAATTGGATTATCAAACGGATTCGTTAGCAAAAGAACTTTCTAGTCCGCAACCTGTTCAAAAAGAAAATGAACAGTTAATAAATAATGATGCTCAGCAATATATCCTAACAGCTGATCTTATTAATTCAGAGACAATTGATCCATTAATCGGAATGGAAAATATTAGCTTACAAAGTTTGCATCAAGCCAAATAATACTTGCTTGAATAGTAATTTGTTGTCATAATAGTTATGATTATTGTCGAACTTTAAAGGAGTATAAAAATGACCCAGATAAAAAATGCCGATAATGTGCGTTTATTTTCACTAAATTCAAATCCAAAACTAGCTGAACAAATTGCTCAACGCGTGGGGATTCCGTTGAGTAAAGCTTCCATTAGTCATTTTGCTGATGGGGAAATTAAAATTACAATTGACGAAAGTATTCGTGGCTGTGAGGTCTACGTCATCCAGTCAGTTTCTGATCCAGTTAACACTAACTTAATGGAACTATTAATTATGGTTGATGCTCTACGGCGGGCAAGTGCGGCCAAGATTAACGTAGTAATGCCATACTATGGCTATGCACGTCAAGATCGAAAAGCACGAAGCCGTGAACCAATTACAGCTAAATTGATCGCGAACCTTCTTGAAATGGATCAAATTAGTCGACTAGTAACGATTGACCTTCATGCTCCTCAAGTTCAAGGTTTCTTTGATATTCCTGTTGATCATCTTCAAGCAACTAGTCTTTTTACTAAATATATTGAGGAACAAAACTTGGGTGATGATATTGTAGTAGTTGCCCCTGATCATGCTGGCGTTAATTTAGCGCGGAAATATGCTGAACGAATTAAAGCTTCCATTGCGATTATTGATAACCGTAACGATGAAGTTCGGGAACGGACTGAACAAGAAGTACCGGAATATGTAATCGGGGATGTAAAAGGTAAGACTGCGATTATTGTTGATGATATTGTAGATACAGGAGTACGGATGAACTTATCTGCACAAGCATTAAAGAACTTTGGTGCCGCTAAAGTTTACGGAATTGCTACGCATGCAGTATTATCAGCTGATGCGGTAAATACGTTACAAAATTCTCCTCTTGAAAAAATGATTGTAACAGATACAATCCAACTACCAAAAGAGAAAGAATTCCCTAAGTTGGTTCAATTATCAGTGGACGATTTATTAAAAGAAGCAATTGTTCGTATCCACAATAACCAATCAATTGATACATTGTTTAATCGTAAATAAATTAATTTGTTTGAAAGGTTCTCATCTAATGAGACCTTTTTTTATATGTTTTTTATTAAAAAAATTGTATAACCGTTTTAATTGATGATGAATATTATTTTATTTATAATAGGCGGTGGATAAGTTTGATTGACAGACAAGTCCTATTTGTAGAAACAGTTAATGATTACTGATAATGAAAGGTTAGTTTAGTAGTCAAAAGGAGGATTTTGATGTTATCGAAAAATAATAATCGTGAGCTTCAACGAAAGATAGATGATAGGCAAGAGCGTTTTACATTACGTAAACTTTCAATCGGGGTTGCCTCTGTCTTACTTGGTTCTTTTATTATGGGAACCCAGTTGTCGCAAACGGCTTATGCTTCTAATGACAATAGCACAGCAATTACTGAAACAACGCCCCAGGCAAGTTTACCAGGGAGCAATGATGCGTCAAATCAATCTAGTGCGGCTGAAAGTGCTAGTGCCCCAGTAAGCGCAAGTTCTAATCAAAATAATCAGGTGCGTACAGCAAGTGAGGAAGTTACAGCTACTTCTAATAATTCTAGCTCAACAAATTCCTCATCAGCAGCTAAAATAGCAACTGCTAGCAGTCAATCATCTCAAACGAGTGCTGGATTAACTAATAATAACCCAAGTTCGACGCCCGTGATGGCTGCAAGTGGATCTAGTGACTCTATTCAAACTTTAACCAGTAATTCCCAAGCGTCATTAAATACTCAACAAGCAAGTATTACAGATGGGCCAGATTACCCTAATACCAATGGAATAATACCCCAAAATCAATATATTTTTGATCAATTCCATTTAACTAATGGTCAATTAACTGATAATGCGTATACGCCTTTAAATATGGTAATTACTTTAGCTACTAATCGGAATGAGCCAGGAGGAATCTTAAATTACTATATTACGAACGACCAATACACGCAGCAGTATAGTAATGGGACAATAAATGTTGGGGAAATGCAAACCTATGAGGGACCATATCAAGGTTCTAAAATTAATATTTACAATTTTGGGGAGAATGGAATAAGTGTTAATGAACTTAATAATAATTATGGCTTAGCTTTTACATTTGGTTATGGAAAGTATCAGGCTCTTATTAAAGAAAACCCTAATCCTTATGCAGCAGATAGTGTATCTAATGCGTGGGGAGATGCAATGCCAGAAAAAGTAACTCAAACTATTAAATATGTAAATGAAAAAACAGGAGAAGAGATATCAGGAATACAACCTTACACACAAACGGGACTCACAGGACAGGTATATTCGGTTGGAAAAAACGATCAAATAGTTATTAAAGGTTACTATTTGGTTAATAGTAGTCGTGCTAATGGAATTATTTCACAATTTCATAATGGAGGAACTTACACAAATGAATGGGTAAGCGCAAGCGGACAATTAATAAAAGAGGTATGGCACCAAATTTCACAAAATGGGTTGATGCAATGTGATATTTATATTAATGGTCAGCAGCAATATGATCCTAATAATTCAAAAGGAATTGTTTATCCTTCAAGCCAAAGCTCACTTGGCCCAACATCTTTGAGTATTCAAAATGGTAATTATGTCTTTCCAAATCCTTATGTAGAGCAGACACAAAACATTGAATTAAAATATTTGCCATTAGGGAAAATTATTCCAGTTTTACCGAATGGAGAAGTAATACCAAACGCACCGCAACCGCAATATCAGAATAATCCGAATGATCCAACTGAGGTTAAACCGGATGAGCCAGTTCCTGTTATTCCTGGTTATACTCCACAAGAACAAACGGTTACGCCAGAAGATCCTGGAAAAGATACACAGGTTATTTATACGCCAATTCAGCAGGGTTCAATCACTGTGACCGTTCATGATGTAACAGATAATGTTAACTTGCCGCAATACGGTAAGAGCAGTGGTGAACAAGATGTGGGGATTGGATTTACCTATGATAAGAATACTGTAATTACAGACCTTGAAAACAAGGGTTATAAGGTCCTTAATCCAGACGTTGCAATTCCAACGACCATTAGTAAAGGTGCGCAAAATATTGTGATTAATGTTGAACACCAGCTTGTTCCTGTAACACCAGAGAATCCAGGAATTCCTGGTCAACCTATTAATCCTAACGATCCAGAGAGTCCAAAGTGGCCAGACGGGACTGCTAAGAACGATTTGGAAGTAACTGGTACTCAGACCATTCATTATGAAGGCGCGGGCGATAAGACGCCAGCTGATAATACTCAACACTTTACCTTCACGAAGAGTGCTACTGTTGATAAAGTAACTGGTAAGATTGCCAGTGAAACTGGCTGGAACGTCGCTAGTCATACCTTTGGCAATGTTGATACGCCAGTAGTAGCGGGCTATCACGCAGATAAGGCGGTTGCAGGTGGGGCAACAATCACTCCTGATGACTTGGATAAGACGATTGTGGTAACCTATGCACCAAATGGTCATGTAATTCCTGTCGGTCCAGACGGTACACCAATTCCAGGTGCCGATCAACCACAATTCCCAACGAATCCTGATAATCCAACAGGAACAACGCCGAGTGAAGTTCCAGTAGTACCAGGTTATCATCCAGAAACTGGTAAGCCAGGTGATCCGGTCGATCCAGTGCCAGGCCAACCAGGCAATAATGTACCAGTGAAGTATGTGCCAGATACCCCAACACCAGAAACTTATACTGGTTCGCAAACGATTAAGTTCGTTGACGGGAATGGAACGGAACTCCACGTACCAGATATTCAAATAGCTGGGGACTTAACTGGTGACCACACCTTTGGTAAGATTAACACGCCAGTAATTAAGGGTTACACTACTACCCAAACTACTGCAGGTGGTGCAATAGTTACCAAGACTGACCCGAATACCACAATTACAGTAACGTACACGCCGAATGGTCACATTATTCCTGTTGGTCCAAATGGTACACCAATTCCAGGAGCTGACCAACCACAATTCCCAACCAACCCGGACAATCCAAGTGAAACGACACCGGGCCAAGTACCAGATGTGCCAGGTTATCACCCAGAAACTGGTAAGCCAGGTGATCCGGTCGATCCAGTGCCAGGTCAACCAGGCAATAATGTACCAGTGAAGTATGTGCCAGATACACCAGTTGAACAAGGCTCAATTACCGTGACCGTTCATGATGTAACGGATAATGTCAACTTGCCGCAATATGGTAAGACTAGTGGTGAAGAAAATGTCGGGACGACCTTCACTTACGATAAGAATACGGTAATCCAAGAACTAGAAAACAAGGGTTACAAGATCCTTAATCCAGACGTTGTAATTCCAACGACAATTAGTAAAGGTGCCCAAAACATTGTGATTAATGTTGAACACGAGCTTGTACCTGTAACGCCAGAAAATCCAGGAACACCAGGTCAGCCAATTAACCCGAACGACCCAGACGGTCCAAAGTGGCCAGATGGGACCGCTAAGGATGACTTGGAAGCAACTGGAACCCAGACTATTCATTATGAAGGTGCTGGCGATAAGACGCCATCTGATAACACTCAGCACTTCACTTTCACGAAGAGCGCAACGGTTGATAAAGTAACTGGTAAGATTGTCAGTGAAACGGGTTGGAACGTTGCTAGTCATACCTTTGGCAATGTTGACACACCGGTAGTAGCAGGCTATCACGCAGACAAGGCCGTTGCTGGTGGGGCAACCATTACCCCTAATGACTTGAATAAGACGATTGTGGTAACCTATGCACCAAACGGTCACATTATCCCAGTCGGCCCAGACGGCAATCCAATTCCAGGTGCCGATCAACCGCAATTCCCAACCAACCCGGACAACCCAAGTGAAACGACACCAGGCCAAGTACCGGATGTACCAGGCTATCACCCAGAAACTGGTAAGCCAGGCGACCCAGTCGATCCAGTACCAGGCCAACCAGGTGAGAACGTACCAGTTAAATACGTTCCTGACACTCCAACACCAGAAACTTACACTGGTTCGCAAACAATTAAGTTCGTTGATGGAACTACGGGCAAGGAGATTGAAACGCCAAATGTACAAACGGCTCCAGATCTAACTGGTGACCATACCTTTGGCAAGATCAATACTCCAGTGATCAAGGGTTACACTACTACTCAAACTACTGCTGGTGGTGCAACGGTAACTAAGAACAATCCTAATGCCACGATTACGGTGACGTACACACCAAACGGTCATATTATTCCAGTCGGCCCAGACGGCAATCCAATTCCAGGTGCCGACCAACCACAGTTCCCAACCAATCCGGACAACCCAAGTGAAACGACACCAGGTCAAGTTCCAGATGTACCAGGTTATCACCCAGAAACTGGTAAGCCAGGTGAACCGGTCAATCCAGTGCCAGGCAAACCGGGTGAAGATGTACCAGTGAAGTATGTGCCAGATACGCCAGTTGAACAAGGGTCAATCACTGTTACTGTGCGTGATACTACCGATAATGTTGACTTGCCGCAATACGGTAAGAGCAGTGGTGAAGAAAATGTTGGGACGACCTTTACTTACGATAAGAACACGGTAATCCAAGAACTAGAAAATAAGGGTTACAAGGTCCTTAATCCTAATGTCGTCATCCCAACAACGATCAGTAAGGGTGCGCAAAACATTGTAATTAATGTTGAACACGAGCTTGTGCCTGTAACGCCAGAAAATCCAGGACAACCAGGTCAGCCAATCAATCCGAACGATCCAAATGGTCCAAAGTGGCCAGATGGGACCGCTAAGAATGACTTGGAGGCAACTGGAACTCAGACCATTCGCTACGTTGGGGCTGGTGACCAGACGCCGGCTAACAATGTTCAGCACTTTACCTTTACTAAGAGTGCCGTGGTTGATAAGGTAACTGGTAAGATTGTTAGTGAAACTGGGTGGAACGTCGCTAGTCACACCTTTGGCAATGTCGATACGCCAGTTGTTCCTGGCTATCACGCAGATAAGGCAGTTGCCGGTGGGACTACCATTACCCCTGATGACTTAAATAAGACGGTTACGGTAACGTACACGCCAAATGGTCATATTATTCCAGTAGGTCCGGATGGGAAGCCGTTGCCAAATGTTCCACAACCGCAATACCCAACGAACCCGAATAATCCAACTGAAGTAACGCCGAATGAACCAGTACCGGAAATTCCAGGATATACACCAAATATTTCAACGGTAACTCCTGAGAATCCGGGTGAAAATACTCCAGTAGTTTACAAGCCAAACGAAAAACCAGTTGAGCCAACCACCCCTAGTGAAAATGGCACTCCAAATGGTAATGCTGGCAATCCAACTACACCACAGCCAGAGACACCAGCAAAACCATCGACGCCAACTACAACACCAGCTGGAAATGGTAATATTCCTACTAATGGACAAACTACTTCTTCAGCAGGCAGTTTAGTTACCACAAGCAATGTAAACAACGCTAATGCCACCACACCAGTAGCACAAAAACAAGCTGCTCAATTACCGCAAACTGGCAATGAACAATTAAAGCACGAAGGAATCTTAGGCTTACTTGCCTTAGGAGTTGCAGGCTTATTAGCATTTGGTAAAAAGCGTCGTAAAGAATAGTTAACTTATTGTTTGTCACATCGAATAATTATAAAAAAGCCGAGGTTAAGAAATTTCTTAGCCTCGGCTTTTTGGGATTAAATTAAAATGATAATGAGTCAATAAATGTTCGGTAAGCTTGATTTTCATTGCTTTCGACAACGTTTTTACGAAGGTTAGCTAGATCGACTGCGTGTAAAGATGATTCATCTACAGTAATAGTATGAGTAAACGTAGCATTACCGATTAATTCGATCCAGTAGTTGTAGTCATCACGGTGAAGAATTGTCTTGACCATGCCACCAGGATTATAAACGCTAATTGGTTCATTAAATGATGCTGCGTCTGGATGAGTGAGGGCTAAAGCGAGACTAGTGGCAGACATACCTGTCCCACAAGCATTTGTAAAGCCGACTCCTCGTTCAAACGTTTTTACAAAGAGTTTGTTATGACCGAGAATATGGCCAAAATTAACATTTACCCCGTCACTGAAGTAAGGATTATCACTATTTAACCGTGTACCTAATTCTTCAAGTGCTGGGCCATTTAGTTCTTCCATACTAACAAAACTAATTAAGTGGGGATTAGGAACAGCAAGGACTGAAAAACGAAGACTAGGATATAATTCAGGGACAAGGGTGTCTAACAGGCGCTCATGGCCAAGATTATCAAATGGCAAAGCAGTGTGGTCAAACTTTACTGGTGAAATTTCAACGGCAAAAGCAGGAACTCCGGGTGCAAGGTTTTCGTGCTGACGAACACGAAGACTAGCATTCATTGTATCGACTTTAAAATCGGTTAAATTATCACGTTCTGCTACATAACGAGCAACCGTTCTTAAACCATTCCCGCACATTGAGGCCTCACTGCCATCTGCGTTAATTACCCGCATTTGTGCTGCTGATTCTGGTCTAGTTGGATGGTTAACAACTAACACACCGTCAGCACCACCGAGAACGCCATTTTGTGCATCAGTTATTTGCTGAGTAAATGAAACTAATTCTTCATCAGTAAGGGGATTGGTCAGTTGTGTTTGGTCAAGAATAAAAAAGGAATTTTGTGATCCGTGTACTTTTAATAATTGCACCATAAATATTTCCTCCTAATTTGCGAAAAAGCGATGGTAAATAGCTCGAACGGCATCATCCGCGTCTTCGTTGTATGTCCCGATCATGATTGCAATTCGTGAAGCTCCTTGATTAATCATGGGAACCGCAATGTGTTTTTCGGCTAGAGGCATTAATATATCATCAATTACCCCCGTGCGATTACGCATACCTTCACCAACAACCATGGTAATTGCATAATTGTCAATCCATTCTAAACGGTCAGGATTAATCTCTTCTTGAATTTCATTGCAGATGGTATCGATTAATTGGTCATTAATTGCATTTCGATCAAGGATAATTGTTATATCATCAATTCCTGAAGGCATATGTTCGTACGAGACGTTATGCTTTGCGAGAATTTCAAGAATCCGAAGAGTAAAACCTGCTTGCTTGTTAAGGAGATATTTGTGAAGGTAGAGGGCTGCAAAGTGTTTTCCACTCACGACCCCCGTTACAATGTCGCTTGGTTGAAAATCTTTATCAGGGACAATCATTGTTCCCGGCTTTTCAGGATCATTAGTATTACGAACATTAATTGGGATATTTCCTTGAATGGCAGGAATCAATGCTTCATCGTGAAAGACGGAAAAACCAGCATAAGATAGTTCTCGCATTTCCCGGTAAGTCATGGTAGTAATTGGCTGCGGATGATCGACAATTTGTGGATTGGCTGAGTAAATAGCATCGACATCGGTGAAATTTTCATAAGTAGAAGCGTGAAGACCGCGCGCAAGAATCGCACCGGTGATATCAGAACCACCACGAGAAAAAGTAGCAATGTGGCCGGCAAGAGTTAGGCCATAGAAACCAGGGAATACTAATAATTCGTTCTCGTTAAACGTAAAATGACTCAGGTTTGCATATGTTTCTGGGATAACATTAGCATTATTGGGTGTTCCAGTAACGATAATACCAGCTTCACTTGGTGTCACAAAACGTGCTTCATAACCTAAATGCTGCAAAAGGATTGCCATTAGTTGGGCATTTAAGCGTTCACCATGAGCTTTGAAAGCGGCCAAAAGATAGTTATCATTTGGATACGTATGGTTAGGAAGGCCTTCTAGTCGTTCAACTAGCGGAATTAATTTATCTGCTGGTAAGCCAAAATAAGCAGCAATTTCTTGATATCGATTTAAAATTTGCTCAATGATTTCTTGGGGATTTTGGCCTGCAATTACTGCTTGGGCATATTTAATCAGTAAGTCAGTAACTTTAATATCATCGGCAAAACGTTTACCCGGCGCAGAAGTGACAATTACCCGGCGTTGGGGGTCAGAGGTAATAATATTAATTGCATTTTGAAAGGCTTCTCCATTAGCCAGAGAACTTCCACCAAACTTTACAACTTTCATACTTAAATACTCCTTTGAGAAAATTAGGGTTGCTAATTTATCTCTAAAATAATTTAATCGAATTCTAACACATTAAGGGAGACATGCAAGCCTTTAAGTTGTATAAGGTAAGTAAAATAAACTTTCTTACATCTAATGGATTAAAAAAACTTTTTTAAATTTAATTATTTGTATTGACATTCTCATAAAAGACTTATAAGCTATGTATAAATCGAAGAGGCGCAACCGACACTAGTAAACTAATTTAGTCCGCCAAGACATTGAGGTTAGTTGAACAGGGAAGTTGCCGAAGCGCTTAGTTTGGCACATTAAGTAGCTGGGTCGTAGTTGAATAAGCTACGGACTGTCGCAGGACAATAAGAGCCTGCGTTGCGCTATCGACAAATCAGAATGGATAAGTGAATTCCACTGTTTGTTTGCGCAGACAGTGGATTTTTTTATAGCCTCTTTACTACAAATCTCATGGAGGAATTACAAATGAACGAACAGATTACTGATCAACAATTAAATGCCGCTGGTCATCTAACGATTGGGGGATGTGATGCGGTTGACTTAGCTCATCAGTTTGGTACCCCGTTAGTTGTTTATGATGTTCAACAGATTCGCCAACAGATTCGAGCATTTAAGCGGGTTTTTGAAGAAAATAATGTTGATTATGCGGTTAGCTATGCTAGTAAAGCTTTTTCAGCAATCGCAATGTATCAAGTAGTTGCTGCAGAAGGTGCGCATGTTGATGTTGTTTCTGGTGGTGAATTATATACTGCCATCAAAGCCGGCTTTCCAATGGCTAATGTTAGTTTTCACGGAAACAATAAATCACGGGAAGAATTGGAAATGGCAATTGACCATCACGTGGGAACAATCATGATTGATAACTTCCATGAGATTGAATTGTTAGCAGACATTTTGGAGGAACTTGATGCACATGTTGATGTAATGTTGCGAATTACTCCTGGAATTTCTGCTCATACAAATAAGTACATTCAAACTGGTCAAGTTGACAGTAAATTTGGATTTGACCTTCAATCAGGACAGGCAGATGAGGCGTTAGCAAAAGTTCTTGAAAATCCCCGGATGCAAATGAAAGGATTGCATGCCCATATTGGTTCACAGATTTTTGAACTTGCGGGATTTGAAGGAGTAGCTAAGAAGTTAGTTGAAGTTGCCGCCCACTGGCAAGAAAAATTCAACTATCAAGCTGCTGTGATCAACGTTGGAGGTGGCTTTGGAATTCGTTATGTAAAAGATGATACACCACTTGCTCCAGAAGAATTTGTGGCAGCAATTATTAAGGCAATTAAAGCGGAAATTAAAGAAACAAATCTTGCTATGCCAGCGATCTGGATAGAACCCGGACGTTCAATCGCGGGACCTGCTGGCTATAATCTTTATACTGTTGGATCCCGTAAAGATGTACCAGGGTTGAAGCCATATGTAACAGTTGATGGCGGGATGGGCGATAACATTCGTCCAGCACTTTATGAAGCACAATATGAAACGGTCTTAGCAAATAATCCTCGGGCGGAATTGGTTGAACATGTTCGGGTAGCAGGAAAGTATTGCGAGTCTGGTGATATCCTCAGTCAGAATCAGGCATTACCGGCTACGAAACCAGGAGATGTCTTAGCGATGCTTGATACTGGTGCTTATGGCTATTCAATGGCTTCAAATTATAATCGGAATCCTCGTCCAGCAGTTGTCTTTGCAGAAAAAGGCACAGCCCAGGTTGTGATTAAACGAGAAACTTACGATGATTTAATTCATTTGGATGAACCATACCAACAATAATTTGACATATATAAAGGAAGAAAGAGGTAAATAATTATGGCTGAATTAGATGCACAAACAATCATTAACTACATTAGTAACGCACTCAAGAAGACACCGGTAAAGGTCTACCTTAAAGGAAATTTGGGTGATTTAGAATTTCCCGCAGAAGTAGAAACATTTCTTGAACAGCATACGGGAGTTATTTTCGGTGATTGGACAGTTATCGAACCGTTATTAAAGAAATACAGTTCAGCAATTGAATCTTACCATGTGGAAAACGATGCGCGTAATTCAGCAGTTCCTTTGCTTGATTTGAAGAATATTAATGCCCGCATTGAGCCAGGCGCAATTATTCGCGATAAAGTTCTTATTGGTGACAATGCTGTCATTATGATGGGCGCAACAATTAATATTGGTGCTGAAATTGGTGCTGATTCGATGATTGATATGGGGGCAGTTCTTGGTGGCCGTGCAATTGTTGGTCGCCACTGTCATATTGGTGCTGGTACTGTACTAGCTGGAGTTGTTGAACCGGCTTCAGCTGAACCAGTCCGGATCGATGATAATGTAATGATTGGCGCCAATGCGGTGGTAATTGAGGGAGTACACGTTGGGGAAGGTGCTGTAATTGCTGCTGGCGCCGTGGTTACCCATGATGTGGCTCCCCATACGATGGTTGCAGGAGTTCCTGCTAAGTTTATTAAGAATGTTGATGACCAAACCGCTGGCAAGACTGAATTAGAGGATGATTTACGGAAGCTCTAGGAGGAGGTCAAGATGTTAACAGAAGAAGAATTAATTCAAATTCGTCGTCATCTCCATCAAATTCCAGAGCTGGCTCTTCAAGAATTTGACACCCACCAATACTTAGTGAAGACGATTGCCGGTTTTAACCAAGCCTTTTTAGAAGTTCGTACCTTTAAGGAATTACCAACTGCTCTCATGGTGTTAGTTCATGGGCAGAATCCACAACGAACAATTGGGTACCGAACAGACATTGATGCTTTACCAGTTGAGGAACAAACAGGCTTGCCATACTCATCAACTCATCCGGGAATAATGCACGCCTGTGGTCATGACATTCATATGACGGTTGCATTAGGCGTATTGAGTTATTTTAGTGAACACCAGCCGCAAGATAATATCCTGTTTTTCTTCCAACCGGCCGAAGAAAGCGAAAATGGTGGAAAGCGGGCATATGAACTGGGCTTGTTTAGTGGAAAGTGGAAACCAGATGAGTTTTACGGGTTGCATGATAATCCTGATTTGCCAGCAGGCGCAATTGGTTGTCGGATGGGGACCTTGTTTGCGGGAACCACGGAAGTTAATATTGATCTCAATGGTAAGGGCGGTCACGCGGCGTATCCTCAAAATGCTAATGATACGGTCGTTGCGGCAGCATCATTGATTCTTCAAGTGCAGACTGTGATTTCGCGGAGTATCGATCCTATTCAAAGTGGTGTAATTACCTTAGGAAAGATTGACGGCGGGACGATTCGAAATGTTATTGCTGGACATACGCGGATTGAAGGAACGATTCGGGGACTAACACAAACGATGATTGAAACTATTGATGACCGCTTGAAGGACGTATGTGAAGGAATCGGACGCAGTTTTAACATGGATGTTTCCCTTGAATTAAATCAGGGTGGCTATTGGCCAGTAGAGAATAATCCAGAATTAACAAAACGGTTTATCCATTATATGGAAGAAACACCAACTGTAAACTTTATCGAAACAGAACCAGCAATGACTGGGGAAGACTTTGGCTACTTACTGGCTAAATTTCCGGGAACCATGTTTTGGCTTGGGGTTGAAGATGATTCACAATTACATTCGGCCACCCTTACCCCTAATGAAAAAGCAATTATACGTGGAGTAGATGCGATTACTGGTTTTCTTGAATATCGAATGCAAAATTAGTAGGGAATAAATAATGGAGGAAAGAATATGACATTATTACAAAATGCAGACTTAATGACGGCAATTGTAACCCCCTTTGATGACGAGGGAAATATTGATTATGGTCGTTTAGAATATTTGACAAATTACTTAATTGAACATGGGAGCAACGGTTTTGTTATCGGGGGGACTACTGGGGAAACTCCAGAACTCACTCATGATGAAAAAATTGAGCTATACCAACATTTCGGTGAAATTGTAAACGGACGGGTTCCGGTTATTGCTGGAACTGGAAGCAATAATACTAAGGAAACGATTACCTTTACTAATGAGGTTGCGCAAATTAACGGTATCGATTATGCTCTTGTTGTTGTTCCTCCTTATAACAAACCTAACCAACGGGGAATGGTTGCTCATTTCACAGCAGTTGCGGATAATGTTGACCTCCCAATCATCATTTACAACATTCCTGGTCGTACAGGGGTAAAGATGGCTCAGGAAACCGTAGTAGAATTGTCTCACCATCAAAATATCGCCGCTGTAAAACAATGTACATCTTTGGAAGAACTTGAATACATTGTTGAACACCGCGACCCTGATTTTGCAGTTTTCACGGGTGAGGATGCACAAGCTCTAACTGCCCGGGTTTTAGGAGCAAATGGGGTTATCTCGGTTGCTTCCCATACTTATGTCGATCAAATGCGTCAAATGTATGACTCACTATACCGGGGTGATTATCAAACTGCTGGTAAGCTACAACGGTGGTTAACTCCCCGGATGGCTGCTTTGTTTATGTTCCCATCACCATCACCAGTTAAAGCCGTTTTGAATGCGCAAGGTTTTAACGTTGGCAGTTGTCGCTTACCAATTCTTCCATTAAATGAAGAAGAAAAACGCGAATTAGAGACTGCTTTATCATTACCTACTAATTCGTTGACTGCCAAGAACTTACCATTAAATTTGGGGGAATAGAGCATGAAAAAAGTTTTAATTGCCGGTGCGACTGGAGCAATGGGACAAAAGGCAGTTGATCTAGTGAACTCACTCGCTGGCTTTGAAATTACCGCTGCGCTTGCACCAACCTTAACAAAAGAGAATATGACTGATTTTCACCTTGCATCATCTGTTCATCCTTATCAAACTTTGGATGAAATTGAAGATGGAGTTGCTGATATTTGGATTGATTTTACCTTGCCAAGTGCTGTTTATCAGAATGTTAAGTTTGCACTTGAACATGGAATGAGGCCGATTGTTGGAACGACTGGCTTAACCGATGAACAACAAACAGACCTGGTGCGCCTCAGTGAAGAAAAACATGTGGGCGGATTGATCGCTGCTAATTTTGGGATGTCAGCAGTTCTTCTTATGAAATTTGCTCAGGAAGCGGCTAAATATTTCCCTGACGTTGAAATTATTGAAATGCATCATGGTGATAAAAAAGATGCCCCATCGGGAACGGCTTTGAGTACCGCAAAGTTGATTGACCAAGTTCGTCCTGCACATGAGACGAATCCTGATGAAACAGAGAGCTTAACTGGTGCGCGGGGTGGCGACTACCATGGAATTAAGATTCATGCTGTTCGGCTTCCGGGGTACATTGCTCACGAACAAGTTCTCTTTGGTGGGGATGGGGAGGCCCTAACCATCCGCCAAGATTCATTTGACCGTCAATCCTTCATGAATGGGGTTAAAGTTGCTCTGGAAAAAGTTGACGGATTGTCAAAATTAGTAATTGGCTTAGAAAATATTTTATAAGAGGGTGAAAAAATGCCAAGACTCCATGCTGAATTAGCAACAACCGTAAATAGTCATCTGGCAGCTGTTCCGCCAGCACAGATTCGCGCATTTGATGAAGAAATTTCTGCCGTTCCTGGACTAGTAAAATTAACGCTTGGGGAACCGGACTTTGCTGTGCCAGATCACGTTAAAAAGGCAGCGATTGAAAGTATTCAAAATGATGATTCTCACTATTCGCCGAGTAAGGGTAAAATCGAA
The DNA here is from genome assembly GCF_020784875.1 of Limosilactobacillus reuteri subsp. simiae. Taxonomy (GTDB): domain Bacteria; phylum Bacillota; class Bacilli; order Lactobacillales; family Lactobacillaceae; genus Limosilactobacillus; species Limosilactobacillus reuteri_H. Next base: position 28,624 of record NZ_JAJGUI010000094.1, on the reverse strand, counting down.
TTACGCAAAGCGATTAGTAAATATCTTGAACGGAGTCGCCATGTTTACTATGACCCTGAAACCGAAATTGTAGTCACGATTGGAGCAACAGAAGCGGTAACCGCGACAACATTTGCGATGCTAAATCCAGGAGATAAAGTAATTATTCCCACTCCAGCATTTTCGCTATATTTCCCGAGTGTTTCCCTAACTGGGGCTGAACCGATTAAAGTTAACACTGCTGAAGATGGCTTTTTGCTATCTGCTGAAAGACTAGAAGAGGTATTAGCAAAAGAGGGTCCGGCAGTAAAAGCTGTTCTCTTAAATTATCCTAATAATCCAACTGGCCGTTCGTACACTGAAGAAGAGTTAAAAGCATTAGCTAAAGTAATTGAAGATCATCACATCTATGCGATTGTTGATGAGATTTATAGTTCATTGATGTACGATCAACCCTTCCATTCACTTGCGACACTTTTGCCCGAGCAGACAATTCTGATTAGTGGTTTATCAAAATCACATGCAATGACAGGTTATCGTTTAGGATATGTGGCTGGCCCGGAAGAATTTATTTCAACGATGTCAAAGATGCATTCATTTATGGTAACGTGCCCAAATGATACTGCGCAAGCCGCCGCGATTGAAGCATTAGAAAACGGGGCTGATGATCCACAAGAATTTAAGCAGGCCTATCGTCAACGGAGAGATAAACTTGCGAGTGCAATGCGAAAGATGGGCTTTGAAATTGCATTGCCAGATGGCGCATTTTATATTTTTGCTAAAATTCCTGCTCAATTTGGGAAGGATGATCTCGCTTTTGCTCGTAAATTAGCCCACGAAGCTAAAGTTGGCGTAATTCCCGGGAATGCATTTGGTCCTGGTGGAGAAGGATACATTCGTTTATCATATGCAGCGGCAGATTCTGTTATTGATACGGCGATTGAACGGTTACAAAATTTTATGAATAATTTAGGATAGGTTGAAAGAAGGAACTAAGATGAGTAAAGAATATAATGTCGCAATTTTAGGTGCTACTGGTGCAGTTGGTACACGGATGATTCAGCAATTGGAACAATCAACAATTCCAGTAAAGAGTGTAAAATTACTTGCATCTGCTAAGTCAGCTGGGAAGCAATTATCATTTAAGGGCCAACCGATTACTGTTGAAGAGACTACACCTGATTCTTTTGATGGGGTTGATATTGTGCTTTCATCTGCTGGTGGATCAGTATCAAAAAAGTTCCTTCCAGAAGCAGTAAAACGGGGAGCAGTTTGTGTTGATAATACGAGTGCTTTTCGGATGGAACCCGATGTACCACTAGTAGTTCCAGAAGTAAATGAAGAGGCGTTAAAAAATCATCACGGGATTATTGCTAATCCTAACTGTTCGACAATTCAAATGGTGGTAGCATTGGAACCAATCCGCCAAGCATTTGGATTAAATCAAATTATTGTTTCGACTTACCAGGCGGCTTCAGGAGCAGGTCAATCAGCCTTAAATGAATTACGACAAGAAACCCAAGACTACCTTGACGGTAAAGATATGCAAGCAGATGCCAAGATTTTACCAACAAAGGGTGACAAGAAGCATTATCCATTAGCCTTTAATTTATTACCCCAGATCGATGTCTTTGAAGAGGATGGTTATTCCCATGAAGAATGGAAGATGATCCACGAAACAAAGAAGATCATGTTAAACGACATGGACGCTAAGGATATTAAGGTTACTGCCACTTGTGTTCGTGTACCTGTCCCAATTGCTCATGGAGAATCGATTTACTTTACTGTTGATGATCCAACGGTAACTGTTGACCAATTGCGGGCAGTATTAAAGGACGCTCCCGGGGTAGTTCTGCAGGATGATCCTGCGCACCAGATTTATCCTCAACCAATTAATGCTGTTGGTAAGCGTGACACTTTTGTTGGTCGCCTCCGCGCAGATGAAGAAAATCCTGGTTCCTTTAATATGTGGGTTGTTGCTGATAATCTCCTTAAAGGGGCTGCCTGGAATACCGTTGAAAATGCAGAACGGTTAGTCGCAAATGGGTTAGTTTAAAATTTTATAATCATAAAAAATACTCTCTGGATATAGGGAGTATTTTTTGTATGGTTATAAAGTTTGTCGATAGTAAAAAGTAATGTAGCCAATAAAAAGTTGAAATAAGTCTTCAGTATTTTTAGGATCTAGTTCAAAAAGTTTTTTAATGCGAAGTAATCGATTATTGAGTGTATTACGGTGTACAAATAAATTATGTGCAGTTTGATTCACACTCATATTACACTTAATAAACTCACGGATTGTATCGATCAATTCTTTCCCATCTTTTCTTTTTAGCAAGGCTTCATATTGATCATTAACTGCTATTAAATTTAAATCACTATCTAATACCTGTTTAATAAAAGAGACTTGTGAGTAGTGCCTAAATGATGTCTTTCCAAAAATATTACTTAATCGCAGTGTTGCAACTGCTTGCTCCGCTAATCTACCAAGCAAATTACCCCAATTACTGATACCGTATTCAATTTCTTGATGTTCAAGTTTTTGTTGAATATATGTTTCTTGGTGCTTTGAACTGAGAATAATCAACTCAATGCGATTAGTGAGAGAAAAAATAATTATTTCCTGATCTAGTTTAAGGTTTTTAATTATTTGAGAACTCCCGGCAATTGCAATTACACATCGTTGTTTTCCTAAATTTATATTTAGACGATTTGCTTCCTCAACTAGTTCACTATCAAGTTGCGGATCTTGATACTTGCTGACATTAATCCACCTATAAATAAATCTTTGTTTAACTTTTTCAATTTCGTGCTCTTGTTCATTTTCTTGTTTTTGTTGTAGCAAGAGCTCGACTGCTGTTTTTAGCAATGATGCTAGGGGAGTAACTTTATTAGGGTCACCAGTAATTCCAACAACACCGATAATTTCATTTTTGAATTTTAAAGGCATATTAACGCCTGGTTGCCCATGATTTCCATATTGTTGATCCATTGGTAGTGTTTTTCGCTGTTTTATCGCATCGACAGCTCCAACATGTAAAGTATTTATCCTACTTTTGTTACCGCTTGCGATGATATAACCTTTCTTATTCATAATATTAATGTTATATGGTATTTGCGTCATCATATGATCGACAATTGATTGTGCAAGTTTTGGTTTGAGCTCCATCATTTTTCTCCTTTAATATTTTGATAATAGGAACTATGTACAAGATGCATAATAATTTTTGTGCAAAACGTAACTTGTTATAAGCTTATTTAAAGGTTAATGTAAACGGTGACAAAGGGATGTTTTTTCTTGTGATGTTTTATCTTATTTTAGTATTTCTTTACTAGTAATCAAAGAGGAGGCTTATAAAATGATTTCTTGGTGGGGAGCATTAATAGGATTAGCACTTGCGATTTTTTTGATTTTACGAAAACTAGATCCAGTATATTCGCTATTATTAGGAGCCATTGTCGGCGCCATTATTGGTGGAGCTGGTTTAGAAGGAACTATTAATATTTTGGTTAAAGGTGAGCAAAGTGTAATGGGAACGGTCCTTCGAGTATTAGCGGCAGGAATGTTAGCTGGCGTTATGATGGATTCTGGGGCTGCCGAAACCCTTGCACGGACGATCGTTAATAAATTTGGTGATCGATTAGCTATTTTTGCATTAGCTCTTGCAACGATGGTAATTACAGCTGTGGGGGTCTTTATCCCAGTTGCTGTTTTAATTGTTGCACCAATTGCCCTTGAAGTTGGTCGCAATATGCATATTTCAAAATTATCTTTATTGGTTGCCTTATCTGGTGGAGGCAAGGCAGGTAACATAATCTCACCAAATGCAAATACAATTGCAGCCGCAAAGGGATTTGGTCTTGAGCTGAGTCAAGTAATGATTGCTGATTTTATTCCTGCCGTAATTGCTTTAATAGTTACAGTTGTAGTTGCTAGAATGATCCGCAAAAAAGGTAGGGCAGTTTTAGAACAAGATCTTGAAGATAGTACAAAAACAATCAAGCAAAGTGATTTGCCGACGTTTAAACAAGCCATCGTTGCTCCTGTTATTGCAATAGTTTTACTTTTGTTAGGACCAATTGGAACTATTTGTCATTTACCATTATTAGCAAAGGTAAATTTAGATGCTACCTATGTTTTGCCATTTGCAGCAATAATAGGTGCTTTAGCAATGGGAAAAGGTGAGAAGATTAAAAGTTATGCTCAGACTGGTGTTAGTCGAATGACTGGTGTAGTAATGATTTTAATTGGTGCAGGTGCAATTGGTGCTACTATCACCGCGTCTACTTTCCCAGAGTTATTAATTGATCTTATTAAGGCAAGTCATGTGCCTGGTGTCTTATTAGCACCACTTTCTGGTATTCTCATGGCTGGAGCAACTGCTTCAACTTCTACGGGTGTTATTTTAGCTACTGGTTCTTTTGCCAAGTCTATTTTAGGATTTGGTGTTGCACCACTTGCAGCGGCTGCAATGGTTCATACTGGGGCGATTGTCATTGACCAATTACCTCAAGGAAACTATTTTCATGTTACAGCGAATGCAATGCATATGGATATTAAAGAACGATCGCAAGGCATTTTTTATGAATTCTTAGTTGGGGGTTCCGCAATGCTAACCGCAACTATCTTGTATGGCTTTTTGCATTTACTATAAATGAAATGAAAGGATGATCAGTGATGAAATTTGTAATTGCCCCAGATTCATTTAAAGGCGGATTAACAGCAAAAGAAGCAGCAAATGTGATGGCAGAAGGAATTAAAAGAGTGTTTCCGAATGCCGAGTATGTTTTAGTTCCAATGGCTGATGGGGGAGAGGGGACTGTTCAATCCTTAGTTGATGCGACTAATGGTCAAAAAATGATTGCTAAAGTCCACAACCCATTAAATAAATTAGTTAATGCTGAGTATGGGATATTAGGTGATGGGGAAACAGCAGTGATTGAGATGGCGGCAGCAAGTGGTCTTCAATTTGTTAATGAGGAGACTGCAAACCCGCTTATTACAACTACATATGGTACCGGCGAGTTAATTAAGGATGCTCTTGACCATAATATTAAAAAAATAATTATTGGAATTGGGGGAAGTGCAACCGTTGATGGTGGTGCAGGAATGGCCCAAGCACTTGGAGCAAGTTTATTGGATGTTGATAATCGTGAAATTGGTTTAGGCGGTGGTGCGTTAGCAAGTTTAAATCAAGTCGATTTTCGAGGTTTAGATCCCCGTTTAAAAAATGTAGATATTCAAATTGCATCAGACGTTACCAACCCATTAACAGGAAGAAATGGGGCAGCCCCAGTATTTGGTCCACAAAAGGGTGCTGACGAAGAAATGGTGAACATCTTGGACAAAAATCTTCATCATTATGCACGAAAAATAGTTGCAGCTGGTGGGCCAGACGTTGAACAAACGGCAGGTGCAGGGGCAGCCGGTGGCTTAGGAGCCGGATTAATAGCTTTTACCGGTGCAACAATGAAGCGAGGAGTAGAACTAGTAATTGAAGCAACTCAACTACGAAAAAAGGCAGTTGGCGCTGATTATGTTTTTACTGGTGAAGGAGGAATTGATTTCCAGACTAAATTTGGTAAAACGCCATATGGAGTCGCTAAGGCAACTAAAGAGGTGGCGCCAACTGCTCCGGTAATTGTGTTGGCTGGAAATATTGGTAAAGGTGTAAATGATCTATATTCATCCACTGCCATTGATGCAATTTTTGCAACTCCTGAGGGGGCTAAACCATTAAAAACAGCATTAGCAGATGCACCTATTGATATTGCACAAACAGCGGAAAACGTTGCGCGTTTAATTAAAGTAAGTCATGTTAATAATTAGGAATTAAAAGAGGGTGGAAAAAACTTTGCTTTTTTCTCACCCTCTGCTATTTTCACGAACAATTGCAAGATAACGTAGAACTAGCTTCGCGTCATCACAAGGCTCGCGTCCGAACAATAATCAGCCCGTGCCGTGTAAATCATCGTACTAGCTTAGCCAACCGCCTTGTTGAGAAGATTGTTTTCTACTCGCTTTTTATAGCAAATTACTGGCTTGGCTTAGTCTTATAAAGACCGTATAATGAATTGGAAGATAACCAAGGAGAATTTAAAAATGGAAGATAATAAGTATCAATATGATGAAAACGGTTTTCGTGAAGATTTAAAAGATGATCCAGATGTCCTTCACCAGCCAGATGCTGACCGTACACAGCGGGATCTAGTAACCCTAGACTATGATGAGACGATGGCATTTCTTAACGGTGAAAAGGAAGTTAAGACCGTTTATGACTTTTCGGATGATGTTCTGGAAAAGATAAAGGAAAACTATCCGACACTAAATGATACGCCGATCAATAAAGTAATCATGGAAAAATATCAGCAGATTTTATCCGCTCGATACAATGAATCACAAGCAAATAATAAGACGGTGCATGCCGATGATAGTGAGGATAATGATGAATAGTCTAATAACGTTTATTATTTCAATTGTCTTTTTAGGATTAGTGATTTGGGAAAATCGTTTGCATAGTCAACTTGGATTTTTAGCAAGTCAACGACCAGATAAAGTTACAAAGGATTTTATTCGGGTAGTTCGCCAAGAAAAACGGTTGAATTGGATCTTGTGTATACTAGCAATTATTGTTTTCATGACGACTAGTCGTTACTCAGTTCTATTAATGAGTATTATTACAATTATTGAATTGTTATTAGTAACTCGTATGGATCGTGTAAAAAATGAAATGATAGATTAAATATTATTATAATGATTAATCTTTTAAGAAAGAGTAACGTTTTTTAAGAACTATCTAATAATTGCTATACGCATTTAAAAATTAATGGTAAAGTTAGAATTGTGTATTTCACTAATTTATTATTGTTTGTTTAGTTTTTAGGAACTTATTGGGAGGGTGTTTTATTTATATGAGTAAAAAAAGAACACATCATTCAAATAACCATCGATCTCGTGGCGTTTTTGCAGGAGCAGTTAGTGCCTTAAGTTTATTAGCAGTAACAACACAAGCAGTTAATGCTGAACAGCTTACTGTTAAGTCTGGTGATACTATTTGGGGGCTTGCAAAACAACATGGACTTTCTATTAGTGCATTAGAACAAGCAAATCCTTCAGTTAAGAAGATAAGCAATAGCATCGACTTAATTACAGTTGGTCAACAATTAACGTTGCCTACTACTCAACATGATGCTAACGCGGATTTGAATGCTGATGGTAGTTATACTGTTAAACCTGGCGATACACTTAGTTCTATTGCTGATCGTTATAATGTAACTGTTAGTCAATTAATGGCATGGAACAACTTAAGCTCTAATGATTCATTATACATTGGACAACAACTCAGTGTAACAGGCCCTGCGATCTCAACTGCTGTAAACGCCCCTGTTGTAAGTACCCCTGTTTCTGATGCGAGTGTATCGTCTCAGCAACCGGCTGCTCAATCGACAGACACAACTTCATCGGTTCAAGTTCAAACTTCAGCAGTTACGTCTACTTCTGTGTCTCAACAAGATATGGCTAGTAGTCAACCAGCAGGGACTTCACAAGCAACTCCTGCTTTGAGTGCAACGCAACAAGTTTCAACTTCTTCAACAGTAGCTGCTCCTAACCAAAGTGCAGCCAATAATAGTAGTACCACTATTGCGAATAGTACAACTTCGACTTCTGCTGCTGTAACGTCCTCAGCAACTACTGATAGTCCAGCCACTACAACAGTTGCTGCTCAACCTGCTACAGCTAATAATGTTCAGGTTGCTTCTACCTCAGCTGAAAATAGTGTTGCACCGCAAACACAAAGTTTTGCTGTTAGTCAAGCTACTTCAACAGCTGTGAATACTGCTGCTTTATATGGACAATCATTTGTTCAAGCAGCACCAGTAGCAAGTCAAGCTTCACAATCACAGACTGCACCAGCATCACAAGCAACGGATAACGTTCAGAATAGTAATGCTGCTTCACAACAAACAACTGTTGTAGCGTCACAAGCTCAACCGCAACAATCACAAGCGGCTACTAGTCAACCTGCACAGCAAGCAGCAACTACTAATCAAGATTTACAACATGGTTCTGTAGTTAGTCTTGCCACTAAGATTGCTAACTCTAATAGTGTTCCATACGTATGGGGTGGTGAAAGTCTTAGTGGAATGGATTGTTCTGGATTAGTTAAATATGTTTATGCTAATGCGGAAGGTAAGCAATTACCACACTATACAGGAGCACTTGAAAACTGTGTGGACCAACATCCAGTTAGTGAAGCTAAGCCAGGCGATCTCTTATTCTGGGGTAACCATGGTTCAACTTACCATACAGCTATTTACACAGGAAATAATCAATATGTGGCCGCTGCTCACCCGGGGACTAATGTTTCGACTTACACAATCAGTCCATACTTTAATCCAAGTTTTGCCGGAACGGTTAAATAGTTCTGATAGATTATTAGAGCTTTTTCATTAGATAGTAACAAAGATGTAACCTAAAAAAGGTTAACATTCTTCTATGCTCGTGTTATCTTACTTATATTGCAATTCCAGTATTGCTCTAAAAATATTTCACATTTATTGGGGAGTGTTAAATATGAGTAACAAACATGAAATTGAAGAAGATTTATACCGTGCACAGTCCCGTTTGGATGATTTATGTAAACAAGAGGGACAGGAAAATACGGGCACTCAGACTGTTACTATTCAACCAAAATACGGTGAAGAGATGCAATCTTTACGGGAAGAATGCAGTCAGTTACGGATTATTTTAGAAGCGATGGAAGCTTCTGAAGATTAATAAAATAAAAAGATCAACAAAAAGCAGTAAGCGCTAGAAGAAAAAATTATCTTCTGGGCTTACTGCTTTTAACTTATTTTTCTGTTGTTTGCCAAATTGGATATTGACTAATGTCTAGGGTGAGGTCGATAAAACGATTACCTATTTCTTCTCCATCAGTTTGACTAAATTCTAGTGAAGTAGTTGTGATGTGGAGATTATCGCTTTGGAAGTGGTGGGCAAATTTTGATTGATCTAACTTACCCCGGGCTAACTGTAGCAATTGCCATGTTGTCATAGGCCATCCTTTCCGTTCAGCGACGACTAATTCCAATGATGGTTTCTTTAACGAAGCGCTTGGTGCAACTTTAAATCCACCACCGATAAATGGATGGTTGCTGGTAATTGCGATGTAAGCTTTAGGAAAAATAAAGCGTTCACGCCCAGATTGAATCATCAGGGTAAAAGGCTCTTGATCATAGATTACTCCAATTGCCTTTTGGAGGTAGGTGAAACGCCCAATATGATTTTTCTTGTGATGAGCCTTAAATGTATTAGCACGACTAACAATTGCCGCGTCAAAACCAATTCCTAAATTATTAAGAAAATAACCTTCTTCACCCCGAATCGCCTCATGATAATGACCAATGTTAATTTTTTGTGGTGCGTCTGCAGTTAAAATTTGATTTAATGCCCTTTGTGGATGCATAGAAATCCCGTAACCGCGGGCAAAATCATTTCCTGTCCCAGCAGGAATATATCCAACCGCAAGTGGTTTTTTATTCAATCGCTTGGCCGTCTTCATAAGTCCATTAACAACTTGATGTAGCGTACCATCACCACCAATCGCAATGACAATTGTTGATCCCGCATCATGAGATTGGGCGATTTGGCTGGCAAGGTATTCTCCATGATTAGGATACTTAGTTGTTTCCATGTGATAATCAATTTGTTGTTGATCTAAGACCGGTTTAATTGACGACCATGCCTTTTCTGCATTGCCATTACCAGCATGACGGTTGAGGATGATTGAATAATTCATCAATATTCCTCCTTTGAATGGTGCCAAAAAGCAAAATAATATTTATATTCGAATAATTAATTCAGTATTTTTCTAATGTTCATAAGAAAGTTGGAGGCTGAGAAAAACAAGCGTTTTTCTCAGCCTCTGTTAATGATTAAAAGCTTAGAACGTCGTCAACTTAAAGTTAGGGTTTTGCTTTTCGTAAGCAAGGGCCTTTTCATCAAGTTGTTCTACAAATTCAATATTGTAGTCAGTGTTGTGTTCAACCATTAAAAGTGCTTCAGCTTCTGAATCAGCTTCAATATACAATGATTGAGTGTTTTCACGAACTGGGCGTTTTGTCTTATCAGCTTGGTAGTATACTTTAAAAGTCATACTGTTAAAAACTCCTTAATTAAAGATATTATGCAGTAATTTACTTTATTATTCTATCACAGATGACCAAAAGTGTCTTAAATTTTCCTAACATGGTATTATTAAATAAAGGTAAAGGCCAAAGAGGTGATAGTCATGGTTATCTTCTTAATCTGTATTTTAGCAGCAATAATTGTTATTGCTCTTTATTTAACGATCCATCGCGTATTTCTTAAGCGAGCAACGATGATGGTACAGAAAAACGCTCAAGACGTTACTGATGCAGCGTTAAATACTAGTTTGAAAGAAATGTTACATTGGGATAAAAATCTAAATTCTCAAATTGTTGCCGATGTTTGGGGAAAAGGTGTGCTTGCTTTTGAATACCATTTTGATTATAAAAAAGAAAATATTAATCTTGATGATTTCACACGTCAAAAACTAGCAGCAGAACTTAATGAATATGCAAAACGACACCATTTAAAGATGGCTCCCAAAGCCTCTCAACCGTTTATTATAACCGATTGGTGGAAATATGAGGGGATCTTGCATATCGATATTGCCTATTTGATAAATGAAGCAACTGTTGAGTACATTGAAGATTTAAAAAAATTAAATCAAAATAGTAATTAGTGAAAATGGCCGGGAGAAAGTGTATTTTTCTCTCGACCATTTTTTGTAAACATTAACTAATCATTACTGTATCTGCAGGCGCCTCAAATGGTTGATCTTTATTAATATGATCGTAAAATAGCACCCCATGCAAATGGTCAATTTCATGCTGACAAACAATTGCTGGATAATGCTTTAATCGTACCTTATGAGTTTCACCGTTAACATCTTGATAACGTAATGTAATGCGGTCATGTCGTGGTACGTAGCCAGGCACGTCTTTATCAACTGAAAGACAACCTTCACCTTCAGTAAGAGCACCATATTGAACCGATTCACTGACGATTACTGGATTAATGATAACGTCCTTAAATAAGGGCTTTTCATCTTCAGCAGGTGCGGGAACAAGGACAGCAGCCATTTGCTTTGAAACACCAACTTGAGGAGCGGCAAGGCCAACTCCAGCTCGTAACTTGTACTTTTCACATAATTCAGGATCTTGGCTTACTTCTAAGTATTGCATCATATCCTTTGCTAATTTTTGGTCTTCATCAGATAGGGGAAATGAGACCTTAGCAGCTCGTTTACGTAAAACGGGATTGCCATCACGGGTAATATCTTTCATTAAATACATTACTCACTATGCCTCCATATAAAAATTCAGTCATATTATAGTCTATCATAACTATTTAAAATTGCTAATGAATATGAGGATAACAATATTTAACTATAAATTTTGAAAAAACGTATACTTCACTTGGACCATTTTAACAATTCTGTCCATTAAGTTTATGAAAGCGCTTGTATTATTTAACTAATCGGTTATACTATAAATGTAGGTAAGCAATCGCTTACATGATGTTAATTGGATTTGGAAAGGAATGTTGAATATGGCCAATACCAAAGCTGTCAATTTTGCTGAGATTAAAGCCAATGAAGGGGTACCTTATGCAAAACCCGTACAAATTCTGGATAACGACGGAAATGTTGTTAACGAAGAATTAATGGCTAATTTCAGTGATGAATTATTAGTTGACTTAATGAAAAAAATGGTTTGGGAACGTGCCTTGCATGAACAAACAATGAGTTTTTCAAAGCAAGGTCGATTAGGTTTCTATGCGCCAACTTGGGGTGAAGAAGCTTCTGAAATGGGAACAGCTGCTGCATTTAAGAAGCAAGACTTCCTTTTCCCTGCTTATCGTGATTTGCCACAATTAATTCAACATGGAGCAACTGTTGCTCAAATGTACTTATGGTCAAAGGGACACATCAAAGGTAACCTTTTTGATGCACGTGCTCTCCGGCCACAAATTATTATCGGAGCGCAGATGGTCGAAATGGCTGGTGGTGCTCTTGGAATTAAGAAGAATGGTGAAAAGGACACTGTTGCCTATGCTTACACTGGTGAAGGTGGAAGCTCACAAGGGGATACTTATGAAGGAATGAACTTTGCTGGTGCATTCCAAGTACCTGGTGTATTTATTATTCAAAATAATGGATGGGCTATTTCGTTCCCACGAAAGCTACAAACTGAAGCACAAACAATTGCCCAAAAGGCTGTTGCTGCTGGAATTCCAGGTGTCCAAGTTGATGGAATGGATGTCCTTGCATGTTATGAAGTTGCTAAAGAGGCACGTGAATTTGCTGCTGCTGGTAATGGACCAGTGCTAATCGAAACATTAACATACCGGTTTGGTGCTCACAGTTCAGCAGGTGATGATCCTACTCGTTACCGGACTGAGGATGAAACAAAGCCATGGTTTGATAAAGATCCATTGATTCGTCTTCGCAAGTACCTAACGAAAAAGGGGCTTTGGTCTGAAGAAGAAGAACAAAAATATGCTGATGAATGCAAACAAAGCTTTAAAGAAGCAATGAAAGAAGCAGACTCAGTAGAACCTGAAAAAGTTAGCGATATGTTGAAGCGGACGTTTGAAGTACCAACTCCAGACATTAAAGAACAAATTAAGAAGTACGAAGAAAAGGAGTCGAAGTAATCATGGCTAAAAAGACTTATATCAAAGCTATTACTGAAGGTATTGACATCGCTTTAGCCGAAGATCCTAAGACTTTAGTATTCGGTGAAGATGTTGGTAAAAACGGTGGTGTTTTCCGTGCTACTAATGGGCTTCAAGAAAAATACGGTGTTGATCGAGTATTTAGTACCCCTCTTGCCGAATCAGGTATTTTAGGAATGTCAATTGGTTTAGCAGCAACTGGCTGGCGTCCGGTACCAGAAATTCAATTCATGGGCTTTACTTTTGAAGCAATGGATTCTATCGCTGCCCAAATGTCACGGATGCGTTTCCAATATAATGGAACAAAGCATGCGCCAATTACTATTCGGACTCCTTATGGTGGTGGTACTCATACTGCTGAACTACACGGGGATGATCTTGAAAACTTCTTCGTTGGTATTCCAGGATTACGGGTTGTTGCACCAAGTTCTGCTTACGATGCTAAGGGATTAATTATTTCTGCAATTGAAAATAACGATCCAGTTCTTTTCCTTGAAAACCTTCGTCTCTATCGTTCAGTCAAAGGTGAAGTTCCTGATGACAAGTATACTGTTCCGTTGGATAAAGCAAATGTTGTTCAAGAAGGTACTGATGTTACAATTATCGCTTATGGTGGTGAAGTATCAGAAGCACAAAAAGCCGCTAAGAAATTAGCTAAGGACAATATTTCTGCTGAGATTATCGACTTGCGTTCTCTTTACCCACTTGATACTGACACGATCTTTGAATCAATTAAGAAGACGCACCGAGTAGTTATTGTTCAAGAAGCACAAAAGATGGCTGGTGTTGGTGCCCAAGTTGCATCAGCTATTTCAGAAGGTGCAATTATGTACCTTGATGCTCCTGTTACCCGGGTTGCTGCTCCTAACTCAGTATATCCATTCCCACAAGCTGAAAATGTTTGGCTTCCAGGTGCACGTGATATTAAGGATGCCGTACGGGAAGTAATTAATTACTAAAAGTGCGGAATAGAAAGGGTGTTAATACGATATGGCATACATTTTTAGACTACCAGAAATGGGCGAAGGATTAACTGAAGGTGACGTTGCTTCTTGGCTCGTTAAAGAAGGAGAAGCAATTAAAGCTGATGATCCTTTAATTGAAATTCAAACTGATAAATCGACTACTCAATTGGTATCTCCAGTTGATGGAACTGTCAAAAAATTATTTGTAAAAGAAGACGACCACGTTGAAAAGGGCGACAAGCTCGCTGAAATTGATGATGGTAAGCCTGGTATTAGTACAAACGTCGAAAGCGAAGACGATGATGATGAAACTGATACAGGCAGTGAAGAAGCTACTGAAAGTGAAAAGTCCACGGCTCCAGCTGCAGATTCCCCTTCAGAAGATAATTCTCCAAAGGGTGGAGTAGCTCCACTTGCAGAACCAAACAAGCTTGTAATGGCAATGCCTTCTGTTCGTCAATATGCTCGTGATAAGGGTGTTGATATCTCACTTGTTCAACCAAGTGGTAACCACGGTCAAGTTCTTAAAGAAGATATTGATAACTTTAATGGGTCAGCTGCTCCAGCTAAGGAAGAAAAGAGTACGGCTACGTCAGCTAAGACTGCTCCAGTTGCAGCTAAGACCGCTGGTAATACAATCAAGCCATGGAATGCCGACCTTGAAGAACGTGAACCAATGTCTAATATGCGGAAGATTATCGCTAAGACTACTCGTGAATCAAAGGATATCTCACCACATGTTACATCATTTGATGAAGTTGAAGTATCTGCTCTAATGGCTAGTCGCAAGAAGTACAAGGCAGTTGCTGCAGAACAAGATATTCACTTGACTTTCTTGCCATACATTGTTAAGGCCTTAGTTGCCACATGCAAGAAGTTCCCAGAATTAAATGCTTCAATTGATGATTCTACTCAAGAAATTGTTTACAAGCACTACTACAATGTTGGGATCCTTACAAACACTGACCACGGTCTCTATAATCCAAATATTAAGAATGCAGATTCTAAGAGCATGTTTGAGATTGCAAAAGAAATTACTGAAAATACTCAGGCAGCCTTTGACAACAAGCTAAGTCCAGAATCAATGGCTGGTCGGACTATCAGTATCAGTAATATTGGTTCAATTGGCGGTGGCTGGTTCACCCCTGTTATCAACCAACCAGATGTTGCTATTCTTGGTGTTGGTCGAATTGACAAGGAACCATACGTTAACGAAGATGGTGAAATTGTTGTTGGTCGAATGATGAAGTTATCATTGACTTACGATCACCGTTTAATTGATGGTGGACTTGCACAACATGCATTGAACTACATGAACAAGTTATTACATGATCCAGAATTATTGATGATGGAGGGCTAGATAATGGCTGATGTTGAACAAAAGGATACAGTAATTGTTGGTGGAGGTCCTGGTGGTTATGTAGCCGCTATTCGAGCTTCAGAATTAGGTCAAAAGGTTACCTTAATTGATAAGGGAGAACCAGGTTTAGGTGGTGTTTGTTTAAACGTTGGATGTGTACCATCTAAAGCATTAATTGCTGCTGGCCACCGTTACCAAGAAACTTTAGACTCATCTATTTATGGTATTTCTAAGACCGATGCAAAGTTAGACTTTACTAAGACTCAAGAATGGAAAGACCATAAAGTTGTCGACCGTATGATTCGTGGAGTTAAGATGCTTTTGAAGAAGCATAAGGTTGAAATCATTGATGGAGAAGCAATTCTTGATAATGACCACCAACTTCGTGTAATTAAGCCTGGTCCAAAGCAATTCATGGATAATGATAATGGTCGGACTATCACATGGAAGAATTTGATTCTTGCAACAGGAAGCCGTCCAGTAGAAATTCCTCATTTTAAGTTTGAAGGCCGCGTTATTGATTCAACTGGTGGCTTAAACCTCAAGGAAGTACCAGAAGAATTAGTTGTAATTGGTGGTGGCTACATTGGTACAGAATTAGCTGGTGCCTATGCTGATCTTGGTGCTCATGTAACGATTATTGAAGGTACTGATTCAATTCTTGGTGGATTTGACCACGATATGGTTGATATTGTTGTCAAGAATCTTGAAAAGAAGGGCGTAGACATTGTAACTAAGGCAATGGCTAAAGATTCTCAGCAAGATGAAAATAGTGTTACTGTCACTTATGAAGTTGATGGTAGCGAAAAGAGCATTAAAGCTGACTACTGCATGGTATCTGTTGGTCGCAAACCAAATACTGATGATTTTGGGCTTGATATGACAAATGTTAAGTTAAACGACCGTCATCAAGTAATTGTTGATGAACAAGGCCGGACGAATGTACCTGGTATTTGGGCTATTGGAGATATTGTTCCTGGTCCTGCACTTGCTCACAAGGCATTCTTTGAAGCTAAGACTGCCGCTGGTGCAATTGCTGGTAAGAATACTGCTAACGATTGGGTTGGAGTACCAATGGTTTGTTTTGCTGATCCAGAATTAGCTCAAGTTGGTATGACGGTTGAAGAAGCTAAAGATAAAGGAATTGATGTATCTACTGCTCAATTCCCATTTGCCGGTAATGCCCGTGCTGTTTCTCTTGATGCTGCCGAAGGATTTATTCGCTTAATCTACACTAAAGATAAGAAAAATGTTATTGGTGCTCAAGGTGTCGGTCCTGGTGTTAGTGACCTTGCTGGTGAACTTTCATTGATTGTCAACTGTGGTATGAATGTTGAAGATGTTGCTTTAACAATTCACCCACACCCAACATTGAATGAACCTGTTCAAGAAGCTGCAGATATTGCGCTTGGCTTCCCAACACATATTTAAATTTTAATAAATTAGAAAAGTTCTTAGTGATGGATGACTCGATTTTGAAATCACTAAGAACTTTTTCTGTTTGGATTCTTTTAGGCCTTTTATTCCTAAATTTCCGTTTGGATTGTATAATACAAGTAGAAAATGATTGGAGGGACAAAAGATGAATTCACAAAACTATAGTTATCCCCTTGATCCATCATGGACAACTAAAGAGATGGAAACGGTAATTGCCATGTTTAGGGCGGTTGAAGATGCTTATGAAGTTGGGATTGACAGAGATAAAATTTTAGATTGTTATCGTGCTTTTAAGCAAGTCGTTCCCTCAAAGGCTGAAGAGAAACAATTGGGTCGCGAATTTGAAAAGAATTCGGGTTATGTTCTCTACCGTGTTGTCAAAGCAGCACAAGAATCAACAGATAAGCGAATTAAGATGGTTGGGCAAAAAAATGATTAGTATTGAAGAGTTAGATCAAAAAGCACAACAAATAATCCGTCAAGCAGGTCAAAATGCATACCAGAAAATGGAAAATGATTACCAGATTGATACAAAGACGAATTATACGGACCTTGTAACAACAATTGACCGGGAAAATGAACAATTAATAAATGATCAACTACGAAAAATTGATCCTGATAGTCAAATCTTAAGTGAAGAAGGATTTGGCGACAAACAAATAAGCAATATGCAAGGACATGTTTGGATTGTTGATCCGATTGATGGAACAATGAATTTTGTTAAGCAGCATAATAATTTTGCTGTTATGTTAGCATTGTATGTTGACGGTCAACCAACGCTTGGCTATATTTTAGACGTAATTAATAATCGTCTTTACCATGGTTGCAAGGGTGCTGGTGTTTATGTTAATAACCAAAAAATTAGCCAGCCAGCTGACTTAGGCTTACGTGAAAGCTTGTTAGCGATGAATCGGACTTTAACTTTAAGTGGCGATTCAGCATTAAAGAAAATCGCTCAAGACGCAATTGGCTTACGGATGTATGGTAGTGCGGGCATTGAGATGATTGATGTGATCACTGGTCAATTAGGTGGATATATCTCGAATTTGAAGCCATGGGACCTTGCTGCTGGGCGAATGTTAGCAGAAGAATTAGGCTTAGTTGTGAAATCAATTGACGGTAGTTCTATTAATGTGTTATCATCTAATCTTGTATTAGTAGCAACGAGGCAGGTTAGTCGAGATATTCGACAAATCATCAATTAGTTGTCGAGGCTGTGACCGCGATGTCACAGTTTTTTTATGAAATTGGCGATTGATAGGCCGCTGCTGTTCGACTTAAAAATGATATGACGAAAGGGAGAATCAAGTTTTGAAAACTCGTGACGACATTCGTAACATTGCGATTATTGCCCACGTTGACCACGGTAAGACTACCTTAGTTAACGAAATGTTGAAGCAATCAGATACTTTACCAGAACACTTCTCAATTGAAGATCGTGCGATGGATACTAACGCTATTGAGCGTGAACGTGGTATTACTATTCTTTCAAAAAATACTGCTGTTAAATATGACAATCACCAAATTAACATCTTGGATACACCGGGACACGCGGACTTCGGTGGTGAAGTTGAACGTGTTATGAAGATGGTTGATGGTGTATTACTTGTTGTGGATGCTTTCGAAGGGACAATGCCTCAGACACGGTTCGTTCTTAAGAAGGCCCTTGAACAACACTTAACACCAATTGTTGTGATTAACAAGGTTGACCGTAAAGGTGCTCGTCCTGAAGAAGTTGTGGATGAAGTTCTTGACCTCTTTATCGAATTAGGTGCAGATGAAGATCAACTCGACTTCCCAGTTGTTTACACTTCAGCAATGAACGGTACTTCAAGTTATGATTCAGATATTTCTACTCAAGAACACACTATGAAGCCATTGTTTGATACTATCATCAAGACAATTCCTGCTCCAGTAGACAATTCTGATGAACCACTTCAATTCCAAGTTGCTATCTTAGATTACAATGACTTCGTTGGTCGAATCGGTATTGGTCGTGTCTTCCGTGGTAAGATTAAGGTCGGCGATAATGTTACCTTAATGAAGCTTGATGGCTCAAAGAAGAATTTCCGGGTTACTAAGCTCTTTGGTTTCTTCGGTTTGAAGCGGTTGGAAATTAATGAAGCTGAAGCCGGTGACTTAATTGCGGTTTCTGGGATGGAAGACATCAACGTTGGTGAAACTGTAGCTGATGCAGAACATCCCGAAGCAATTACTCCATTACGGATTGATCCACCTACATTACAAATGACTTTCCGGACTAACGATTCTCCATTCGCTGGTCGTGAAGGTAAATTTGTTACTGCCCGTCAGCTTGAAGATCGTTTGAAGCGTGAAATGCAAACTGATGTGTCCTTAAAGGTTGAAGATACTGATGATCCAGGTGCATGGACTGTTTCTGGTCGTGGGGAATTACACCTTTCTATCTTGATCGAAACATTACGTCGTGAAGGATATGAATTATCTGTATCACGTCCACAAGTTATTTACCGTGAGATTGATGGAGTAATGAGTGAACCATTTGAAGAAGTTCAAATCGATACTCCAGATGAATATACTGGTGCAGTTATTGATAGCCTTTCTAAGCGTAAGGGTGAAATGAAGAACATGGAACCAGGCGAAAATGGTCAAACTCGTCTTATCTTCTTAGCACCATCACGTGGTTTGATTGGGTACTCAACTGAATTTATGACTATGACCCGTGGTTACGGAATCATGAGCCATACCTTTGAAAAATACGCACCAGTTATCAAGAACTGGAACCCTGGTCGTCAAAAGGGTACTCTTGTGTCCATGAATGCTGGTAAGGCTACTACTTACGCAATGATGGGTATCGAAAGTCGTGGTCAATTATTGATTGATCCAGGTACAGAAGTTTACGAAGGTATGATCGTTGGTGAAAACAGTCGTGAAAATGATATTACTGTTAACATCACCAAGGGTAAGAACTTAACGAACGTTCGTGCTGCTGGTTCTGATGAAATGGCTCACATTAAGACCCCTACTCACTTCTCCCTTGAAGAATCACTCGAATTCTTAAATGAAGATGAATACTGTGAAGTAACTCCAGAAAATATCCGTTTACGGAAGAAGACCCTTAACACAAATGCCCGTGAAAAGGAAGCTAAGCGTCGTCGTGCTGCTTCACGGAAGTAAATATTTAAAAAAGCTTGGGAGGCTAACTAGCTTTCCGAGCTTTTTTTTGTTGTATAATAATGATTGTATTTTGTTTTTAGGTAGGTGCACTTTGTGAAGAAAAAGAAATTAAGATTCCGTAAGATTCGTTCTGTATGGAATAACGTCCGCTACCTTGATTATTATATTTTAGTTCCTTATCTTGCTTTATGTTTAGTAGGAATTGTAATGGTCTATTCAGCTAGTGCTTCCATTGAAATGCAAAATGGTGGAACCCCATTAGGATATTTAGTAAAACAAACAATCTATGTTGTAATGGGAGTTGCAGTAATGGCATTTATGGCAAATTATCCTTTGCGGCATTATCGAACGCCAAGGTTTTTACGAGATTCAACATTGGTAGTTGGTGCTTTGCTTGTCATTGTTTTAGTCTTTAGCCGGGCCGTTAATGGAGCTAAAGGTTGGATATCCTTGGGCTTCTTTAATATTCAACCGGTGGAAATTTGTAAGCTATACTTTATCTTATATTTAGCTGATCGAATGGCTAAAATTAGGCAACGTGGACAACATTTTACCACTGATGCTAAAGGTCCTTGGCTCATAATTGCAGTTTTTCTTGGGTTGATTATGATTCAACCAGATATTGGAGGAATGGCGATTAACGGAGCGATTATTGCAATCATGCTTTTAGCGGCGGATTATAAATGGGGCGTTGGTTTGGGGATAATTCTTGTCTTACCAGCGCTTGGCTACCTTGGATTGGAACGACTAGTTGAAAGTGGTTTGCTCCAAGGCGGTGGATACCAAGTTGCGCGTTTTGTTGCCTTTCTAAATCCCTTTGGAAATGCTAGTGGTTCAGGAAGTCAATTAGTTAATTCCTATTACGCAATCAGCAATGGTGGTGTATTTGGGGTCGGACTTGGAAATAGTATTCAAAAAATGGGATATTTGCCAGAACCCAATACCGACTTCATTATGTCAATTACTAGTGAAGAATTGGGCTTAGTTGGGGTAACGGCAATTTTGGTTACGTTACTCTTTTTGATCTGTCGTATTATTCAAGTTGGGGTGCGCGCAGATAGTTTGTATCAAACGCTCATCTGTTACGGCTCAGCAACATTCTTTACGATTGAAACACTCTTTAACATTGGTGGAGTTCTAGGACTCTTGCCGATTACGGGGGTTACTTTCCCATTTATTAGTTATGGGGGATCAAGTATGCTAATTCTTTCTGCAACGGTAGGCATTATAATGAATATTAGTATGCAGCAAAACCGTGATCGCTTGGTTATGGGGAAACCGTTTGTTCCTGAAACAGGAGGCGTAAAGAATGTTTAAATTAATTCCACGCCGTTCCTTGATAATTTACATTAATAATAATCGTGTGATTCGAGCTCTTCGTCATTATGGTCAGATTGATTATATTTCTCGCCGAATGCATTATGTGGTAATGTATGTAGACCAAAGTGATGTCGAAAAAATAAAAGAGAAGATAAGTCGATTACGCGCAGTAAAAAAGGTTGAATTATCAGCTCGACCAGATTTAGACCCAACGTTAGCTGATCTTGAATTAACGGGGGTCTATCAATTACATGATGAGGATGATAAAAAATGAGAATTGTTGCAGGAGACTTTGGGGGACGAAAACTAAGCGCTGTTCCGGGGATGGCAACTCGTCCAACAACTGATAAAGTTAAAGAAGCGTTGTTTAACATAATCGGTCCTTACTTTAATGGCGGAACTAGTCTAGATTTGTTTGCCGGAAGCGGTGGATTAAGTATTGAAGCTGTATCGCGCGGAATCAATCAGGCAGTCTTAGTTGATCGTCAATATCAAGCAATCAAAACAATTAAGAAGAATATTGACGTTACAAAACATGTTGAACAATTTAAAGTTTATAAAATGGACGCTCACAAAGCGTTGAATTTGTTTGCAAAAGACAAATTGAAATTTAACCTGGTCTTTTTAGATCCGCCCTATGCTAAACAGCAAATTGTTAATGATATGGAGCAGATGGTTAAAAACAATTTGCTAGCTAAAGATGCAATAATTGTGGCAGAAACAGATCAGAATGCGAAATTGCCGACAGATTTAGCTGAGTTTAACTTTATTCGTCGTCAAGAATATGGAATTACGGTTTTAACAATTTATCAATATAAAGGAGAATCAAAATAATGAAAGTTGCAGTTTTTCCTGGATCATTTGACCCATTAACACTTGGACATTTAGACTTAATTAAGCGAGGAAGTGCGTTGTTTGATCAATTGGCAGTGGCGGTAATGACTAATGAAAGTAAAAACCCGCTGTTTACTGTTGAAGAACGAGTAGCGCAAATTAAAGAGGCTGTTAGTGGGCTAGATAATGTTTCGGTTATTACAACGGAAGGCTTAACTGTTGATCTAATGAACCGCATTGGTGCAGATTACTTAATGCGTGGTTTGCGTAATACTACTGATTTTCAATATGAACGTGATATTGCGGCGATGAATAACTTTTTAGATGATCAGTGTGAGACCGTCTTTTTCCTTGCTAAGCCTGAATATCAGCACTTATCTAGTAGTTTGCTGAAAGAAGTAACATCGGCTGGGGGAGATATCTCAGCTTATCTTCCTGCTAATATTAATGAAGCACTAAAAAAGCGTTTAATGGAACGAGAAATGTTACGGGTTAAGAAAGACAATGAAAAAGCAAGATAATGTAATATTACGACGAATAGGAATTATTTTAGGACTTGTCCTTTTACTAGGCTGCTTTTTGTTCTGGCCCCTAAATTCCTATATCGAAAGTCCGGGAACGGCAGCTGATTTACAGTCTTTTGTTAAAATAAAGGGACACCCCGATCGATATAAGGGGAGTTTTATGTTGACATCGGTGGCGATTCAACGCGCCCATCCTGCAACATATTTATATGCCAAAATGATGCCCTATATGTCAATCGAGAGTGCAGAGGATGTAACTGGCGGTCAAAATAGTGCAACGTATGACCGTGTCCAAAAATTTTATATGGATAGCTCAATTAACGAGGCGATTGCAGTTGCTTACAATGCCGCTCACCAAAAAGTGACGCGACGCTATCTAGGAATTTATGTATTGCAAGTTCAGCCTAATTCTAAATTTAAACATGATATTCATGTTGGAGACACAATTACAAAAGTAGATGGTCATCACTTTAATACCGCTCAAGGCTTTCAAAAATATATTGGTGCTAAAAAAGTTGGCACTCCGTTAGCGGTTACTTATACTCGAGATGGGAAAACTAAAACTGTAACTCATCCGCTTGTTAAAATTGCTAATACTAATAAGCCGGGAATTGGGATCATCCTTACTAACAATATGCAAGTTAAGACTAAGGTCCCAGTAAAGGTTGATGCTGGTCAATACGGTGGACCATCCGGCGGCTTAATGTTCAGTTTACAAATATATCAACAAATTAGTGGAAAAGATTTGCAACGGGGACGTAAAATTGCCGGAACTGGAACGATAAATTCAGACGGGACCGTTGGAGAAATTGGTGGAATTGACAAGAAAGTAATCGCCGCGCACCGTGCAGGAGCCACTATTTTCTTTGCCCCTTATATAAAACCAACGAAAGAGATTCTTAAGTATGAAGAAGGTCATCTGACTAATTATCAAATGGCTAAAAAAGCAGCTAAAAAATATGCACCGGGAATGAAGGTTGTCCCAGTCACTTCCTTTGATGACGCGGTGAAATATTTACAAACGCATAAGTAAATTAAAAAGGGAGCGAGACAGAAGTCACTTGTGACTTCGTTTTCGAGCCCCCGCAAGCAACAATAGGCCTCCAACGTTCGGCTTTTTTGCCGGACGTTGGAGGCCATTGTTGTACTGCGTATTTGCTTTTTATGAAAGTAACTTAACTTATGTCACAGTCCCTTTTTTTAATGCAAAATTGATTTTTTTACGTATTTATATTTATAGGGAGGTGAGAAACATGCAGCAATTATCAGAATTATGGATAAAATATCGAGTACAAGTGCTGATGATAGTGATTGCTGCAGTGGTTGGGGGATATTGGATACTTAATAAAAACAATAACGATGCTTTAATTTCAAATACTAATGCTGTTTTAACAAGTAGCGAAACGGGAAGCAGTTTAACTTCTACCACTACGATGAAAGGGACCGTTGCCATTGATATAAAGGGTGCCGTAAAAATGCCCGGAGTTTATGAGTTGAAAGCAGATGATCGTGTGAACGAAGCCTTGAAGGCGGCAGGTGGACCACTACCCAATGCAGATTTGCGTCAAGTGAATCTTGCTAAACAATTAACAGATCAGCAAATGATCTATATTCCGCTTCAAGGCGAAACGCCGGTAGCTTCCAGCAGTACAGAACCATCAGCAGCTAATAATGAAAATGGCAACGATAATTCTGCAAAGATAAATCTAAATACGGCAACCAAAGAACAACTATGTCAAATAACGGGAATTGGCGATAAAAAAGCAGACTTGATATTACAATACCGACAAGAACACGGTCAGTTTAAGAGTATTGACGAACTTAAAGAAATAAATGGCTTTGGCGAAAAAACTGTTGCTAAACTAAAAGATCACCTATCTATCTAGTTTTTATTTTTTTGATGAAGATATTTGTTATACTATATTTCAAATATAGAGGAGTGAAATAATATGAAACCGAGAATTGATTGGGACCAGTATTTTATGATTCAAGCAGCTTTATTGGCGTCGCGAAGTACCTGCAACCGCCTTTCAGTAGGTGCAGTTTTAGTTCGTGATAAGCGGATAATTGCTGGTGGGTACAATGGCTCAGTCGCTGGCGATGCACATTGTATTGATGAAGGCTGCTATTTACGTGATGGACATTGTGTACGAACTATTCATGCAGAAATGAATGCTCTGTTGCAGTGTGCTAAGTTTGGTATTTCTGCTGATGGGGCAAGTATTTATGTAACAGATTTTCCTTGTTTACAATGTACCAAAAGTTTATTGCAGACTGGAATTAAGGAGATAAATTATATTCGTAATTATCACAATGATGATTATGCAATGAAATTACTTAAACTAAAAAATGTTGCGCTTCATCAGATTAAATTAGATAGTGATATTTTAGAAGAGGTCGATCTGGACCAGTATATCAACCCAGATCAAAAATAGATTATTCAACACTTTTGGCTTTTTTCTGCGCTAATTGCAAGTTTAGTAGCGGTTAGTTTCTTTAGTTCATATTGGTTAATTTTTCTTTTAATTGTTATATTTTACCGAATTGCTGTATTAAAAAGGCCAATAGTACTTGGGATTGGAGTGCTGACATGTTTATTAATGGCGATTTTGTGTTACAGTTTACAAAAAAATTGGGCAACTATTACGGCAGATAAGCAAATGGAAGTTACCCAAAGAATATTAGTTTACCCTGATGAATTAAAATTCAATGGAAATTTTATGACAGGGACTGCGATCGACATTCAAACTGGACAACGCGAAGCAATAACGATGTCGTTTAAGTCACCCCAGATGCTAAAAAATATTGATAAGCTTACAACACCCTCGATATGGCTTATTAATGGGCAGTTAAAACCGATTATTCCTCGTACAAATGAAAATCAATTTGATAACTTAACTTATAACCATCATCGTCGGATCTGTAATCAAGTTCAAATTAACCGGGTAGAGCAAATGGTTAGGCAAAAAAGAGGGATAGTTGGCTGGTGTCATACATTAAGAAAACGACTCAGCCTCTACTTTGAAACTTTACCGCCTCCTCTTAGTGCGTATTGCCAACAATTAATAATTGGCAGCAGTAATGAGGATTCGGCTGAATTAATGGTAAGTATCAAAAGGCTTGGCCTGCTTCACCTTTTTTGCATTTCAGGAATGCATATCGTACTTTTCACTGATTTATTACGGCGACTATTGGTTCATTTATGGTGGCGTAAAGAATCGATTGATTTATTCTTAATTATTATTTTGCCGTTTTATCTTCTCATTGGTGGTGGAGCAACAAGCTTGATAAGAGCAACCATTATGGCTGAACTTGGCCTTCTTCATCGATATTTAAATTTGGACCGTCTTGATGGGTGGGCGCTGAGCTTATTAATTGGATTGGTTATTGATCCGTTGCTATTGCTTACATTAGGCGGTCAATTAAGCTATTTGCTTTCTTTTATTCTTCAAGTTCTTCCAGAATCAGTACGTGGTTTTAAGCAGTCTTTATTATTAAATTTAATTAGTTTGCCTTCGTTATTGAGTTATGTATATGAGGTTCATCTTCTAAGTTTTGGGGTTAGTTATTTAATAATTCCGCTATTTTCTACAGTTGTTTTTCCAGCGGTCTTGGTTGGGGCACTTAGTTTTAAGCTTTTTGAACCACTCACGTATCTAATTAATGCTGGTTTAAAATGCTTTCAATATATTTTAAATTGGTTATCTGATTTTCCAGGAATGATTCATTTTGGGAAGCCACCGTTAATTTTGGCCCTTCTATTATTTGCGGCATCTTTATTTGTTGTTTCTCAAGATACATCTTTAAAATCATGGAAAATATTAGCCTTATTGTATGTAATTACTGGAGGGATAATTCATTTTCCGCTTAATGGCGAAGTTACCTTTGTTGATATTGGACAGGGGGACTCGATAATTATTAGAGAACCTTTTAATCGACGGGTAACAATGATTGATACAGGAGGCAAATTAAATTTTAAAAAGCCGGATTGGGCGACTTCAAAGCATTCTCAAGATGATGCTCAACGAATAACCATTAATTATTTGAAAAGTAAAGGCATCAGGCAAATCGATAATATTTGTTTAACTCACCATGATGCAGATCATATCGGCTATTTAACAACGATTTTGGATAATATAGCAGTGAAAAGACTGATTGTCCCAGCGGGGATGGAAAGACAACCAGCACTTCTTAATAAAGTAAGGACTGCTGAAAAGTCATCGCCAGTGATAATTCCGGTGACTGATAATGTTAAGTTGTCATCATTTCCATTGCAAATTCTACATCCTTTTGTTCCGGGTGAAGGTAAAAATGAAGATTCTTTAGTATTAGCTGGGAAATTTGGTGGGAAAAGATTCCTTTTTACTGGGGATTTGGACCAGAAAAATGAAGAAAAAGTTATTCAAAAGTATCCGCAACTAAAGTCAGATATCTTAAAAGCTGGGCATCATGGCAGTAAAACTGCTAGTAGTTATTCATTTTTGCAGACAGTTGCTCCTAAGTATGCGATAATTTCAGCTGGACGATTTAATAGGTATCACCATCCTGATGAAATAACAATAAAAAATTTTCAAAGATTAAATATTAATTACTTATCAACGCAGCAATTTGGAATGATACAATATGTATACCGTGGTCAAAATGGAAAAATAAAAACAACATTGAGGGGAGATGAGACAAGTTGGACATTGCCCAATTATCTACACAATTAAAAACTAAAACCCCAGCAATGGTATATTTGATTTTAGGGAAACAACAGGTTCTTCAACAGCAGGCAATTGATGCTTTTACAAGCCTTATTCCAGAGAATGAACAGGTCATGAATGTTGGTCGATATGATATGGAAGCCACGCCATTGGCAGTTGCCTTGGATGATGCGATGGCGACTCCATTTTTTGGTGAACGACGATTAGTTATTATCAATAAACCGTTCTTCTTAACTGGTGAGAAAAGACATTCGAAAGTTGAACATGATTTGGATAGCTTAAAAAAGTATCTTGAACACCCTGAACCGTCTACAATTTTAGTTTTTGCGGCTCCTTATGAAAAGCTTGATGGACGAAAAGGGATTGTAAAGCAATTAAAGAAGACAGCAGTTTTAGTTGATGCTAGTCCACTTGATGAACGAGCAGCTCGTCAAAGAGTGAGAACTCAATTATCAACTGCTGGTTTTGAATTATCAGAAGCTGCTTTGGATGAGTTGGTTCAACGGACTAATGCGGATTATGGGATGATGGATGCAAGCTTAACTAAATTGAAGATTTTGGCTTATCATGAAAAAAAGATTGATCAAAACATGGTAGCCGCTCTAGTTCCGCAATCATTAGATGAAAATGTATTTGATTTAGTCACTGCGGTTCTTAAGCATAATCAAATAAAGGCCTTAGATCTCTATCAACAGCTATTAGCGGGCCAGCAACCGCCGTTAAGGATTAATGCAGTGCTAGTAGGACAGTTTCGGCTGTTGATTCAAATAAAAGTATTAAGTAAACGCGGTCTTACGCAAGGGAGTCTAGCGAGTCAGCTTAATGTCCATCCTTATCGGATTAAATTGGGATTAAAAACTGCGCGTGATTTCTCAATGCAGGCGTTAGAAAATGCCTATTTGGGATTAATTCGTATTGAACAATCGTTAAAAACGACACAACGCGATCCTTCACTTTTGTTTCAGTTATTTATGTTACAGTATTCTCAGCAGAGCAAAGGGGCATGAGATACAAAAAGAGAGGCTGGGAATTAACTATTAATTTTTGGTTCTCTAACAGTAAAATCCGGACTATGATTTTTGATCGATTCAAAAATCGTAGTCCGGATTTTAAATTATTTATGAAATTAGTCTCCAATCGACTAATTGATTGTCCAAATTTTGTTAGATTTAATGCCATCAAGGCTAGCCCGATATCATTTTCCACAGCTCGTTGTCCACGGAGATGAGTTCGGCGTATGCCAAAATCCCTCTTCATGTGACCAAAGACTGGCTCAACGTCGAACTTCCGTCGACGATAAATTGCCTTGCCTTCGTCACTTGAGAGGGCATCTTTAACTTTAGCTTTATAATAATTCCAGGTTGGGTTAACCTTCATATAGCGTTGACGACCACCTGGTGTCTTCGCTAGTTCATCTAATTTAACTGATAGTTGATGTTTATCAGCACGATAGATTTTGAAGTCACGCTTAAAGCCATACTTATCAGTGGATTTACTATAGCGATAAAAACTAAAACGAACTCCTTGATGATCAATGTAGTAGTCGTCATTAGCGTTATATTCCCAATTCTGTGACC
>NZ_JAJGUI010000093.1:0-24250 GCF_020784875.1 Limosilactobacillus reuteri subsp. simiae | reverse complement strand
GGCTCTTTGTCAAGAAGTACTGATGAGAAAATAAAATAATTTTACTAAGCAGCTTGTGCCTGGACTTTGGCATGAGCTGTTTGTTTATTTCGCCAATTTATTGCGATATAGGTATTTGGTAATGCAAGAAGAATTCTAATCCGGAAATTAAAGAAATTACGAAAGCCATAAGCAGTTCGTTTAATAACTTTAATTTTATTATTGGTTCCTTCAACAGGACCGTTTGTATAGGTGTCATATTTGAAACTATTATAGATTTCTTGTTTATGACTACGAAGGGTACGCTGAACTTTCTGTAGTGCTTGCGGAAGGTGTGTCCATTTAATTACGAGTAAGTTTTTTAATTCTTCCTTCCTACGATGAGCAATCGCCATAATTAAGTCTTGATAGTATTCATAAGCTTTTTTTAACTCATTATCAAAACTTAGGAGACGGTGAATAACTTCAACATCGGTTAATTGAGCGTAACTAAAGTTACGTCTTGACCAATAATTATTATATTTAAGCTCATTAGCAGGTGTTAAGAGTAATTTCCAAAAATGCTTAAGTGCACGCCACTCATGAGTGGCAGCACCAGCACGATTCATTACTTGAATCCTGATTTTATTTAATGCACGATACGCTTGAGCAACGATGTGAAAATGATCAGCGATAATTATAGCGTGAGGGAAGAGTTCATGAATTAAGTGACGATATGGAGTGTATAAGTCAACTGTTACTGTTTGAACTGCTAGGCGTGCTGAACGGTCATATCGAAGAAAGTAGTTCCGCAAATAACTATTTTTTCGTGACAGGATAATGTCAAGTGTCCGTTTATTTTCAATGTTCATTAGAATCATACTCATTCCACTGGGCGCAAAGCGACCAGATTTAAAATCATCAAAAGCAATATGGCGAGGCAACCAATGATAGTTAGGTTTGAAGAATTGATCAAGGTTTGTAATGACTCGTCTAATTGTCCAGTTCGAGACATTTAGTTCTTTGGCTAAATCACTTTGTGATTCATTTTTCGTCAGAAGCATCATGGCTCGTTGTTTTATCGCCAAAGAGATATGATCATGATAATTAATATCTCTAACAGCCGCTAATTTAGTAATTACTTCAGGACAAGAAGAGGAAGCTTTACAGATATATTTTTGCTTTTTAATCGACCAGATTGTTGGTTTAAAGTGAAGTTCTGGTCCCAAGCAATTAACTGTTTTATAGCCATTCTTACACATTAAATGTCCACATCGTGGGCAATGCATAGGATAAGTTTGGATAAGATGGACAATGATTTGATTAGGTTGATCTTCAATTGGATTATCAAAGTTCTTTTCATCTAGTTTGAGATAGGGATCTTTAATTCCTAAGATAGTTCTGATAGAATTGTTCATGAAAGATGGTCCTTTCTTAACGAAGACGGGGTCCAACCATCTTTCGCTTTTTTATTTTAAATTTTAAACAAATAAAGCACTGATGTTAAATCCATCAGTACTTAAAATTGTAGAGCCTTTTTAATTAGTTGCTTTCCGAGTAAAGCACACGATATAATTAAATACTAGAACATTTAATCGGGTTAACCGATTGGAATATTAAATTTGATGAGGTGCGACTTTGTTAGAGATATTTAAACCAACATGGATGGTTAATACAATATATTCTGTTTCTCCTGCCCAATTAAAAGAGCAGGGAGTGCGAGCTGTTTTTAGTGACCTGGATAATACCTTGATTGCTTGGAACAATCCAGATGGAACTCCAGAATTAAAGGAATGGATGGATTCTTTACGAGAAGCCCATATTCCGCTAATTGTTATTTCTAATAATAGTAAGGAACGAGTTGGGAAAGCTGTTGATAGCCTTGACCTTCCATTTGTTTCGCGATCATTAAAGCCCTTAAGTTTTGGGATTGATCGTGCACGGAAAAAACTTAATTTAGCAAAAGATGAAGTGGTTATGGTTGGTGACCAGTTATTGACTGATGTTGCTGCGGCTAACCAAGCGGGCATTCGAAGCATTTTAGTACGTCCACTATTAAATACAGATAAGTGGGATACCCGTATTAACCGCTTCTTTGAACGCCGTGTTTGGAAGAGCTTAAACAAAAAATATCCAGATTTAAAATGGCAGGAGGATTTGAATGACTGAACAAGAACAACAAACTGAAGAATTACGTTGTATAGGTTGTGGGAGTATTATCCAAACGGAAGATCCTAATGGCTTGGGTTATACGCCTAAGTCAGCCCTTGAGAAGGGTAAGGAGACAGGAGAATTATACTGTCAGCGTTGTTTCCGTTTGCGGCACTACAATGAAATTGCTCCGGTATCATTAACGGATGATGACTTTTTGCGCCTATTAAATCAGATTCGGGATGCCAATGCTTTAATTGTGTATGTTGTTGATGTTTTTGACTTTAATGGAAGTCTAATTCCGGGCTTACACCGTTTTGTTGGCGATAATCCAGTATTATTAGTTGGAAATAAGGAAGACTTGTTGCCACGTTCTCTACGGCGGCCCAAGTTAACTGACTGGATTCGTCAACAGGCAAATATTGCCGGATTGCGTCCAATTGATACGGTTCTTGTTTCAGCTAAAAAGAACCATCAGATTGACCACTTGCTTGATGTGATTGAAAAATACCGGCACAATCGAGATGTTTATGTTGTAGGTGTTACAAATGTTGGAAAATCAACGTTAATAAACCAAATTATCAAGCAACGAACGGGAGTAAAAGAATTGATCACTACTTCACGCTTCCCAGGAACTACTCTTGATAAGATTGAAATTCCGCTTGATGATGGGCATGTTTTAGTTGATACTCCTGGAATTATCCATCAAGAACAAATGGCCCATGTCTTATCGCCAAAAGACTTGAAGATTGTGGCGCCTCAAAAAGAGATTAAACCAAAGACTTACCAATTAAATGATGGTCAAACATTATTTTTAGGCGGCGTTGCGCGATTTGATTATCTTCATGGTGAACGTGCGGGAATGGTTGCTTACTTTGATAATAATTTACCAATTCACCGTACAAAGCTAAGCAATGCTGATAATTTCTATGCTAAACACTTAGGAGATTTGCTTACCCCACCGACTAGCGATGAAAAGGATGGGTTCCCACCATTAGAACGTTATGAGTTCCACATTACCGAAAAGAGCGATATTGTCTTTGAAGGTCTAGGATGGATTACTGTTCCTGCAAAAACGACTGTTGCTGCATGGGTTCCGAAGGGTGTCGGGGCTCTTGTACGGCGCGCAATGATTTAATTAGTATTTGAAAGGAAAGACTTATGCAATTAAGAGGAAAACAAAAACGATTTTTACGAGCACAAGCAAACCACCTTCAACCACTATTTTCTGTGGGTAAAGATGGTCTGACGGACAATTGGCTTGCTCAATTAGACGGCGCACTTGACCGTCGAGAATTAATTAAGGTTAGCATTTTGCAAAACTCAGATGTTACAACTGATGAAGTTCGCGAATTAATTGAAGAAAAAACTTCTATTCAGGTAGTTCAAGTTATTGGTCGGGTATTAGTTTTATTTAAAGTTTCAGCAAATAAGGATGCCCGTGAATTATCATCACGAGTAGCTGAAATCTAAGTAAAAGTAGGAGTGACGGTTTTGCAAAGCTGTAGTGTAGTAGACAAGGTGCAAACCCAGGCGCAACCGGAGACTAAAGTTAGGGGACACCGTAAGCGAATCGGCCTCTATGGGGGAACATTTAATCCTATTCACAATGCTCACCTATTTATGGCGGATCAGGTTGGTCATGCCCTTTGTCTTGATCGAGTTGATTTTTTACCAGATGCTAAACCTCCCCATGTTGATCATAAAGATTCGCTTGATCCGCAATTGCGGTTACAGATGCTCGAATTAGCAGTTGCTGATAACCCCTTTTTAGGGATTGAGTATGCCGAGTTAGAGCGGGGAGGAGTCAGCTATACTTACGATACTATTAAGTATTTGTTAGATAAGCACCCTGATGTGGATTATTACTTTATTATTGGTGGGGATATGGTCGATTACCTTGACAAGTGGTATCGAATTAATGATTTAATCCGCTTGCCCCATTTCCATTTTGTCGGTGTTCACCGTCAAGGAGCGAAGAATGAGACACGATATCCAGTGATTTGGGTAGATGTCCCAACAGTTGATTTTAGTTCAACCGATATTCGACAACGGGTGCAACGTGGCCAATCAATCAAGTATATGGTCCCAGATGCCGTAAGCAAGTTTATTGAGGAGCATCAATTATATCGTGAATGAAGAATTAGTTTATAATAAAAATTATATCCCAATGACACGGTCTGAACTTATCGACCGTCTCAAAAAGGCGTTAAAGAATAAACGATTTCAGCATGTATTACGTGTTGAAAAAACAGCGATTGAGTTAGCTGCTCAATACGGTGTTGATGTTGAAAAAGCAAGTATCGCTGGCCTGTGTCATGATTATGCTAAACAGCGTCCTGACGAAGATTTTATTGCCGAAATTAAGAAAAAAGGGCTTAATCCGCTACTCTTAGATTATGGTAATGCAATTTGGCATGGAGTGGTTGGCGCAGAGCTAATTAAGGATGAATTAGGGATTTGGGATGAAGATATCCTAAATGCGGTTCGCCACCATACTACTGGAGCGCCAGTAATGACGAAGCTCGAGCAGGTTATTTACATGGCTGACTATATTGAGCCGGGTCGTGACTTTGCCGGCGTAAAAAAGGCACGAGTAATTACAGCAGCAAACCTCCAAGCAGGAGTTGCTTACCAAACAAAACATACGCTGGCTTATTTGATTGAAAATGGAAAGCCGGTATATCCAAAGACAATAGATACCTATAATGCATGGGTTCCGCAATATGAAGGAGAGATAGATTAATGGATAGTAAACAATTATTAGAAATGGTTGTCAAGGCTGCCGATGGTCGGCGCGCAGAAGATATCGTCGCTCTTAAAGTTGATGAGATTAGTCCAATGGCTGATTATTTCGTTATTATGACGGGAGGCTCAGACCGTCAAGTACAGGCGATCACCAATGCCATTGTTGAAAAAGCGCATGAAGAAAATGTCAAGATAGGTAGCGTTGAAGGTAAAAATCATGCTCAATGGGTATTGGTTGACCTTGGTGACGTGGTTGTCCATGTTTTCCGTGAAGAAACTCGTCAATTCTATAACCTTGAAAAATTATGGGCCGATGCACCTCTTGTCAATATTAACGACTGGATTAATGATTAATGATTTATCAAAGTTTTGCCCAGTTATATGACCAGCTTTTTGATCCTGAAATGTACCAGAAGTGGGAAAAATTCACAATTAAAAACCTTCCTGCTAATACTAAGAGCATTTTAGATTTAGCTGGCGGTAGTGGACGATTAGGAGTAATGCTGGCTGCTCGTGGATTTGATGTAACGGTTGCTGACTTTTCTGCTGAGATGCTCAGTATTGCCGATCAACATGCCACGGAAGCAGGAGTTAATATGAATCTCTTGCAAGCCGATATGCGGGACCTCGGTGCTTTACCGCAGTATGATGCGATCACTTGTTATGCGGACTCTTTTTGTTATTTAGACGATGCAGCGGCCGTGCAAAAGACCTTCAATGAAATTGCTGATCATTTGAAAGATAATGGTGTCTTTTTATTTGATGTCATTTCTCCTTATCAAACTGATGTCATTTATCCGGGGTATATGTTCAACTATGAGGATGAGGATCATCAGCGAGCTTTCATGTGGCAGTCTTTCAAAGATGATGATGTTGAGCATGGCGTAATTCATGAATTAGCTTTTTTCACTCGAGATAATGATGGACGTTATGATCGTGTTGGAGAAACTCATTATGAACGTGCTTATGAATTGCCTTTATTAAAGCAGATGTTATCTCAAGCTGGTTTTAATTCTGTTGAAGTGGGATCAAATTTTTCGACTTCTATCAAAGAAGAAAAACCAACACGATGGTTCTTTAAGTGTCATAAATAAGGAGAGTTCACATGAAAGCAGTAGGGATGGTTGTTGAATATAATCCATTTCACAATGGGCATCGCTACCATCTTCAGCAAGCCAAAAAGATTTCCGGGGCAGATGTAACGGTAGCGGTAATGAGTGGTAATTTTACCCAGCGTGGTGAACCGACAATCGTTGATAAGTGGTCACGAGCCAGGACAGCAGTGATGAATGGCGTTGACCTTGTGATTGAACTACCGGTTTTTTACGCCGTCCAACCAGCACACCGGTTTGCAGGAGGAGCCCTGAGCCTCTTAAATGCTCTTGGGGTTGATTCGATTGTCTTTGGGAGCGAGCATCCAGAATGGAATTTCGCGCGTTTAGTGAAGGCTGAAGAAGCCTTTAACCAGGAAAGTTTTAATAAGTATAATGCAACTTATGCCACCCAATTTAACCAACAATTGAAGGAACAAACTGGTGTTACCTTGATTGATCCCAATGATATTTTAGCTTTTGCTTATACCAAAGCTAAAATTAACCAGGAGTATCATTTTAAATTGCTACCTATCAAGCGACAGGGGAGTAACTATCACGACCAGCAAATCAAAGGCAAAATTGCGAGTGCGAGTGCAATCCGTCAGGCAATCAGTGAAAAAGGCGATTACCGGCAAGCTGTTCCCCAGGTGATGGGAGATATATTGGCGACAATAAAGAGTATTCCTTCATGGACAGAACTTTATCCTTTATTACGTAATCAGCTTATTCAAGCACCTATTTCAACCCTTCAGTCAACTTATTTAATGGCAGAGGGACTAGAGTATCGAATGAAGGAAGCTGCCCAGCGGAGTCTTGACTTTAATTCATTTATGAAATTCACCAAGACAAAACGGTATACGTATGCTCACTTATTGCGGGTTTGTTTATACACTATCTTACAAATTACCCAAGAAGAAGTAGATGAACATAGTAAACATCCTTATCTTCATGTCTTGGCCTTTAATAAACAAGGACGTGAATACCTTCATCAGGTGAAAAAACAGCTTGATCTTCCGCTGATTACAAAAGTAGATCAGGAAATGCGTGATCAGTTGCTTAACCTTGATTATCGTGCCGGGAAGCTATATCAACTATTTACGCCAATTGAGCAGGATTTGAAGCACCCACCGATAATTATTAATTAACGTCTTTGATAAAGTTTGGTAAAATATTCTAAGTAGATTTGGTTCTCTAAAAGGTTGTCAAGGAAAAAACATTGACAACGTATAAGGGGACTAGTATAATTGCACATGTTGCATTAGGAGGTTAGTACGTTGAAATGGTCGTTAGCTGAATTACATCGTTACCAAGATGAACCACTTCATATTCAAAGTACTTTTGATCTGAACGCATCATTAACGAAGCTGTTTCCAGATATTATTTTAGCTGTTCAACCAGTTAAAGTTGATGGTTACGTTACTTATGACGATGGTGATGCAACGATTAGCGCTCACGTTACGACGACGTTAACCGTTCCATCTAGTCGCTCGTTAACACCCGTTCAATTACCACTCGATTTTACGTTCTCCGAGACGTATATCGATGATCGTTCACACTTTGCCCGCTATGAGGATGAAGATGAGGTTGTTTTCCTTATTAAAAAGGGTGATTCAATTGATTTTGATACTGCATTAGCGGAAAATATCGTTGAACAGGTACCACTACGGGTTCTTTCTGCCGAAGAAAAATCTGGCAAACCAATGCCAAATGGAAAAGGTTGGAGTGTTATCTCTGAAGATGACTACAAGGCCCAGCAGCAGAAAGATGACAAAGTTGATCCACGTCTCGCTAAGTTGCAAAACCTTTTTCCTGATCAGGATAACAAAAAATAGCGGACGGTTAAAAACCATTTGTGGATAATTCTAATTTCTTAGGAGGTGTCAAACATGGCTGTTCCAGCACGGAAGACTTCAAAGACTAAGAAGCGTATGCGTCGGGGTCACATCAAGTTAAATGTACCTGGCCTTACTCCTTGCCCAAACTGTGGTGAACTTCGCAAGTCCCACATGGTATGCCCAAGTTGTGGTTACTACGACGGCAAGCAAGTTGTTAACACTAATAACTAATTAATATAAAAGCTATCCTTTAGGCGCCGGACCTAGGATAGTTTTTTTATTTTAAAATTTTCTAAGAATCTATAAGTAAAAAATGATATAATCTAATTCCTTGATAAATCGAGATTTTTAGTATAGAGAATACTGGGGTTTATTAAAAAATTGTGATAAAATTATTGTGTTTTATTAATACGTATAACAAGTAAAAAAAGATTATTATAGTAGGTGAGTTATTAATGAGTCGAATTTTAATTATTGAGGATGAGGAAAATTTAGCAAATTTTGTAGAACTTGAATTAAAGCATGAAGGCTACGATACAGATGTTGAACTTGATGGTCGTGCCGGACTAGAAGCAGCTTTAAATCAAGACTTTGACGTGATTTTGCTAGACCTGATGCTCCCAGAGTTAAATGGGATTGAAGTGGCACGGCGAGTTCGTGAATTAAAAGATACACCGATTATTATCATGACTGCTCGTGATTCTGTTATTGACCGTGTCTCTGGATTAGATCACGGGGCAGATGATTATATTGTTAAGCCGTTTGCGATTGAAGAACTCCTTGCACGGGTCCGGGCGTTATTGCGGCGAATCAGTATTGAAGATGGTAATAATAAGGAACATCAAACAACGGTCAATTACAAGGATCTTACCATTGAAAAAGAGAACCGGGTTGTTCGTCGCGGCGATGAAGTAATTAACCTTACCAAGCGGGAATACGAATTACTGTTGATCTTAATGGAAAATATCAATGTTGTTATGTCACGAAAAGACCTTTTGAGTAAGGTATGGGGTTATGATTCCAAGGTTGAAACCAATGTTGTTGATGTTTATATTCGGTACTTGCGGAATAAGATCGACCGTCCTGGTGAAAAGAGCTACATCCAAACGGTTCGTGGTACTGGATATGTGATTCGCTCCTAGGAATGATCAATTATGAAGCAAAAAGATGAAAGACGGTTTGTTTCACTAAAAATTAAGTGGGCAGCTGGAACGGCATTAGGGTCATTAATCATCTTTTGTATCGTTGCGATGGCATTGTTTAGCGCGTTTACGCAAAATTTATTTCATCAAGAAAGACAATTATTGAATCAAGGGATGACCAATATTAGTACACAATTAAGTACTGTTGATAAGCCCTTAACTAAAAAGAATGTTAGTCACCTTATTGATCCAGACAGAAACCGGTCGAATATTATTTCTGGAGAGGAATATAAACGACCGGTAATTAAAGAGTTAAGTGATGGACACTTGGTTATTAACATTTATAATCCTGATGGAAAGAATATTTTGAGTACAGGTCGTTATATTAAAAAGCCACAGTTTACGACTAATCGCAATATTCATATTGCTGCTGGGCCTGATCATGATGTGTTGGTCGGGCAGATGCCAATTTATGGTCAGAATAATCGGCAGTTGATTGGGTACTTACAAGTTGAAAATAACCTTGACGCTTATATGCAAAGTTATCATCAGTTGGCATTGGTATGTGTCTTGGCGCTCTGCCTGGTTGTGATTGCGAGTGGGCTATTGGGATACTTTCTTTCCCTCTTTCTCCTTCGACCATTGGATGGAATTCATGACACAGTTAAGGAGATTAGTGCAGATCCTACTAAAGATGTCCGGGTACCGGCTACCAATCGTAACGATGAACTAGCAGAATTGATAACAATGTTTAATGAAATGCTTGATCGAATGCAGCGGTATATCGACCAGCAGTCACAATTTGTCAGTGATGTTAGTCATGAACTACGAACACCTGTTGCGATTATTCAAGGACACTTAGAAATGCTTCAACGATGGGGCAAGGATGATCCAAAAGTGCTGGATGACTCAATTAAAGCCACCTTAATTGAGACGCGCCGGATGAAAAACTTGGTTCAAGAAATGCTTGATTTGAGCCGAGCAGAGCAAGTAGAGATTAATTTCCGCAACCAGCATACGATTGTTAATGATGTGGTTCACCAGGTCTACAATAACTTTAAGATGCTATACCCAGACTTTACTTTCCGTTTGGACGACGATCTGAAAGAACCAATCATGGTTGATATTTATCGCGATCATCTTGAACAGGTCCTTGTGATTTTATGTGACAATGCCGTCAAATATTCCACTGATGATCATAAAGAGATCCATATTATTCTTTCACGGGGAATGAATACTGTTGAGATTGGTATTCAAGACTTTGGTGAAGGGATCTCACCGGAAAATGTAAAACGAGTCTTTGATCGCTTCTATCGAGTAGATAAGGCTCGTAGTCGTAAGAAAGGCGGTAATGGATTAGGTCTTTCAATTGCCAAACGACTAATTGAAGGTTATCACGGTTCAATTACCCTAGAAAGTTCAGTCGGTGCTGGATCATTGTTTAGAATTATTTTACCGATTATTGAAGACCCAGAGACAAAAAAATAAATATTTAAGATGTGAGAATAGAAGCAGGATGAGAAACTTTTGCTCCTA
The DNA here is from genome assembly GCF_020784875.1 of Limosilactobacillus reuteri subsp. simiae. Taxonomy (GTDB): domain Bacteria; phylum Bacillota; class Bacilli; order Lactobacillales; family Lactobacillaceae; genus Limosilactobacillus; species Limosilactobacillus reuteri_H. Next base: position 13,786 of record NZ_JAJGUI010000093.1, on the reverse strand, counting down.
TCCTCACTTTTTTATTACAAAACATTTTTATTCAATTGTTTTCCCAATGGCCGACAAAATAAGCGATGTTTTCAACTAAGGGCGGTATAATGAAAACGGATACTAAAATATGAGGATTTTTATTGAGGAGTTGAATAGGAGTGGCTGCGAAAGAGCAGAAAAAATTAATCACAACGCCAACATTGGTGTTAATGATTATTTCGACAATATATGGGTTTGGTAATGTTTCAATAGCTTATGATCAAATGGCATATGCGGGGATGTTTTGGTACATCCTTGCTGGAGTTTGTTTCTTCTTCCCCTGTTGTTTGATGATGGCTGAATATGGTTCGGCGTTTAAAGACGCCAAAGGGGGGATCTATTCCTGGTTAGCTGGTTCGATAGGGGAACGGCTGGCCTTTATCGGAACCTTTATTTGGTTAGCGAGTTGGGTTCTGTGGCTAGTATCAAGTGCTTCTCGACTTTGGATAACATTGTCGGCACTATTATTTGGCCATGATACTACCCAACAATGGCATTTTTGGATCTTTAATTCTAATCAGTTAATTGGTATCTTGGCAATTCTTTTTGTCTTACTTGTAACCTTACTGAGTTCCCAGGGGATTAATGGGATTACGAAAATCAGCTCATTTGGTGGAGCGTTTATGATTGGAATGAATGCAATTTTTATTATTGCAAGTTTAGTGACGATTATTGCTAACAAGGGGGTTACTGCCCAGCCTATTCATGGTATTAGCAGTTTTATTGAGTCGCCTAATCCTGCTTTTAAGACGCCAATTGCGATTATTTCATTCGTTGTTTACGCAATCTTTGCATATGGTGGAATGGAAAATCTTGGTGGAGTTACTGATAGTATGAAGAATCCAGCGAAGACATTTCCAAGAGGCTTAGTTATTGGTTCGCTCTTAACGATTGGCAGTTATGTGCTAATGATTTTAATGACTGGCTTTAGTGTTAATTACAATCATGTTATTGCAAAATCAAGCGTTAACTTAGGTAATGTTACTTATGTTGTCTTTAATCAATTAGGATACCAACTAGGTGTGTCACTAGGGTTAAGTCATGCTACTAATATTTTTCTTGGTGTTCTCTTTACGCGAATGATTGCGTTAGCTGGCCTGATGGGGATGTTAGGAGCAATGTTCCTGTTAGTTTACTCCCCGATTAAGTCCTTTATCATGGGAGCTAATCCTGAGTTATGGCCTAAAAAAATTGTGACATTGAACAAACACGGGATGCCAGCATATGCAATGTGGATTCAAGCAATTTTTGTTTCGTGTATTATTTTCTTAGTTGCATTTGGAGGTTCAGCAGCTGCTAGTTTTTACCAAATCTTGACAGATATGGTTAATGTTTCAACCTGTGCCCCTTATATCTTCCTTGTTGGTGCATTCCCATTCTTTCAAAAGAAGGATATCCCACATGATTTTGTGGTATTTAAGAATCATTTTTGGACAAATGTATTAGTTGTCTTTGTTGAGATAATTGTTTGCCTAGGAATCATCTTTACATGCATCCAACCAATTATTGAGCATGATTTTCAAACTGCATTCTGGACGGCATTTGGTCCGGTCTTCTTTGGGATTGTTGCTTGGATTTTCTACAATCACGCATCAAAGAAGATTACAAAGTAGATAAAAGAGACTATTGAAAAAATCAAAAATTCTTTCAATAGCCTCTTTTATTATGCAAATCTTATTAAGATAAGGTGAAACTAGTCTTTATTCAATTTTTTAAGTCGCTGGTAAATGATAATTCCACCGATGCAAGTAATAACAAATTCAGTAAAAGGAACTGCTGCCCAGACCCCATTAATTCCGGCAACTTTTGCCAGAATAAAGATTGCGGGGAGAAGGATAATATAACCACGAAGAATCGATAAAGAGAATGATGCCCGCGCTGATCCAATTGCTGTTAAGAAAAGGATGAACAATAGATTTAACGCGCTGAAGAATACACTTGTAAAGTAAATCGGGAGGCCAACACTAGCATAGGCGAGGAGTTGACCAGAATGAGAAGTGTTAAAAACTTCAATAATTGGATGCTTAAAGGTGATTAGGATAATAAAGCTGATTGTTGCTAGAAAGAGGGTAATGATCATCCCATTTTTTAATGTCATCGATACATTCTTGTATTCGTGTTTACCAAATTCCCGACTAGCAAGCGGTTGAACACCGAGCGCTACTCCATTAGCAATTGCTAGCACAACGATGGCAATGTTGGAAATAACGCCATATGCGGCAACAGCATAGTTATTAGCTAGCTGCAATAAAACATGGTTAAAGAAATAAATACTAACGCCAGTACTTAATTCGTTTAATGCTGAAGCAACCCCTAAACGTGCTGAGCGCCAAATGTTTCTTAGGTGAGGGACAACCCAGTGCCATTGTAATTGTCGTCTGGCAAACTTCCGATGAAAACTTAAAACCATCAAGCTAATTGCTGGCGAAAATAACACTGCCAATGCTGCTCCTTCCAATTTAAGACCCATTCCAAAGATAAAGAACCAGTCGATGAGGATGACAGATAATGTTTCAGTTAAGGTGGCCTTCATGGTTAAGGTGGGATTGCCATCATTACGAATGAAATTAATGGCAATGTAGTTAGCCATGTAGAGAGGTCCGCTCCATGAAATTATTCGTAAATAAACGATTGCCATCTGACGAGTTGCATCATCTGCCCCAAGAAAATTAACTACTGGAGTCGCAAAAATGTTTAACAGGATTGCTAGGATAAGACCGAAAGTGAAAGCAAAAATCATCAGTTGACTAAATAATGATTTTATTCTCTCAGGATGCATAACTTTATTTAACGAAAAGATTGTGGCGCCACCGACTCCCAGTAATAGTCCAGTTCCATTAAAAACGTTGAAAAGGGGGAGCACCAGGTTAAGCGTAGTTAAACCTAAAGCTCCCGCCGCGATTGAAATAAAAAGGGTGTCAATAATAACATACATTGACATCCCGAGGGTGGCGACAACATTACGAACAACATAATGCCGCACTTCTTTCGTAATTGACATTGGTAAATCCATATTAAAACCTCCACAAAACTTGCTCCCATCCTCCCTGTTGGACGCCTGTTTGAGAAGCATAAATTAATTTGTTGCAGAACCCGGCGATTCTACTTTCCTTATTTCATTTATTGATATTTTAGCAAATATTCTCATTGCTTATATTATAATTCCATTACAATGGTCAATTTCATGTTGAACAATCTCAGCAGCAAAATCTGTAAGTTCTAATGTTTGCGTTTGCCAGCTCTGATTGCGAAATTTAACGGTAATTTGCTTATACCGTTTAGTAGGACGCGTTCCGCTTAATGAAAGGCATCCTTCTGCAGTTTGATAAGGTTGACTTTTAGCGACGATTTGTGGATTGAACATTACGACATTAAAGGGCCCGATTCGCGCAATAATTGCATTCTTATTTACGCCAATCATATTGGCAGCCATTCCAACACATTCAGCTTGGTGAGCATTAAGCGTATCGCTAAGATCGGTTGCAAGGGGCAAATCAGCTTTAGTTGTGGGGGTTGCTTTTTGGGCGAGTAATTGTTGGTCTTTAATAATTGGTTTAATCATGTGTCTTCCTCCGAAAAAACAAAGCTGAGAAAAAACTTTTGCTTTCTCCCAGCTTTTTGATAATTATTTTTTATGATGTTGTTGTTTACCAGCATTACGTTGACGATTACGGTTTGCTTGATCGCTTGGCTTGGCATCGCCTTTACGTAATTGGTCAATTGCATCAGTCGGTTTAGTTGAAGAACTAGGGGTGTTAATTACTGGTGCTTCTGGCATTTTAATTGGATTCTTCTTGCTTTCTTCTTCAATTTGGCGACGAATCCGCGGACGGTAAGCATTGACCATCAAGGTTTGTAAGATGGCAAATAGTCCACCGATGAAGAAGTAAAGACCTAATCCGGCAGAAGAAGTGATAGAAATGAAGAAGGTCATGAAAGGACTCATCCAAATAGCAGCCTTCATTTGCTTCTTCTGAGCTTCAGGAACACCGACAAGCCCAAGGTAACTCTGGGCAGCATAGGCAATAAAAGATAAGACCGCTAAGATAATACTTGGCTTACCAAGTGGAATCCCAAAGAAAGTTGCATGGTAAAGGTCTGGAGAATAACGGATAGCAGCATATAAGGCGGCAAAAATTGGCAGCTGAATTAACAATGGGAGACAGCCAATACCGCCAGTTAAGCTAATGTTGTTATCCCGGTACAGAGCCATCATTTGTTGACTAACGGCAGCCTGTTCTTCAGGAGTCTTGGCTGCTTTTTGCTTTTCTGTTAGTTCTTTAATCAATGGTTGAACCTTGGACATCTTTTCTTGCATAATAGTTGATTTTTTCATTTGTGAGAACATCACTGGTAAAAGAATTGTTCGCACAACTACCACAATGACAATAATTGCCCAACCGTAGTTATTGCCCATGTGGCTGGCTAACCATTCCATCAAGTGCTGCATTGGTTTAGCCATATAATCATAGACAAACCCGTATGGTCGACCGCTCTTAGTAGTCCGTACACATCCGCTAAGAAGCAACAGGAGAGTAAAAAGACCCCCAGCGATCGTTATTCGTTTTCGTTTCATATTAATGAATCAAACTCCCTTATTTCTTTGTATATTAATTACGCTAATAGTACGTATTTTACTCTATTCAGGAATTGAATTCTACCGCTAATCGCGAACTAATGCGTGATTTGAAATGAATGATGGTAGTTTTGCAGGTTTCCTTCGATGATTTTAACCTTAGTAATTCGAGCATAAGGAGTGGGCCCAGCTTTAATTTTAGAGATTAATTGTTTAACAATCTCAATGGGACCCTGCAATTCGCAATAAACACTCCCATCATGCTTATTCATAATGATCCCTTCTATTCCTGCTTGTTGTGCCAACTGATAGACGCCCCAGCGGAACCCAACTCCTTGAACGCGTCCAGTAATGGTAAGATGATAATTAACCATAATTAAAACTCCTTAATGAAAACTTATTATTAGTTAATAACAATTGTACAACAGGAACATGGTATAATTTAATTAACAAGAAGGAGCATGCAAAATATATGGAACAATTAACATCAATTCATAATCAGCACGTTAAAGATTGGAAGAAGCTGCAAACCAAAAAAGCACGGCGTCAGACTGGTACTTACCTGTTAGACGGCTGGCACTTAGTTCAAGAGGCATCCAAAGCTGGAATCGAGCTCTTAGAAGTAGTCGGAACAGCTGAACAATTAGCTACCCATCCAGAGCTTGAAGGAATGGCTAATGCAACCTATGAAGTTACTGAAGAGATCATGAAGCATATTACTGATACGGTAACGCCTCAAGGGATTGCCGCGGTTGTTGCTTTACCAGATTCTCATCGTTTACCAGCAGGGCCATTGCATGGGGCATGGCTTTTCCTCGACCGGGTTCAAGATCCAGGAAACGTGGGGACGATGGTGCGGACAGCAGATGCTGCTGGGTTTACTGGAGTAGTAGTTGGACAACGCTCAGCAGACTTATTTGGTCCCAAAGTTGTTCGTTCAATGCAAGGAAGTCAATTTCACCTTCAAATGTTTGAGGGTGACTTAAGAAAGTGGATTGATGATTTTAAATCAATCAATGCTCCGGTGTATGGAACACAATTAAATCCCCAAGCCAAAAACTTCCGGACTGTTGATCCTGGTGATACTTTTGCTTTAATTATGGGTAATGAAGGGCAGGGGATGAGCGACGATCTTCTTTCACAAACAACTGATAATCTCTATATTCCAATGCGTGGTGAAGCCGAATCGCTTAACGTCGCTATCTCTGCAGGAATTTTAATGTTTCAGCTTAATCAAAATCTAGATTAAATTAATTTATTTTCTCGTTAAAATCGTGTATGATAATTGCAATAATATAGAAAAGGGGTATTACATGAAATCAAAAAATGAATGGCGCACCGATAAAGAGTATGTTTCAATCGTTGCCGATCTTTTAGCCCAGCCAGCTGTCCAAAAGCTAGCGAACTATACTCAGCATCATCACTCTACCCGCCTGCAACATTCTATTGCGGTTTCGTATGATAGCTACAAAATTGCTAAAAAAATGCATCTTGATTATCGCAGTACTGCGCGGGCAGGTCTCTTGCATGATCTCTTTTATTATGATTGGCGGACGACTAAGTTCAATTTAGGAACCCATGCATTTATTCATCCCCGAGTTGCATTACGCAATGCTGAAAAGCTAACCCCGTTAAATAAAAAAGAAAAGGATATTATCCTTAAGCATATGTTTGGCGCAACGTTGGCAGTGCCACGCTATCCGGAGAGTTTAATTGTATCGCTAGTTGATGATTTCGAAGCAGAGCATGAATTCTTTGGCCCGCTACGTGCAAAGATGCGCCGAAAGATTAAGAAACGTCGGATGCGAACAACTTGGTAGAGGAGAAGGAGAGTTAAATTATGGAACAATTAGTAGCAGAAAAGGCACTTGATGAAGACTGTAAACTTTGTCCAAAATTTACACGTACGTTTATGATCTTGGGAAAGAAATGGAACGGATTAATCATTGAAGTACTACTTAAAAATGGCAACATGCGATTTAAGGATATTGCCAGTAGCATTGCAAAGTGCAGCGATCGAGTCTTATGTGAACGATTAAAAGAACTCGAAGACGAACAAATTGTTATTCGTAACACTTACGAAGGTTCTAGTCGGGTAGATTATTCTTTGACTGAACGTGGTCAAGAATTGCGCCCAGTCATGGAAGCTGTTCATGCATGGAGTGACAAGTGGATTTAAAATAACGCTTGACGCCTTACAGATGATTGTCTAGAATATGTAATTGAATTAAAAGCGATGATGAGAGCTAGTAGCTAGACGATCCTGTTAGAGAGTTGCAACCATGAGCTGAGAATTGCAATCAGTGATCTAAGGCGAATTTCACTTTCGGAGCTGATACGTAATGGTATTCCGGCCAATCACCGTTATTGATTATTTGAGTGTGTAGGATTTGTTCCTACAAACTAGGGTGGTACCGCGAAGCCTCGTCCCTATATTGGGATGAGGCTTTTTTGAATTAAGGAGTGAAAATATGGGACTAAGAGAGAAATTAGCCGAACTTCGTGAAGAAGGATTGCAAGATATTAAACAATCAGAGGATTTAAAGCGAATTAATGAAATCCGCGTAAAGATGCTGGGAAAGAAGGGACCGATTACTTCAGTTCTTCGGGGCATGCGTGATCTTAGTGCTGAAGAACGTCCTAAAGTAGGGCAATTTGCTAACAAGGTGCGGGATGAATTATCAGCTGCGATTGAAGAAAAGCGTGCTGAGCTAGAACAGGCCGCCATGAATGCTAAGTTAGCAGCCCAAACAATTGATGTTACTCTTCCTGGAACACCAGTAGCACAAGGGCAACCCCATGTTATTCAACAAATCATTGACCAAGTTGTGGACTTGTTTGTATCAATGGGGTATGAAGTAGCAGTTGGGGATGAAGTTGAACAAGAAGTTTATAACTTTGAAAAGTTAAACTTGCCAAAGGATCACCCAGCTCGTGACATGCAAGATACATTTTATGTTACGCCATCTGTTTTGATGCGGACCCAAACGTCACCAATGCAAGCACGGATGCTCGAAAAACATGATTTTAGTCAAGGCCCACTAAAGATGATTTCACCAGGTAAGGTTTACCGGCGTGATACTGATGATGCAACTCACAGTCACCAATTCCACCAAATTGAAGGGATGGTTGTTGGTAAAAATATTACCATGGCTGATTTGAAGGGAACTCTTGAGGCCGTTGCTCAAAACCTTTTCGGTGACAAGTTAAAGGTTCGCTTGCGACCAAGTTACTTCCCATTTACTGAACCATCAGTTGAGGCAGATATTACTTGTTTCAACTGTCTTGGCAAGGGTTGTGCAATTTGTAAACAAACTGGTTGGATTGAAGTTCTTGGTGCCGGAATGGTTCATCCAAATGTGCTTAAGATGTCAGGCGTTGATCCAGAAGAATACGGCGGTTTTGCCTTTGGACTTGGACCAGATCGTTTTGCTATGCTGAAGTACGGTGTTGATGATATTCGTAACTTCTACCAAAATGATGTCCGCTTCCTTAACCAATTTGACCAGAAAGGATAATGTGAAATGAAAGTATCATATCAATGGCTTCAAGAATACCTTGATTTAGATGTTGCCCCTCAAGATTTAGCTGAAAAGATTGCCCGTACCTCTGTGGACATTAATGACGTTTACTCACTGAGCGACGGATTAAAAAAGATTGTTGTTGGGGAAGTAGTAAAATGTGAAAATCACCCTGACTCAGACCACCTTCATGTTTGTCAAGTTGATGTTGGCGAAGAAGAACCGATTCAAATTGTTTGTGGTGCTCCTAATGTTCAAGAAGGTAAAAAGGTAATCGTTGCCCTTCACGGTGCGCGAATTGCTGATAACCAAAAGATTAAGCGTGGCAAGATCCGCGGTGTTGAGTCAAATGGAATGCTTTGTGCTCTTCAAGAAATTGGCTTTAGCGACAAGATTGCACCTAAAGATTACGAAGATGGTATCTACTTCTTACCAGATGATGCTAAAAATGGTGATCCCGTATTTAAGTACTTAGGAATGGACGATACGATCATCGATACAGACGTAACTCCTAACCGTGGAGATATGCTTAGTATTTATGGAAATGTTAATGATATCGCTGCCTTTTACGGGTTAAAGCCACATTTTAAGGAAATTACGATTAAAGAAGAAGGTACTGAAAAGACCGCGGATCTTCTTCAAGCAAAAATTAATGATACTAAGATTGCACCAACTTATAAATTACGGGTAATCAAAGGCGTTAAAATTGCTGAAAGTCCATTATGGCTTCAAATTCGCTTATGGAACAGTGGGATTCGTCCTGTAAATAATGTTGTGGATGTGACTAACTATGTCCTTCTTAAATATGGTCAACCACTCCACAGTTATGATTATGATCAATTATCTGGTAAAAACTTTGGAGTTCGCCACGCTAATGAAGGTGAAAATTTTGTTACGTTAGACGGGGATGAACAAACCTTAAAAGCAAATGATATTGTTGTAACTGTCGATGACCAGCCAGTTGCTCTTGCGGGAACGATGGGTGGAGAAGGAACTGCAGTAAGCGATGATACGACAACTGTTGCCCTTGAAGCAGCCATTTTTGATCCAGTAATGGTCCGGAAGCAAGCCCGACGCTTAGATCTTCATAGTGAATCCTCAATGCGGTTTGAACGTGGAATCAATCCAGCAACCGTCGAAACGGCATTGAATGAAGCAGCCGAAATGATTAAGGAGCTTGCTGGTGGAACGATTACTGCTGGAATTGTTACTGGTAGTGAAGCGCCAGCAGTTGATACCCCAATCAAACTATCCCTTGCGAAGATTAATCATGTTCTCGGAACTTCATTAACCATGGAACAAGTTACTGATATTTTTGATCGCTTGGCATTTGCTTACACTGTTAATGATGACGATCAATTAACAGTGATTGCCCCAGCCCGGCGGTGGGATATTAGCCTGGCAGCAGATCTTTATGAAGAAATTGCGCGGATTTACGGTTATGATAACTTACCATCTACTTTACCAACGATGACGCGTAACCGGGGAGGACTTACTCCACGGCAACGGTTTATTCGGGCAAGTCGTCATGATCTCGAAGGAATGGGCTTAACTCAAGCAATTAGTTATTCCTTAACAACTGTTGAGAAGGCTAAGCAGTTCCAAATTAAGCCACTTGCTGAACCAATGAAACTCGACTTCCCAATGAGTTCTGACCATGTAGCTACCCGGATGAATATTGTTAGTGGCTTGCTTAATGATATTGCTTATAACGTGGCGCGGAATGTTGATAACGTAGCATTATATGAAGAAGGCCGAGTATTCCTGCCAATGGGGGATGAACGTCCAGTAGAACAAGAACACCTTGCAGCTGCGGTTACTGGCCAAATGGTAGCTAATAGTTGGAATAAGAAGGATCAACCGGTTGATTTCTTCCAATTAAAGGGGATCGTTGAACGTTACCTTAAGAATATGGGGATTGCTGGGAAGATTACTTATGTGCCAACTAGTGATCGTCCAGAAATGCACCCAGGACGAACAGCTGATATTATGGTTGATGCCCAATTAGTTGGTTTCATAGGACAAGTTCATCCACAAACTGCTAAGGAATATAAGATTCCAGAAACATATGTATTTGAATTAAATCTAGAATTATTACTGGCTGCACCAAAGATTGAAAATGAATATACACCTATTAGTAAGTATCCTTCAATCACTCGCGATATTGCTCTCTTGGTTGATGATGATGTTGAAAATGCAACAATTGTAGAGGCAATTAAGCAAAAGGGTGGGGCTTACCTTAAGGACATTCACCTATTTGATGTTTATGCTGGTTCTCACCTTCCTGCCGGCAAGAAGTCATTAGCTTACACCTTAACTTATCAAGATGATAAAGGAACGTTAACTGAAGACCAAGTAAACACGGCTTTTGATAAGGTTACTGCTTACTTGCAAGATAAGGTTGATGCAGAAATTCGTTAAAAATTAAAAGGCTGAAAATTTTCGGCCTTTTTTTAGTGCAAATAATTATTTTTTACGTATTTATATTATAGGACCAATCGCTAAACTAATAATTAGTGGTTGAAGGACCTAAATTTTTCTGCTATTTTATTAATAGTTTGATAATAAAATAATGATATTTAATATAAAGAGGGATAAACGAAATAATGAAATCAACAACAAAGAAAATTCTTGCATCGTCGTTAGGAGTAGCTGGCGCAATGGCAATGGGCACTGTAACTGCAAAGGCTGATACAACTGTTACGGTCAATGCTGGCGATAGTTTAAACGGGATTGCTCAAAAATATAATGTTAGTGCGGATGATATTGCAACCGCTAATCACTTGCAAAATAAAGAGTTGATTTTTGCAGGACAAAAGTTGACAATTCCAACCAAAGATAAAAATGAAACACCTGCTAATAATACTGAGAAAAAAGATCAAGCCAACAAGAACAGTCAAAGTCTGCAAGATTCTGTTAACAAGGCAATGTCTTATTTAGGAACCCCTTATGTTTGGGGTGGTAATAAGCCAGGTGGATTTGATTGTTCCGGGTTGGTTCAATATTGCTACGGTATTCCTCAACGGACGACGTATGAACAACAAGCTTTAGGACCACATATTCACGATAATGTCTTAAACGCGCCATATGGGGCCCTTGTTTTTTATGGTTCTGATGATGCACCATATCACGTCGCTATTTCACTAGGGGACGGTCGGATTATTCAAGCTCCAAATGAAAATGAAACAGTTAAAATTACTGACCAGCAATACTTCCCCGGAAATTACTATGTTGTGATGCATTAATATTCCCTTTTACCTCACCTTTAATAATTTAAATTAGTAATTATCTTGCGCATTACAAAAGAGTGCTATATACTATTTCAGATTAGAAAGTTTTATGAGGGAGACAAATTGATGAGTATTCAACAGAATAAGCGTCCAGTAGTTATTGGTGTTACAGGTGGTTCCGGAAGTGGAAAGACAACGGTAAGTAATAAAATCTATGACCAATTGCATGGGCAAGCGATCCAGATTATTAACCAAGATACTTACTATAATGATCAGTCAGATATGACGATGGATGAACGTAAAGCAGTAAATTATGATCATCCACTTGCATTTGATACCGATTTTTTAATTAAGCAACTAACGGATTTGCGAAGTAATAAGGCTATTGAGATGCCTGTATACGACTATACACAATATACGCGTTCAGACAAAACTGTTCATGTAGAACCAACTGATGTCATTATTTTGGAAGGAATCTTAATTCTTGATGACGAACGTCTACGGGATTTGATGGATATTAAGGTTTACGTTGATACAGATGATGACATTCGGATTATTCGTCGAATTCAACGGGACATGGTAGAGCGTGGGCGGTCTCTTGACTCAATTATTACTCAGTACCTGGCTACGGTAAAACCAATGTACCATCAATTTGTTGAACCGACTAAACGCTACGCTGACATTATTGTGCCAGAAGGTGGCGAAAACCAAGTTGCAATTGACCTATTGTCTACAAAGATCCGTGATATTTTGGTAAAACGTGGACATACGGAATTACAATAGGTGTTTACAAGCTGAAGTAGAAATGGTAATGTTGCACTGGATAAATTATGAGGAGTGTTTATAATGGCTGAAGAAAAAACTTTTCCAATGACCCTTGAAGGGAAGAAAAAGCTTGAAGATGAACTTGAAGAATATCGCTTGAAGCGTCGACCAGAAGTTATTAAGCGGATAAAGATTGCTCGTAGTTATGGTGATTTATCTGAAAACTCAGAATATGAATCAGCAAAAGACGAACAAGCAATGGTTGAAAGCCGGATTGCTCAAATTGAAAACATGCTTCAATATGCTGAAATTATCGATAATGAAGATGTCGATAAGGATGAAGTATCCATGGGACGGACAATTACTATTCAAGAATTGCCAGATGAAGAACCAGAAGAATACCAAATTGTTGGTGAATCAGAATCTGATCCATTTAATGGTAAGATTTCTAATGAATCTCCAATGGCAAAGGGTCTCTTAGGACACAAAGTCGGTGAAGTTGTCGATGTTGATGTTCCAAATGGGACAATCAAGTTAAAGATTATCAAGGTTGATTAATTAAAATAATTTAAGCGAGATCGAGGAATATAGTGAATTTCTCAATCTCGCTTTTCTTATTGGTATTATTTTTCTACTATGCTATAGTAAGGTGTATGAAAGCGATGTCAATAGACGTTGGAGGAAAGCAAAATGAAATTGATTATTACTGATGCTGCAAGTCAATGGTTTCGTGACGAAATGGGATTAGAATCAGGAAATGGAATAAAGTTTTACGGTAAAACTTATGGTCAAACCGAAGTCCATCATGGCTTTTCGCAAGGATTCACTCGTGAAGATAAACCAGTTGATCCAATTTTAGAGGTTAAAAAGGATGGTATTAACTATCACATTGATTCGCTAGATGAGTGGTTCTTTAAGGATCTTATAACTACTGTTGACTATGATCCGCAAGCCGACGGACCGGTTTTTCATTTTCAACATGAAGATGGCGATACACCTGACGTAGCTGGATTTGTTAATGATGCTGATGACCATTCCGATAATAAGGCTGATGCCTCTACTGGAGCATCTCAGCATTAATTTTTTATATAGTGAAAAAGCTCTTTAGCAAGCGAGAGGCCGGGAATTAACTATTAATTTTTGGCTCTCAAACAGTAAAATCCGGACTATGATTTTTGATCGGTTCAAAAATCGTAGTCCGGATTTTAAATTATTTATGAAATTAGTCTCCAATCGACTAATTGATTGGCCAAATTTCGTTAGATTTAATGCCATCAGGGCTAGCCCAATGTCATTTTCCACAGCCCGTTGGCCACGGAGATGAGTTCGGCGTATGCCAAAATCCCTCTTCATATGACCAAAGACTGGCTCAACGTCGAACTTCCGTCGACGATAAATTGCCTTGCCTTCGTCACTTGAGAGGGTATCTTTAACTTTAGCTTTATAATAATTCCAGGTTGGGTTAACCTTCATATAGCGTTGCCGACCACTCGGTGTCTTCGCTAGTTCATCTAATTTAACTGATAGTTGATGTTTATCAGCACGATAGATTTTAAAGTCACGCTTAAAGCCATACTTATCAGTGGATTTACTATAGCGATAAAAACTAAAACGAACTCCTTGATGATCAATGTAGTAGTCGTCATTAGCGTTATATTCCCAATTCTGTGACC
>NZ_JAJGUI010000092.1:0-18553 GCF_020784875.1 Limosilactobacillus reuteri subsp. simiae | reverse complement strand
TGAACCGTAACATTAGTAACTGCACTAATAGTTACAACTGATGTAGCAAGTAAAGTTGACTTAAGGATGGTATTTTTTCTATTCATAATATCCCCCAAAATTATATTTGTTATGTGCGCATTAAATTTCTAATAATTAAACCTAAATCGATATGACCTTTATTTTCTATTTATATGTATTTAACATCTCCCTAAATAAATACATGGTTATTACTAATCACTTTGAATAGTAAAAGAAGCTATTTACAATTAACATTTTTTATTATATTTTTCATCCACACATAAGTCAATATCAATGCACATAAATAACTAACCTCCGGCGCATATATGCAAGTGTTAATACTTATAAATAACGTTCTAAATAGTCATACTTACTTTTATCCTAATATTAAAAGGATAAGTGAGATTAACTATGCAACAATTACTAGGAAAAAACATTGCTAACCGTCGCCATGAATTAAATATGACACAACAACAACTTGCTGAGTTAAGTAATCTATCAATTAATTTTATTTCTCGTCTTGAGCGTGGTGGATCAAACGATGTTAGTTCAACTACCCTTTTAAGATTGGCAACTGCTCTCGGCACATCGATGGATTCTCTAATGACTAATCAGGCGTCTACGGAAAACAATTCTCATCGTGGACCACAGTTAACGAAATTAATTAATAAGCTTGAAAATTACGATTATTCTAAAACAGAACATTTAAGTAAAATAATATTAGAACTTCTTGAAAACAAATAAAAACCTCCCAATTATGACGGGAGGTCTTTTTTATTCGAATAACAAATCATCTTTTTGCTTTTTTGCCTGATGACGTTGATGCTTATTAGACTGATTGTTTTTACTCTCTTTTTCTTGTTTTTGTAATTGTCCTCGCTGTTTTTGTTGCGCTTCTTCTACAGCTTCGAGTTGGAGAGCTACTAAACGAATTCGCTTATTCTCATGGGCTATCTGGGAGTTTTCATATACCCAAGAAGGAATTTGTTGGCCCTGCATCGCTAATTGTAATGCACCTTCATTGTCAGTATCGATATTTAGGTTATAGCCCATTAATATCCATCCTCCTCTTCAAATAATAATTTAAAATTGCAGATGCACTAATAGTCACTATTAATCCTATTAATTTCCACCAACCAGGAAGCATAATGGCACATGCAATTATTAGCCCTAATTCAAAAACTAATACACTTATAAAACTTATAAAGCGTTGAATTAATAATGCAATTTTATGTAATACTTCTTCAGTTACTTGGGCTGCTTGAATTGCCGATAATTTTGCTTTTTTCGCTTCATAAACATTAATATTAATCTGCTTAATAATTTCGTTTTGCAAAAACTCATTGATTGTAAATCCAGTAAGTTTCTTAAACTCATTAGCAACAGATTCTGTAACCTCATTAGTATGGATATGAAATCCGTTTATCAACGCCTTATTTAAAATTTCACTATTATGGTTTTGAGCCTTAACTACTTTCGCAATTGCAGGACCAATTTGTTTTAAATCAGCATTCATAGCTTCATTTTGTCTTGTTACCTCATTCATATGTACATTAGCGGTATCTTGTCGTTTCTGCATTGCATCAACCAATTGACGAGTATTCGTAATATCCGCTTGCAACCCATTGTTATAAGCAATGTCACGTGTACTCTTAGCCACTTCTATCAATTTAGAGGTCTGGTCCGACATCTTTTCCGTTAGTTCGTTTTGCACGTTCTTGCTGCTTTTTGACACGTCGCTGCGTAGTTTCTGCATATCGTTGCTGCTTGCTAATTGACTTAGATCGGCTTTGGTCGCGCCGTCTTGAAGTAGCTGATCCAGTTTGAGGTTGAGTTCTTTGTTTCCGCTCTTCAGCATCGGCGGAACGTGATTTTTGGAGATTAAGCTGGATTCGTCGCTGTCGTTGGTTTGCTGCTGCCTGAGCATCTCGTGCGAGTGTTCTAATTTTAATGAGTTCTTCTCGTTCAGTTTGAACATCTTTTCTGTCATTTGTTTTTACTTCCTTTCTGTAATGACTTTTAACAGGTGTAATCTCCTGTTCTTTTTCTAGTTGTTGACGCCAATAATTGTCTAAGCCTTGTCTCGTATAAGCCTGACCTAAGCCGCGCGTAGATAAAACATGCCCAGCTTTATCCTTACGCTGATAATAAGCACGCACTCGATGAAGCTTTGGCTTACCATTTTTATCTGGGATAATCTGGGTGTAAGTCCATTGCTTCTTTTTACCCCGTTCTTTAATCTGAATGCCTTTAGTAGACAAACGATTAATGAAGTCGACAACATTACGTACTTCCTGTTTAACCTGATTTATGGTCTGCTTAAGCTGTTCTTCCCAACTTGACCGCGTAGTTATTGTCTTAGCATCCTTACGTGTACTTGCTTTATTAAATGAATTAGACCATCTTCTTCCGGTAACCAGTTGAAAATTACGTTCAAGATACTTATTAAAATCTCTTCGCATTCGATATACAGAAAAGCGATTTGTTGGGACTGTTTTACCATTTGTCTTTACAGTATTAATCAATAAATGAACATGAAGTTTTCCACCATCACCATCGCATTGAACGCAAGAAACGCTTTGAGCATCACTAAAATGTTGATGTACATACCCTTGTACCAATTGCATTGCTTGAGTAGCTTGCCGTTTCAGGTCGGAAGTATCAAACTCTTCACTTGAGAAACTAATAATAATACTTTGAGCTTGATACTTTCGTTTCGGATTATAAGCTCGCTTTAAACTTTGATGAAATTGTTTTTCTAAGTAAGCTCCCGACTGTAATGTTGATAAATGGCCATTAGGAGTATGCAACATATTAATATTAGTTCCTGAACAAGCTAAGACACGGTGATTCGTCTTACTTGTATTATGAGCAGACTGATTAAAAATGTAAGTTAATCGACCATAAGAAGATTTACATGCTGTTGAATTAAGAATTGCCATTATCTTCCAGTCCTTCTTTCAAGAACTTTTTAGTTTGCTCACCTATTTGATTTAATTGGTTAATAGTTAAGAAAATTTCCTTTAATTGTTGAATAATCCAATTCCAAGTGGCTTCATTTGCTGGATCATTATTCTTCGCGATATTAGCAGCATGAGCAATTTCATTTAGATTTTTTGTAACATTCGAACTATCCCACAGTAACGCGCTAACTTTAGCTTCCAAGTCATCGTAAGTATTCAATAAATGTTTAACTTGCTCTTGTGATTGCTTTCCAACTAATGGTGCTAATTGAATTAGTTCGCGTAAAGTTGCAGCATTAGTTTTTTCGTTTAACGTTGATTTTATTGCTTCGAAATTTTTCATTTCGGTATCGCTCAAGCGCACTTGAATCATATTACGTTTGATATTTGTATTCACATTTTATCCCTCCTCATTACCAGTAAAATTCTAAAAATTTTAAGTGATTTTCAACCTATACCTTTGGTAATTATTGGTTGACTAAATCACGTAATTCGTCGGTTTGATCATCAATGTTATAGCTATACCATTTATTGGTCTATACCAATAATATAACATTGATGATCAATTTGCAAGTAGTTAATATTAGCTGTAATACAGCTAATATACTTCTTGGAGGGGCGCTTAATCAGCTCCCCTTCACCCCTACGATGGTTCAATTATTCATTCAAGCACTAGCCGTTTTGAGACTTATAATTGAACATTCTTTTGACTCACCAAAAGAATCAAAATTGACCAGATTTAATTGTAAATCTGGATAAAGCAAGTTCATTTTTCCTTGTCGAAAACGAACCAAACAGACACTTCTCTTTCAAATGATAAAGAGAAGCAGACAATCATTTACTTGTTCAGCCAAGTAAACAAGCCGATTACTTCTAATATTTAGAAGTAATACAAGATACAACTACCGCCTTCCGCTATTGCTTCAGTTGCTAAACCTCACCTTCATTATCTAAGTTAAAACTTAGATAATTACGTTCGGTAAATTAAAAAAGCCTGCATCTAGTGCAAGCTAATTGTTTAATATTCGTTAACAGGAAATGGCTTTAGTCCTTTTAATTCATTCCATTGCAACATGGAAGTATCAGCAGGTGGATTATCTTGTAAATACTTCAATTTTAAATTGAATTCTCGATACAATTTAAAAATTTTATCATCTATTTTCTGTAATTCATTAAAACCATCTTCAAACCTAGCGTCTTGCATGATTGCTTTTGCCTCTGCTTCATCATCTTCACGCGCTGCTATAAGATCTCGCCAACTTTCTATATCATTAAGCATTATATTCACCATCCTTTACAATTTAATATCTTTACACTACCAAAATAAATTTCAAAAATGATAAGCAGCAACAACTCAATAAATTTTAAAATAAAAAAATCCACCACATATTACTGTGGTGGTCATGCTTAAATGATATTTAATTTCTGTACAACATTTCATACAACATTTAAATGCAATTTAATGAAATTGTTTAAATCTTATATTTTGAGAAATCCTATTATATCAGCATTTTGAAGCTATTTAAAACTGGGTGCAACCCTATAGTGGAGATGACGGGAGTCGAACCCGTGTCCAAGCATATCGCCATTTCAATCTCTACGTTCATATCTCAACTATTTAGATTTCACTAACCAAAACGCCGTTGATCAGGGCAACCATGGTTAGCTAGCTTGATTAATCTCTTCTTATTACTTCAAACGGGAGTAATAAGCGTAGTCCACTAATTATAAAACCCATTGCCGCATCATGGACGAACCCGGAATGGATCTACGCGCGCTACTTGTTAGGCAGCGTATGCGTAAGAGTTTGAATTATTGTTTGCAGTTATAATTTAAAACTGAGCGTTTTTACGAAGACGCAACCTTCGAAACGCAATTGAAACTCGACCTATACCTGTCGAATCCATAAACATCCCCATAAGAGGTATTCCTATTATACCACATTTGTATAAAAAAGCGAGACTATGAAGATCACCTTCTTAGTCTCGTTTTGCTTTGTCCTAATAATTCAGTTTAAATTTTAGTACCAGCCATTAGCTTGCCAGTGAGCCTGAGCATTTTGCCATGAACCGTAACGACTTGCAACGTATTGGTCAGCAACCCGTTCTTGGTTAGCTGCTGAGTAGTCACCGTTAAGGTATGATGCTGATAATTGGTACTTACCAATGTATTGACCGTTAGTAGCACCGTAGTTACCACCAGATTCACGAGCGGCAATCCAGGCCTTAGCAGCAGCTTCTGAACCTGAAGCATTTGAAGTATAGCTTTGGCTAGCTTGACTTTGAGCTTGTTGAGGTTGTGCTTGTGCAGCTTGTTGTTGAGTAGCTTGAGTATTGTTATTAGCTACGTTTGCATTAGCTGCGTTTTGAGCGTTGTATTCTTGAATTTCACCATCGCTCTTGATGATTAACTTTTGGCCAACATAAATCTTGTTAATATCTTGAATATTGTTCTTCTTAGCAAGATCATTAACCATACTGTTGTCTTTTGCGAATTTGTAAGAAATACCTGAAAGTGTGTCACCACTTTGTACGGTGTAAATAGTGTCGGCGTTAGCAGCAGTAGCCGTTGCACTAACACCTAAGGCCACTGCACCAAGAGTAGCAGATACTTTAGCAAAGTTTTTCTTAGAAATCATAAATTAAACAACCATCCTTTATTATTTAACAAATTATCTTTTCCGTTTCAACACCTTATATATTACACTCTTAATATTACTAAGCTGTAACAGCACCATTTCTATTTACTACTCCCCGTTGACTTTTTGTAATATTTTGTAATATAAGTTGTCAAGTAATATGATTATAAAATCTGTAAGTCCTTGTGCTAGTTAGATTTTAGGGACCCGTAACTTTTATTGAAAAGTCATTAAATTATACATAAAAAAGAGTATTTTTTTAGCAAAAAATTCATATTTGCGCCAAAAACACTCTTTATTTTACTTTTTATAACAATCTTTATTACAAAAGTGTTGCAAAATAACGTTCACAATACTTTGCAACCCCGTCATTATCATTTGTATCTGTAATTGCTGTTGCCACTGCTTTAACGTTAGGAAGCCCGTTTTCCATTACAATTCCTTGGGCAGCTGCTTCAATCATTTCAAGATTATTATCAGCATCCCCAAATGTCATCAAATTACTAAAATCATCCCCAAAATGATCTAGTAGCGCCTTCAGTCCAACCGCCTTATTTAATTTTTTAGGTAAAAATTCCATTATCATTGGTTGGGATTGAACTGCATGATACTGCGCTTTAAGATCAGCTGGAAGTTCTCCTATAATAGTAGACAATTTTTCAGGGGTGATTGCCATTACAGCTTTACTATAAGTTTTTTCCGGCACATCACTCATTGGCAAAGATTGGAATTCAATATTCTTTAACACTGTCCGATAAATAGATCCTGGATAATCATTTAATTCGTATACCCGTTCAAAGTCTAAAACATTGAGGGGAATCTTTTTTCTTTTAACATAAGAAAATAGTGGCAGTAAATCACTCTTTTTCATTCCTAATTCAAAAAGATGTTCACGTGATGCATTATTAATAACTAATCCGCCATTAAACGTAACTGTGTAATCATCTGAATCAGTTAAACCAAGCTGTTCAATATATGGCCAAATTGCATTGATTGGGCGGCCAGTACATAGCACTACCTTAATTCCCTCTTGATGTAATTGCTTTAGGACATGTTCATTATGTTGACTAATTTCTTTATTACTATTTAAAAGCGTATTATCTAGGTCTAGCGCAACCATCTTAATCATTTTCTTATTCCTTCTTTCGGATATTCCCCTGAATTATTTGTTGATTAAAGTCTTCAAAAAGTGTTAAAAACTGATCAGCACGATCTTCACCATAAATCTGAACCCAATTGGCAAAGCGGTGATTAATCCTTTGCCAAATCTCACTTTCAGCATCTTTACCTTTTTTTGTTGCAACTAAAAACATCCGACGTCGATCAGCTGGATCAGCTTTTTGTTCAACATATTTTTGCTGAAAAAGGACTTTTAATTGGCGAGAGACGGCACTCCTTGTTACTTGCCGTTGTTCGGCGATATCCATTAGTTTGATATTAGGATGGTTAATGATTTTTCGTAAAATCAAGAATTGTTCAAAAGATAAATTATATTCACTCGCTGGTTCGGAAATAAAGCTTTCGATACCCTTTAATCCTGTTAAGTAAATATTGATAGCTTTGTCTAATAATTGATCTTCGTGTTTCATTACTAACCTCCTATTTTTTTGTCAAGATCTCCTTTGCAATTAACCGTGCAAAATGATCATTTCCACTTGGTCCCATATGCACATTGTCACTTGCAAACCAATCAGAGTGTCCTTGACTTGCCTTATTCCAATCGACCACATGGATATTCTTATGCTTCTTTGCTAAATCTTTAATTTCGTTATTAACCGTTTGCTGCCATGGTTTTGTTGGAACATGAGCAGTTACCCAATAGATCTGGTGCCCAGAGCCAATCGCACTTAAAATATCGTCTAACGTATCTTGTGTCATAGGGCCGTTCGTTCCCAAATTCAAGACAACAATCTTATTTAAATGCCCATCTGCCTTTAATTGTTTGATAACATCAGGAGCGGCAGAGCCTTGACGTCCAACTTGTGCATCAACATAGGCATTCGGCATTAATTTCTGAATACTATCTGCAGCATCGGCCATTACCGAATCACCAATAGCAGTCACTTTTAACTTTTGGGCAGCCTTTATTTGTGCAGGGGTTAAATCATACTGTTTCTGAAGCTTAGAAGTATTACCACTAGCTTCCGCAACATTATCCCCCTTTGCAATCTTCTTATTGTGTTCTTCAGCAGCCTGGTGGTTTTGCTCTATCCGTTGTTGAACCGCTGTTTTCTTTGGTGCACGGTTTGGTTGGCACAAACCGATAAATGCAATAACAACAACTAATGCACTTACCATCATTTTAGCCCCGCTTTGCCAACTAAAGTGATGCGTTTCTAACACATGCTGGAGATCAGTCGGTAATTTTGACCACTGATACTGAGCAAATGGGCGTTCAATTAACCGGTAAGAAACTTCACTTACTACTAAAATAATAATGATTTCTACTAATGCATTGAAAAGTGGATGATTGCCGACTTTGATTACTCTTTCATAAAAGACCATAACGGGATATTGATAAACATAAATCCCATAAGAACGCTGGCCAACCCAATGAAAGACAGGATTTGTAAACCATTTATTCATTCCCGCACCTGGGTGAATAATAGTAGCCATTAATATCATTCCAATAACGCTATAGAGAAACATTCCCCCGCGGTAAGTAAAAGATGACTGTCCATTCAATGAGAAAAAGCCAACAATGGTCAATACTGTTGCAATAATTCCTATAGTATTAAGTAAACGGCGACTATTTGCCTGTAAATTAGGTCGAAGTCGATTTAATGGCCACGCAAGCCCTAACCATGATCCAAGCAAAAGCGAAAAGGCCCGTGTATCAGTTCCATAATAAACCCGATTGATATTTGCTGGGTCGTAAAGAACAGCCATTTCTATTGCTGACAATACAGCCAATATAAAAACTACCCGCCGCACATTCTGTAGCTTCTTAAAAACCACAAATAACAACGTAATAATCAGGGGCCACAGAAGATAAAATTGTGCTTCAACCCCTAATGTCCAAAGATGGGTAAAAGGTGAAACGCCACCAAATTGATCAAAGTAGGACTGCCCGTGACTTATTTCCCACCAATTATATACCCACGTTAAATTAGTAACAATTACCGCCCGAATGTTATGGAGTAATTCTCGCGCAAATAATGTAATATACGCTGTCGTTAAAATTAGCATCGCAATTAATGTCGGATATAGTCTCCGAAATCTCTTTAGATAGAAATGCCCTAAACTAATATGACCGCCATATTTAAGCTGCCGACTAAACTGATAGGTTACAAAATATCCAGAGACTAATAGAAAAAGCGGCACTCCTAAATAACCACCCATCAAAATATTGGGCAATAGGTGGTAAATAATAACTCCTAAGACAGCTAATGTTCGTAAGCCGTCTATCCCTGTAACAAAATAGTGCGACTTCATTCCCTGTGATGGATTAAAATTTGGCTTCATTGCCTAACCTCCACATTTTTATATCCATTTTTAGTACTACCAAATAATTCAGCTTCCTGTTTTACCCAATATGATTTTCTTTTAAGATCGTTTGAACAACCTCTTCAATCTCTGGGGGACGTTTCCATTCTTCCCAATGATCCATTGCTTCGGTTTGCATCTTATAGTGAGTATTTATAAAGTGTTCATATTTAATAACATTTTTAGAATGAGGGATATTTAGCTCTAAAATACGAACCTCTTTAATAAAATTCCGTTCAGCTGCTAATTCTGCACGCCCATTTTGAACCATATTACCAATTTCATAATATTTTGAGCCGTCATTACGGGTAATTTCCTCAATTAATGTTAACATTTCGTGTTGTTCTTCCACGTTGTTCTTCCCCTTTCAATCCTTATCATTATAGCGAGTTTAAATAAAAAAATCACCGTCTAAAAGACGATGATCGGCATAAGAGAGAAAGAGAATTGATTAGAAGGTAATTACTTTATACCTTGCAACTATTATGATAGCGTTTCCATAAAAGTAAGTCAACCCTTTTATTAAACAAATCTAAAGAAAATATCAAATTACTTTAAAAATAAAAAGAAGTTGAGAAACCAACTAAAGCATTTCTAACTTCTTTTATAATTTTATTGAACTGTAACAGATTTTGCGAGGTTACGTGGCTTATCAACATCAAGTCCCTTACCAAGACTAGTGTAGTAAGCCAACAATTGTGCTGGAATTACGCTAAGAAGTGGTGTCAACACTTCATCTACATCTGGAAGAACGAATGTATCGTCTTCTTTTGCAAGGTGCCGTGAAACAATTGTAATTGCATTTGCCCCACGAGCCTGCGTTTCTTCAAGATTGCTCCGTGTTAAACCAGCAGTCCGATCTTGGGTAATGATTCCAATCACTGGAGTCTGATCTTCAATTAAAGCAATTGTTCCATGCTTTAATTCACCAGATGCAAAACCTTCCGCTTGAACGTATGAAATTTCCTTTAACTTCAAAGCAGCTTCAAGTGATACTGACCAATCCATTCCTCGGCCAATGTAGAAGGCGCTTGGAGATTTAGAGAGATAACGAGAAGCAATTTCTTCTACTTTCTTCTTGCTATCAGTAATTGATTGCATACCATTAGCAACTAATCCTAATTGGTGCTTTACATCAAAGTCTTTAGCTGCTTGCTTATCCATGTAAACGCCTAATGCTTGAGCAAGAATAGCTTCGACAGCAATTTGGGCAGTATAGGCTTTTGTTGAAGCCACAGCAATTTCTGGACCAGCGTAAAGTAATTCAGTGTAAGTTGCTTCACGAGAAAGCGTTGACTTGTCAACATTAGTAATTGTTAAGCTTGGCCAGTTATGCTTATTAACATTAACCAATACTTCCCGACTATCAGCTGTTTCCCCACTTTGACTTAAGAAGATAAAGAACGGCTTCTTAGAAAGGAGTGGTTGCTCATAAGCAAATTCTGATGAAATGTGAACAGATGTAGGAATTCCACAAAGTTTTTCAAAAATGCGCGCACCTACTAAGCCAGCATGATAACTTGTACCGGCACCAACGATGTAAAGGTGGTCAGCATCTGCCATATCTTTTAACATCTCTTCATTAATTTGTGCTACATCATTGTCACCAAAGTATTCTTGAACTAACTTCCGCATAACAGCTGGTTGCTCGTCAATTTCCTTTAACATGTAGTATGGGTACGCACCTTTATCTGCGGCATTAGCATCCATATCAACCTTAAATGTTGGCCGATCAATCTCATTACCATCAAAGTCTTTAACAGTAACGTGATCTGGCTTAACGATTACCAACTCGTGGTCACCGATTTCCATAAAGGTATTAGTTTCCTTAATCATTGACATTGCATCAGAACCAACCATGTTGTAACCATCAGCAATACCGACTAGTAATGGACTCTTATTTTTAGCAACAAATAATGTATCTGGTTGTTCTTTATCCATTAATACAAATGCATATGAAGAATCTGGGCTGATTAAACGAAGAACCTTAAGAAGGGCTGCTTCTGTTGACATTCCAGATTCAACTACAAATTTATCAACTAATTGAACAATTACTTCTGTATCAGTTTGACTAACAAATTTAACGTCAGATAAGTATTCTTTCTTTAAATCAGCATAATTTTCAATTACACCGTTGTGAACTAAGTAGAACCGTTCGTCTTGAGAGTATTGAGGGTGAGCATTGGCTTCATTTGGTTCACCATGCGTAGCCCACCGAGTATGACCAATTCCGGCTAAACCATGAACTTCTTCCCCAAGGGCCGCTTCTAGATTAGCAATCCGACCCGGCCGCTTTACAAGGTAATCATGTCCTTGTTGATCATTAACGTAAACTCCTGCAGAGTCATATCCACGATATTCAAGACGCTTTAATCCATCAATTAGAATTGACAAACTCTTGTCAGTTCCTGTAACTCCAACAATTCCACACATAATTAAATTCCATCCTTTAAATAAAATTGGTATAGATAACTAGTGATTATCACTAAATCTAATCAACTGTATTGTATAGTACAGTTTTTAGATTATCTTGTCAATTATTTTATTAGATTGGTCTATATGATTTAAAATTTATTAAAAGATTAAAAAGCGAGGCTAGAAGAATAAATTTTCTTCCAACCTCGTTTTTCACTCTTCAAGTTATTCTACTTCTAGTTCCGCACGGGCAACATCACCGATCCGTTCAACGTATTCATGAACTAATTCTGGCGTAGCTGCTTCAGCCATAATGCGCAAAAGAGGTTCTGTTCCACTAGGACGAACAAGAACCCGTCCATCCCCGTTCATTTCTTTTTCGACTTGCGCAATAATTTCCTTTAATTTTTGATTCTCCATTGCAGTAGTTTTATCTGCTACTTTAATATTTAACAACTCTTGTGGATAAGTTGTTACATCATTTGCCAATTCAGCGAGTGTCCTCCCAGAATCTTTAACTACAGACAAAAGTTGAAGGGCAGTAAGCATTCCATCCCCAGTTGTATTGTGATCTAAGAAAATAATATGCCCTGATTGTTCACCGCCAAGGTTATAACCATTTTTCAGCATTTCCTCAACAACATAACGGTCACCAACCTTAGTCTTAACACTCTTTAAATTGTGTGCTTCTAAGGCTTTGTACATTCCCAGATTACTCATCACAGTTGTAACTACTGTATCTTTCTTAAGTAATCCCTTCTTATCCATGTATTTACCACAGATATACATAATCTTATCACCGTCAACAATATTTCCCTCATTATCAACAGCAATGCAACGGTCACCATCACCATCAAATGCTACTCCAAGATCAGCATTATTTTCCACAACCGCTTTTTGGAGGCTCTCTGGGTGAGTTGATCCACAATTTAGGTTAGTATTTAAGCCATCTGGTTGATCATTAATTGGAATAAAGTCCACATTCATATCAGCAAAAAGATTAGAGATAAAGCCACTTGTTGCACCATTAGCAGCATCAACCACTACTTTTAATCCTTCAAGATCATTTGAAACAGTTTGTTCCAAGAATGAAGTGTACTTTAATGCTCCCTCATGATAATCAGCAACTGTTCCTAAGCCAGCATCAGATGGTCGTGGCAAGGTATCTTCTTCAGCATCTAGTAATTGTTCAATTTCATATTCCAGTTCATCGGATAATTTAAATCCATTACCACCAAAATATTTAATCCCATTGTATTTAATTGGGTTATGACTAGCAGTAATCATAACTCCAGCATCAGCTTCTTGTGCCCGAACAAGGTAAGCAACCCCGGGAGTAGTGACAACCCCTAGCCGTAAAACTTCAATACCAACGGATAATAATCCAGCAATCAATGCATTTTCTAGCATTTCACCTGAAATTCGTGTATCACGAGCAACTAATACTTGAGGTTGTTTTCGTTCTGAGTGCCGAGTAAGAACGTATCCGCCTGCACGACCAACACGGAACGCCAATTCTGGGCTTAAATCTTGATTTGCAACTCCACGAACTCCATCAGTTCCAAAATATTTTAACTTCATTTCACTTCTCCTCTATGTGTATCTTTATTATTGATTTCGACTACTTGAACTTGAATCTTCATTGCTTATACTACTTGAAGATTGGGATGTTTCAGATGAAGAATCTGAAGAGTCATTTCGCGAAGATGTTCTTGAACTGCTCTTTGTTTCTTCACTCTCTTCACTACTACTACTTGATGAACTATCACTCGAACTGCTGCTCTGTGAACCCGCAGAAATAGGAATTGAAACATTAGTAGTAGTTGGTGAAATCACAACATTAAGTGTTTGACCATTCCGATCAATTGCTTGTAGTGTTACCTGTCGTGCAATATTATCCTTTGCATCATGTGGAATTGCTACAAAAGCAATAATTCGATTTACTTTATTAACTTCATCACGTGAACCAGTAACTTGGACAGTTTGAATATCACTATGTGGACGTCCAAGCTTATAGCCATTATCCAAATCTCTAGTACTCAAACGAATAGTTACTTTCATTGTAATTGTCTTGCGTGGTTGAATATTAACATTAATATATTGTGGCTCAATTTTAGAAGTTAATTCTGAATTTAACCCACTCGTTTTTAACTTTACTCGGTGTTTACCAGGAGTCAAGTCAGACAAATCCGCATACACCTTAAAATTTTGAGTATTAGAGGTGGTTGTAACCAATGCGGAAGGACCAGTTACCTTAACCTTAACATATTGAGGATACCCGCTGACAATATACTTATTATTATCAATTGTCACATCAAGGGGCATTCTAAGGGTAACGGATTTATTCGACATTAAAGCACTACTCTGGTTATTATTCCGAGTATTTTGACGAAGGAAGCCGCTTTTGCTCCCATTTACATACATGAATAGAAAGAGTGCTAGGATTAACGAAATAATTCTCAAAAACCATTTCCGGCGAAAGAAGCCTTTAGTGTCCTTGCCCATGACGGCCACCTCCTTTACGTTGAAACTTAGCATAAAGTTCTGTTACCAAGTTTTCGTGTTGAGGCTCATGCGTATACAACTGAGCACGTAAGAACTTTAGGTATTCATCTCGCGACATGTTTCGAATTAATTCATTATCTTTCGTAATTGAAACTTCGCCGGTTTCTTCTGAAATAACAATTGTCAATGCATCTGTCACTTCACTAATTCCGACAGCAGCCCGATGTCGTGTCCCTAATTCTTTAGGAATCAATTTACTATCAGACAAAGGAAGATAAGCAGCCGCTACTGCAATCCGATTATTTTTTATAATCACTGCTCCATCATGCAAGGGCGTATTAGGAATAAAAGTATTAATAAGTAATGCCCCTGAAATATCAGCATCGAGTGGAATACCTGTTTCAATATACTCTTCTAGACCAGTCTTCATTTGAATACTCATTAAAGCACCAATTCTTCGCTTTGACATGTACTGAATCGCTTGGTCTAATTGCTTAATCATATCTTCTTCTTTCTCATTTGCTGTTTGATTATGAGTAAAGAAAGTTCCTCGACCAAGGTGTTCCAGTCCGCGCCGAATCTCTGGCTGGAAGATAATAACAATTGCAATAACACCCCAGTTGATAATCTGGTCCATTACCCACGAAACAGTACTTAAACCAACATACCAACTAACAATCTTAACCAAAATAATGATCAAAATACCGCGAAATAGTTGGACAGCTCTTGTACCACGAATCAACATTAATAACTCGTAGATTAAAAACCAAATTACTAAGATATCAATTAAGTGAATCAGATTCTGCCATGTTAGAAGCGAAATTATAAATTGCATCGCATTCACCATCCTCTAAATCACGTTCATATTATATCATTTCATTTCGTGTTTAGCTTAATCTAGAAAAAAATTACTTTAAAGTTTTGGAAATAAATAAAGGCTCAGCTGATTAAATAACCGCTGGGCCTTTAATATTAAATTATTTCCTGGGAAATTTTAGTGTTCTTGAACTTCATTTGGATGAGCCTTTTCCCAACGGTGCTCAGTCCAGAAGTAAATCGTGATAAGTGCGAAACAAATTGCTGGGACAATGAATGATAACTGCATTGAACCAGTTAAATCTGATACCCGTCCTTGAATTGTTGGAACAATTGCACCACCAATTAAGGACATAACGATAAATGCACCACCAGTTTCGGTGTACTTCTTTTCATGAATTTGATCAAGAGTATGAGCATAGATCGTTGGCCATTCTGGTCCAAAGAAGAAACTAGTTGCGATTGCCGCAATTACTGCTGTGATGTTAGGAACAGTAAAGGTAATTACCAATGAAATTGTTCCAAGCAATGAGAACCATGTCAATACCTTAGTAATTGAGTAACGGTCAAGGAACCAGTTTGCAACTAACTTACCAAAGAACCAAGCAATGTAACTGTAGATCATGAAAGTTGAAGCAGCTGCATCAGAAATATGAGAATCAAGGCGTAATGCTAACCGAATAGTGAATGACCATACAGTCGTTTGCATACCAGCATAAATAAACTGACAGAGAACCCCTTTCATGTACCGCTTATTGTGGAATAAGTAGTTGAAAGTTTCGCCAAGTGATGGTTGGTCTTCTTTAGTTTCAGAACCAGTTGAGAAGGCCTTAGCGCGAGGCATCTTAGTAATTGCCAAAACGATAAAGATGATGATTAAAACAATCAAAATATACTTATAAGGTTGCAAAGTCAATTGAAGCAAGTGTTCATTGTAAGCTTCTGCCTCAGATTTTGACATCTTAGCAACCTTGTCGGCAATATTTCCACCTTCACCGAAAATAAGGTACTTACCAAGAACGATTCCCATGATATCACCAAGAGGAATCAAAACATTAGCAACATTTAACCGTTTGTTAGCAGTTTCTTTTGGTCCAAACATCGTTGCATATGTATCACAACTAGTTTCAAGAAAACTCAAACCAATAGCAATAGCAAAAATAGCAACTAAAAACATACTATAAGTAGCAACATGTGAAGCTGGGAAAAACATTCCACAACCAATAATATAAAATAATAGCCCAATAAGAATTGCTAACTTATATGATGTCTTCTTAATAAGAATTGAAGCTGGAATTGCCATTAAGAAATAACCACCGTAAAAGGCACTTTGAACAAAGGCTGTTGCAGTATCATTTAAGGTGAAAACCGTCTTAAATTGTGTAATCAAAATATCATTAAGACTGGCCGCTGCCCCCCATAATGGGAAGATTAAACATAAAATAACAAATTGGAACATTGGTGTCCGACTTAAATAACCGTCTGAAAGTTGAACCCAACTTTGTCCATTCTCTTTTTTTACTTCATTTTCCATAAAAAACTAACCCCTAATATTAAAATGTTACGCCTGATTCAAGGATAATGTTTGAGTATGGCGTCATTTCCCCTGTCCGAATAAAGGCATGCGTCTTAGCAAGACTCTTCTTAAGCTCACTGTGAGGCATAAATGCAACCTCAACATCTGGTAATGCCTTCTTAATATTTTCAAGTTGTTCTGGATTTTGATCCTTGATTTCTTCAGCTAAGTAAATCTTTTGGACTTTCATTTCCTTAAGAACGTTATTCAATACGTCCATAAAACTTGGCAATTCCTTATCAACAGCCAAATCAATCTTCTTAGTACCAAATGGAACTGGCATTCCTGCATCCCCAATTGATAGCCAATCCATGTGTCCCATATTAGCTACGACAGCTGAAACTTCTGAATTAATAATCCCTGTTTTCTTCATGATAATGCTCCTTAATTTTCTGCTAAGGCTTCTAGAACTGCATCATGATTTGGAATAGAAGGCATTGCTCCCATTTGTTGAACAGTTAAACTAGATGCTCGTTGTGCGTAGACAAGGGCCTTATCGACATTTGACAAGTCCTTTTCTAATTGTGAACTTAATGCCCCAAGGAATGTATCACCAGCTGCAGTAGTATCAACTGCCTTAACCTTAAATGCTGGAACAAGTCCATGGGCTGTAGGTGTAGAGTAAAATACTCCTTTTGAGCCTAAAGTAATTAAAAGGTGTTTAACTCCCCGTTCACGGAAGTAATCAGCACTCTTTAACATTGATTCTTCATCAGTAATTTCAATACCTGTTAATAAGGCGCATTCACTTTCATTAGGCGTAATAACATCTGTATATTTTAATAACTCTGGTAAAATCTCATGAGCTGGTGCTGGATTTAAAAGAGTAGTAACACCGTGTTTTTTAGCTTGCTTAAAAGCATCTAAAGCAACTTCTTGTGGTGTTTCAAATTGGCTAATTAAAAAGTCAGCATCTTCTAAAACATCATCAATACCTGCAAGAACATCAGTGGTCATTGTTTGGTTAGCACCACCATATACCATAATGTCATTTTGACCATTAGCATCTAAAGTAATCGCAGCACTACCAGTACCATGTAACTCATCAGTCATGATATGGCGTGTATCAATATGATCATCGGCCAATGATTCAAGCATGTAGGCCCCTTCTTTATCAGAACCAACTGCCCCAATAAAAGCCGTCTTGGCACCAGAGCGGGCTGTGGCAACTGCTTGATTGGCACCCTTACCACCAGGAGCAGAACTCTTACTTACTGCTGAAATGGTTTCACCAGGTTGAGGGAAGCGATCAACGTGATAAGTAGTATCAACGTTAATACTTCCTAAAACAACTACATTATTGCTCATAAATATACTCCTTACTTTGTGAATTTTTTCAAGAATGAGACTTAAATATCCTATCATATTTTGAAAGTGATTACAAAGTCGTTTTTATCAGTCAGTGAATCGATATACTTCAAAACCCTTTGAAATCGCTTTTTATCTATAAAAATAATTTTTCAATGAGCAATTTGTGAGATTTTTTCATAATTAACAAATAATAAGATTAATCAAATTTCTTTTTTCTTTTTTAACGGCACCTAACTATTAGGTTAAATTCATTCATTACTTCACTATCTTTAAAA
Organism: Limosilactobacillus reuteri subsp. simiae; assembly: GCF_020784875.1. Classification (GTDB taxonomy): domain Bacteria; phylum Bacillota; class Bacilli; order Lactobacillales; family Lactobacillaceae; genus Limosilactobacillus; species Limosilactobacillus reuteri_H. The sequence continues at coordinate 568 of NZ_JAJGUI010000092.1, read as the reverse complement.
TAATAAAAATGAGGCCGGGAATTAACTATTAATTTTTGGCTCTCAAACAGTAAAATCCGGACTATGATTTTTGATCGGTTCAAAAATCGTAGTCCGGATTTTAAATTATTTATGAAATTAGTCTCCAATCGACTAATTGATTGGCCAAATTTCGTTAGATTTAATGCCATCAGGGCTAGCCCAATGTCATTTTCCACAGCCCGTTGGCCACGGAGATGAGTTCGGCGTATGCCAAAATCCCTCTTCATATGACCAAAGACTGGCTCAACGTCGAACTTCCGTCGACGATAAATTGCCTTGCCTTCGTCACTTGAGAGGGTATCTTTAACTTTAGCTTTATAATAATTCCAGGTTGGGTTAACCTTCATATAGCGTTGCCGACCACTCGGTGTCTTCGCTAGTTCATCTAATTTAACTGATAGTTGATGTTTATCAGCACGATAGATTTTAAAGTCACGCTTAAAGCCATACTTATCAGTGGATTTACTATAGCGATAAAAACTAAAACGAACTCCTTGATGATCAATGTAGTAGTCGTCATTAGCGTTATATTCCCAATTCTGTGACC
>NZ_JAJGUI010000091.1:0-51833 GCF_020784875.1 Limosilactobacillus reuteri subsp. simiae | reverse complement strand
TGCCAATCAAAAATTTTTCTTTTTAAGAATCGATTGTATTTTTTCGTAAAAAAAATACCCCCTACATTTTCGTAGGAAGTATTTTTAGTCAACCATACCAGTTGACAGATATCCAAAAGTTTTTGCTTTTTCTTAGCCTTTTCAATTAATTTCGGTCACTCATTCCAAAGATTTGGAGAAGTGAGATAAAGAGGTTTACAAAGTCTAAGTACAATTGAAGAGCACCTAGAACAGCTAAACCATTTGTTGATACCTCGCCGCCATAATTAACGTAGATCTGCTTCATCTTTTGTGCATCCCATGCTGTCAAAACAGTAAAGATAATAACAGCGATAAAGGAGAAGATGTAAGCAATCGCCGGACTTTGTAAGAACATGTTGATAAGGTAAGCAATCATTAAAGCAATCAAGGCAGCCATCGCGTGAGCACCAAACTTGCTTAAGTCGCGCTTAGTAATGGTCCCATACAAAGCCATCGTGACAAAAACAGCCGCGGATGATACGAAAGCTGAGGCAATGCTTGCTCCCGAATAAACACCAGCAATAATTGCAAACTCGACACCATAGATTATTGCCGTCAGCATCAGCATAACAAATGCCCCAACTGGGTTCCGGGTAGCACTAAAGCTTACCCCCATTGACAAAGCAATCGGTAGCAATAAGATAACCCAAACCATTCCAGGGTGAGCACTAAAGAAACCGAAAACCGCACTCCGGAATACCCCCATGGTCAAGTAAGCACTAAATGCAGAAACAAGAACTGCCAGCGTCATATTTCCATACATTCGGGTCAAGAAACTATTCAAGCCAGCTGCGTCAGTGACAACCCGACGCCCTGGTTCTTGAGAAAAGTTATTCATCAAAACTCCCTCTTTCTATTTAATTTGACTTTATTTGACTAATTATAAAAATGGTAGCAGAGGCCACCATTTCGTTCAAGTAAATCTTTAATTATTTTAACAATTCTTTGTACTTTTCTTCGTACTTTTCAACGTCACCGGCACCCATGAAAACAACTACTGCATTATGGTATTGCAAAAGTTTGTCCATGGTATCCATGTCGATGCCTTCACTACCGTCAATCCGTTGCTCCAAATCAGCACTAGAAACATTTCCAGCATTTTCACGAATTGAACCAAAGATTGGGGTAACAAAAGTCTTATCTGCCCGGCTAAGCGATTCTGCAAAGCCATCGATGTAAGCAGCCAACCGTGAGTATGTGTGTGGTTGAAAAACAGCGATAACTTCCCGATCTGGATACTTTTGCCGTGCCGCATCAATTGTTGCTTTAATTTCGCTTGGATGGTGAGCATAGTCATCAATAATGGTTGTATCCGCAATGTCAGTCTCGCTGAAACGGCGCTTTACCCCACTAAAGTTGGCTAATTCCTGTTGAATCTCATCCATGTTCATGTGTTCCATGTATGCAACTGCTAGGACTGCTAAGCTATTAAGAACACTGTGTTCACCGTATAAGTGGATGGTAAATGTGCCGAGCTTTTGGTCGCGGAAGTAAGCATCATATGTTGAGCCTTCTGGTGTCCGTTGAATATTTTCTGCCCGGAAATCATCATCTGGATTAGTTCCATAGTAGTAAACCGGAACATCAACGTTTAAGTCACGAAGACTAGGATCGTCTCCCCAAGCAAAAATTGCCCGTTGAACTTGCTTACCGTACGTTTCAAATGAATCACGGACATCTGCCAAATCGCTGAAGTAATCAGGGTGATCAAAGTCAACGTTTGTCATAATTGCATAGTCTGGATGGTAGGCAAGGAAGTGATCACGGTATTCATCGGCTTCAAAAACAAAGAAGCGTGCATCCGCATTTCCTTTACCTACCCCATCACCGATCAAGTAGCTAGTTGGTTCAACTGCTGCTAATACGTGTGATAACAATGCAGTCGTACTGGTCTTACCATGTGCTCCGGCAATCCCAATACTAGTATGATTCTTAACCTCATTTTCAACAGCCTCAGGGTAACTTAAAATTTTAAGGCCTAATTCATGTGCTCGTTTAATCTCTGGGTGATCATCATCAAAAGCGTTTCCTTGGATAACAATCATCCCTGGTTTCAAATTGGCTGGATCAAATGGCAAAATTTTAATTCCCGCCGCTAATAATGGCGCTTGTGTAAATGTTTCCTTTTCAATATCTGAACCTAGTACTTGGTGTCCTTTGTCATGAAGGATACGTGCTAAAGAGGCCATCCCGGTCCCTTTAATACCAACAAAGTAATATGTATTTTGTTCCATCAATCCAATTCCTTTCAACAATTCAATTTAAAATAAATGCGAGGGGTAGATCAGTAACTATGATCCATCCCTCACTAAATAATAAAGCATTATAAAATTTTGGCAATAGTAATCAGCTGTTTTTTGTTAGTTTTCTGGGTAGAACGTATCGGCCTTGGCAAAATCAACCGGTTCACCGACTTCTTGCCAGTCATCAGGGATAATGAACAAGCCCTTTTCGTCTGGAGCGTTCTTAATCCGTAGTTCACGGAAACCACAGAGCATTCCGTCACTATCAACACCCATCAATTGACCAGGCCAAATGATCTTACCGTCTGGCATCATCGCACCAGGCCGAGCAACTACGACTTTAATACCTTCTGCAACATTAGGAGATCCACATACAATTTGGACAGTCTTATCATCAGCAATCCGTGTTTGCGTTACTTTTAAGTGGTCAGACTTAGGATGGTCAGTGATCTTTTCAACATAACCGACCACAAATTTAGGATCTTCGTCAGCCGTTAAGAGCTTATCAAAGCCCGCTTCTTGTAACTTTGCATTTAATTTTTCAACTTGGGCTGCATCTAAAAATACTTGCCCGTTTTCACTTGTTAATTCTGGTAAGATCTTGCTGGCGTTCATAAAGTTATAGCCAAGTAATGCACCATCTTTTTCAGCGGTGATCTGAGCTACATCATCAGCAATCTTAGTAATTTGGTCATCCGCATCTGGAGCGGTAATAACGACTAAAATGTCGCCTAATTCATTGGGATTGTAACTTGAAATTAACATCAAATATTCCTCTCTCTAATATAATCTACCATTTTATATTATTACATAAAAAGAAGACTATGAAAATCTAATTTAAAACTAAAGAAGGCTGAATAATTCAGTCCCTTTATTTTCACAGCCTTCTTATTTTACTTCAAATTGTTTAAAAAATCTTCAACTTGTTGCTTAGTTTTACGATCTTTATTGACAAATCGACCAATTTCTTTACCATTATCATATACAATGAAGCTTGGAATTCCAAATACATTTAATTCAGCAGCGAGGTCGATGTTTTCATCGCGATCAACTTCATAGAAAGTATAATCACTGAAGTCTTGTTCGATCTCAGGCATTGCCGGCTTAATAAAACGGCAATCTGGGCACCAACCAGCTGTAAAGAAAAGGACGACCTTGCCATTGCCAATAGTTTCAATTAATTGATCTTCTTTTAATTGTGGTAATCTTTCCATAATCCTCATCCTTATATCATTTTAGCAATATTATACCATGCTTCTTATCTATTGTAAGTAATCTGCTTGCAAGGACTAGATATTTGGATTTTAATAATTAAAAATGATAGAATAAATGAGAAGTTAAGAACGGATTAAATTTAAATAGTGAAGGAAGCAATCATATGAATGCAAACAATAACTCCCTCAATCCCTGGCTGATTCCAGTCACATTAGGTGCATCTGGAATCGCCGGTTTTATCGCTGGTAAACTTTTTGGTAACCGCCAAATATCTGCCGAGCGGATCTTAAAATTAGTCAAGAACGATTTTGCAAGTGAAGGTTCTTTAACCGGTAGCTGGATCAATGATAAAGCAGTACCTTTCCAACGATTTGCGGTTAAAACCCATGCTTATGAAGGCGGCGTTTCTCGTCTAGAAGATGGCGAAGAAGTAGATTACGAGTTTATTGCTGATGCATATACTGGTAGTCTGTTAGAATTAAAACGGATTGAGAATAACTAAAGTAAAGGCTGGGGACAAATTTTCCCAGCTTTTTTAATTAAAGGAGAACTATCATGAATCTTAATGACGCAATTCAAGAATGTTGGAGCAAAATTGACGAAGGACAGGTAGCGACATATATTCCCGCTTTAGCAAAAGTTGATCCTTATCAACTTGGCGTTTACCTTTTCGACGTCACAAATGATAAAAAAGTAGAAGCAGGCGCATCGCAAGTTCGGTTTGCCATCGAAAGTGTCTCGAAAGTAATCACCCTCCTCTACGCCATTGAACGTTTAGGCTTGTCAGCAGTTGAAGAGCAAGTGGGAACACGCCAAACCGGCTTCCCGTTCGATACAATCCTTAACATGGAAATTACTAAAGAGACGCACCCTCTCAATGCTTTTATTAATAGTGGTGCCATCCTCATCAGTTCATTAATCGAAGAACAAGATGGGCTTTCTCCCTTTGACCAAATCCTTGAATTTAGTCGTAAAATCTGCAATGATCCCGATATCACCCTCAATGAAGAGATTTACCAATCAGAGTTGCGAACTGGGGATATGAATCGGTCATTAGCTTACTATCTCAAGGCCAAAGGAGTCCTCACCAATGACGTAACTCTTAGCCTTGATACCTATTTTAAGCAGTGTTCAATGATGGTCACTTGTCAAAGCTTAGCCAATCTCGGTGCCGTCCTTGCCAATGACGGGATCGCTCCTTGGAATAATGAACGAATCATTTCAAGTGAGGCCGCCACATATACAAAATCGGTCATGATGACGACTGGTCTCTACAATGAATCAGGGACTTATTCCGTTAAAATCGGTGTCCCCACTAAGAGCGGTGTCGGTGGTGGTTTAGTTTCTGCTGCCCCCAATCATTATGGGATCGGAATTTTCAGTCCGGCACTCGACCATGCTGGTAATAGTGTTGCCGGGCTAGCACTCCTTGAACTCATCAGTAAAAAATTAAAGCTTGATATTTTTAGGTACTAGTTGCAAATATTCTCCTCCTTAGCAGGCTCGACTTAATTAAATTTAACGTTCAATTCAGTTTCTTTAATTTACTATTCTAATTAGATATTCAGGCACATCCCAAGGATACTTTTAGTATAATTAAGGTAATTGATGCATACGCTTTCACCAACAAGGAGGTTTATCATGATGTATCCAGTAACAATCGGTCATTCAGAAGTTAAAGTAAATCCCCTCGGTCTTGGAACAAACGCTGTTGGCGGTTATAATCTCTTCCCGGATTTAGATGATCAAGCCGGCATTGATCTTGTTAAGACTGCTTTAGATAATGGAATTAATTTATTAGACACCGCGTATGTCTATGGTTTGGGTCATTCAGAGGAACTGATCGGGCAAGCCATTCAAGATTACGATCGGCATAAAATTATCATTGCAACAAAGGGCGCTCATGATTTTTCAACGGGTAAAGAAGTTATTAATAACGATCCAGATTTTATTACTAAGCAAGTCAATGACAGTTTAAGACGGTTGCAAACTGACTATATTGATATTTACTATCTGCACTTCCCTGATCATGATACCCCGAAAGCGGAGGCAGTCGGTGCTCTGCAGAAATTACGGGAAGAAGGAAAGATTCGGGCAATCGGAATTTCCAATTTCAGTCTTGCTCAAATCAAAGAGGCAAATGCGGATGGTTATGTTGACATTGTAGAAGACGAATTCAGCCTTCTTCATCAAGATCATTTAGCAGAGGGAATGCTAGATTACCTTCATGACAACAACATCAGCTTTGTCCCTTACTTCCCGTTAGCTTCTGGGCTATTAACCGGGAAGTATACCTCTAATGCAAGATTCCCCGTTGATGATATCCGTAGTCAAATTGCGGATTTTAAAGAGCCGCGTTATAGCGCAATCTTACATGCTGTTGATCTCGTCCGTCCAATTGCTGATAACCATCATGCTACAATTGCCCAAATAATTCTCGCATGGTACCTGCAAAATCCACTGATTACTGCAGTGATTCCAGGAGCTAAAAATGCCCGGCAAGTACTTTCTAATGCACAAGCCATGAAAATTGAACTTTCGACTGACGAATATCAAACAATTGAACAAGCATTCAATCAATTTAAACAAATTAAGAGTGGTAAATCATTAAAAGATCCAGACTAAGGGATAAAACCACCAAATCGTTTAAAAAGGAATTTATCATGAATTATTTCATCACTAGTCGCCAAGATTTACAAACCTCGGCCATCGAACTTGCCCAAGTCAAACGGCTGCGAATTTTCGATTACCTGAATGTACCTGCAACCATTGTCACGATGCTGTATAACTTCGACCATCAAACTGTTGAAGAAAAGCTTAAAGTTAAAGGTCGGGTCCTTAACATCTACCAGTATTATCAACAGCTTCCTTATCGTGATGATCCCACAGTTGATCAAGCCATTATTAAGCAGGTATTGACTGTCCCTGGCTGCCAAGTTAAGGACAATTGTGCCCTACGCAACGGCAAAGTGCGGGTCCGCGTGAACTTCCGCAACAGACGGTTATACTATATCGACTACCTTGACCAGTACGGCTTTACCAATCGACGGGACTTTTACGATCAAGGATGTCGGACCTATACTGACTATTTCGAAGATAAGGGACGGTTAATTGCCCGCCAGTATTACGATCATGATGGACAAGTAAAGATAATCTATCATTATCGTGGCGGCGAAGGTAATGTCCCCATTCTTACCCTCATCCAGCTAGTTGATCAAGGGCATGAATGGCAATTTGATAATGAAATCGAATTTCGGGCGCACTTTTTAGATGAGCTTGTTGAAGATGATCCCCAATCAATCCTTATCAGCGATCGTTCTAATATCGCATTAAAGGCGTTTACGCTAATGAAAAAGCCAGCAAGACGGTACCAAGTCTTCCACTCGGCCTTTACTGACGACGGTCAAAGCAACGGACCAATTTCGGCAATCTACCAGCCAATCGCAACAATGCTCGCAAAAGGACAGCTAAGTGGACTGATCTCTGCCACGCAACGGGAAGCTCAAGACGCAGCTAACCGGTTTCAAACCAACCAGAGCTACGGCATTCCCGTGACTTACTTAGATGAAGAACTGACAAAAGAAGTTCCTGTTAGCCAACGCCAGGCAGGAAGCTTTATTGCGGTTGCCCGGCTTTCCAAAATCAAACAACTTGATCATATTATCAATGCGATTGTTCGTCTTCACCAAGACTTTCCGCAAGTTACCCTCGATATTTATGGTTATAGCGATAGTTGGAATAAAAACCAAACCGCTAATGCTCTGAAGTCATTGGTAAAGGAAAATAAAGCCGAGAGCTATATTAATTTCGTTGGTTATTATGATGACCTTAGTGCTGCCTATGAACATGCTCAAGCAGAAATTCTAACGAGCTATTACGAAGGCTTTGCAATGGCAGTCCTAGAAGCACAGGGTCATGGTTGCCCAGTTGTTAGCTATGACATCAATTATGGACCAGCAGATACAATTGATGACCAGCAGAGTGGTAAACTGATTCCGCCGAATGATCAAGAGACCCTGTATCAACAACTGCGAAAACTATTAGCAGATCCCGCCCTCGCAAAAAAGTACGCCCACCATGCACAAAAAGCGGCCAAAAAATACAACTTTGATCATGTCGCCGAAAAGTGGCAAAAGTTAATTAGTAATAAAGAAAAGGAGTAATCCTCACAGCCAAAATAGCTGAGGGTTACTCCTTTTTAGTAGGAAATTAATCTTTCCGTTTCTTATTTACTTTTGTTAAACCAAGTGCTGAGAGAAGACCAGCAAAACCGAGACCAATTAAGCTTGATGACTTTTGATTACCAGTTTGTGGCAATTGGTGAGTACCTTGCTTAGTAGTTGGTTGCGTTGATGAAGAATTAGTAGATTCAACAATAGAAGTTTCGCCTTTCTTGGCAGTGACCTGGGTAGTCATTGGTTGTGGTTCTTCATTCTTTTGTTCACCAGGTAATTGCGTGTTTGATTCAATTGCTGGTTGTTCTGTTGGTTGAGTAGTCGGTTGACTCGTTGGCTGCTCTGTTGGTTGAACGGTCGGTTGACTCGTCGGCTGTTCTGTTGGTTGACTTGTAGGCTGTTCTGTTGGTTGAACAGTTGGCTGACTTGTCGGTTGCTCTGTTGGTTGACTTGTAGGCTGCTCTGTTGGTTGACTCGTCGGCTGTTCTGTTGGTTGAACAGTTGGCTGACTTGTGGGCTGTTCCGTTGGTTGAGCAGTCGGTTGACTCGTCGGCTGCTCTGTTGGTTGAGCAGTCGGTTGACTTGTAGGCTGTTCCGTTGGTTGAACGGTCGGTTGACTCGTCGGCTGTTCTGTTGGTTGAACAGTTGGTTGACTTGTAGGCTGTTCTGTTGGTTGAACAGTTGGCTGACTTGTCGGTTGCTCTGTTGGTTGAGCAGTCGGTTGACTCGTTGGCTGCTCAGTTGGTTGAGCGGTCGGCTGACTTGTCGGCTGCTCTGTTGGTTGAACAGTTGGCTGACTTGTCGGTTGTTCTGTTGGTTGAGCGGTCGGTTGACTTGTAGGCTGCTCAGTTGGTTGAACAGTTGGTTGTGTTGGAGTAGCTTCATATGTCACAGTGACAATTCCCAAATCAGGATTATCCTTATCTGGGTTAATCTTATAAGCATCGACCTTATCGATATCAACTACTTCATAGCCAACTGCACGAGGTGTCTTAGAAACAACTTCACCTAAAGTATCATCCTTGGCTGTCCATGGAGTGGTTTCAAGGATCGTTACCTTACCATCTTTGTCCGTCGTGGAGAAAATATTTCTAGTAAAGGTTACGGTTTGCTTGTAAGTGTTCTTGCCGTCTGGAGAACCATTAACACTTTCAAAATGAACACCGCCATCCTTAGTTCCACGGTAGACCACCGTTCTAGTGAAGGTCTTGGTTTCAGTATCAATCTTAACAGTATCAAGATCGTAATCTAGTGCAGGACCTGTTTCATGCTTTGGCTTCATGCTGTAAGTGACGATAGTTTCACCCAAGTTTTCTGGATCTTTATCAGGATTAATCTTATGAGCATCGACCTTCTCAATGTCAACTACTTCATAACCAACTGCCCTAGGTGTCTGAGAAACAACTTCGCCTAAAGTATCATCCTTGGCTGTCCATGGGGTGGTTTTAAGAATTGTTACCTTACCATCTTTGTCCGTCGTGGAGAAAATGTTTCTAGTAAAGGTGGTAGTTTGCTTGTAAGTGTTCTTGTCGTCTGGAGAGCCGTTAACACTTTCAAAATGAACACCGCCATCCTTAGTACCGCGGTAGATAACAGTTCTAGTGAAGGTCTTAGTTTCCTCTTTAACATCAACCTTTGGTAAGTCATGACCGTCATTAGGAATACTTTCACTCTTGTTCTTTTCGTAAACTAATTCAAGATCTGCAGGATTATCTGAAGTTGGTTTCAAAGTGATTTCGTTAGCTACACCACTAATCCAGTGCCAAGTACCAACCATATCATCAGAAGTTGCGTATTTGTCGCCTTTGTTCAAAGTAATGTACTTCTGAACTACTTCATCCATAGTTTGAGTGTCATGGTTCCATTCAATATTACCAGCTTTAGTAGTTGCAACTTGCGTCGTATTACCATTTGCATCCTTAACAGTTTCTGGAGTGGTGGTTTGACCAGTTACCATATCTACATAAATATGACCATCAAACTCAACCTTTTGAGGAACTGCATCTTTCAAAGGACTTTTGGCATCATTATTTGCAACAAAGGTAATGTTTCGAGTAAATTCCTTATGTAAATCACTAGGATCAATAGCACGTTTTCCATCTGGATCTTTTGGCACGTCATCAACTGGAGTGTTTGGTGTAATATCCTTAACTGCGTGCTTCAAGTATACGTATTGATCTTGAACACCTTTGGTTAAAGTTTGCTTACCAAGCAAATCACCCTTGGCATTATCAGATAAACCAACTAAAACATAGCCAGCCTTTTCGTAGTCTGCTGGGCTCCATAACTGCTGTGTAGCATCTGGAGTATCACCAACATAAATATCTTTGCCTTCACCAACGTTTTGTACTAAATGATCAGTAAGTTCATGACCATCAGTTGGAACATAAGCAGTTGTATCTTCAACACCATTAACATCAATGTAGTGAATGGTGTATTGGGCTTTTTGCTTGTAAACAAGAGTCTTGTCATCTGGATTCTTAGAATCTGGAGTTAAGTCAACTTCACCAGCTTCACCATCAACTAAGTACCAAGTTCCAATCATATCGTCAGAAGTTGCGTATTTGTCGCCTTTCTTCAATTCAATAGTTGGTTGGTTAATAGCACTAAACTTATCATTTTGCTTATCCCAAGTAATAACGCCATCCTTAAGAGTAGCTACTTGAACATCCTTGCCATTAGCATCCTTAACAGTTTCTGGAGTAGTTGTTTTACCAGTTACAACATCATAAGCGATCGTACCGTTGAATTCAGTCTTTTGATCGGTTTGACCCATTAAAGTTTGACCGTCAGTTGTATTAGCCTTGTAGAAGATAGTCCGGTGGAATTTTTTATGTAAATCACTTGGGTCTACAATTGGATTGCCCTCTGGATCTTTTGGCACGTCATCAACTGGAGTGTTTGGCGTAATGGTCTTAACTGCGTGTTTTAAGTAAACATATTGATCTTGAACACCCTTGGTTAAGGTTTGCTTACCAAGCAAATCACCTTTGGCATTATCAGATAAACCAACTAAAACATAACCAGCCTTTTCGTAGTCTGCTGGACTCCATAACTTCTGGGTAGCATCTGGAGTGTCACCGACATAGGTCTTATCTTCACTACCGACACCAGTTACTTGATGATCTTTTAATTCCTTACCATCAGTTGGTTCGTAGGTAGTCTTACCTTCAACGCCATTAACGTCGATGTAGTGAATGCTGTATTGGGCTTTTTGCTTGTAAACAAGGGTCTTATTTACTGGGTTTGATGAATCTGGAGTTAAGTCTAATTCGTTAGCTTCACCATCAACCAAGTACCAAGTTCCAGTCATATCGTCAGAAGTTGCATACTTGTTGCCCTTTTCTAAGTCAATAGTTGGTTGATCAACAGAATTGAATCTAGCACTAGAGTCAGTTAACTTCGTGGCATCCCCGTCAACGATGGTCTTGTTCCAAGTAATCTTACCTGGTTGACCATTAGCTACTTGAACTTGGTTGCCGTTAGCGTCAGTAACTGTTTCTACACCACTCGTTTCATGGGTTACCTTATCAACATAAACTGAAGCTTCAAAAGTTACTTTTTGCGTAGTTTGATCCTTTAAAGTTGGCCCATCAGCAGTATTAGCCTTGTAATAAATGTGACGAATATAGTTCTTACTTAAGTCATTCTTATCAACACTAGGCTTAGATGGATCATTAGGATCGCTTGGAATATCACCATCAGGAGTATGTGGAGTTACTTCTACTACTTGGTGTTTTAAGTAAACGTATTGATCCTGAACGCCATGAGTTAAAGTTTGTTTACCAAGCTTTCCGTCTTGGGCATTGTCAGATAAACCAACTAAAACATAGCCAGCCTTTTCGTAATCTGCTGGGCTCCATAACTTCTGCGTAGCATCCGGAGTGTCACCAACAAAGATACCTTTACCTTCACCAACGTTAGGAACTAAATGATCGGTAAGTTCATGACCGTCAGTTGGAGCATAAGTAGTTTTTCCTTCAACGCCGTTAACGTCGATGTAGTGAATGTTATATTGGGCCTTTTGTTTGTAGACCAAGTAACCATCAGGAAGCTTATTTGGCGTATCAGTCTTCCAAGTGTCGCTAGTTGGATCGCCGTACGATACTTCGCCGTTCTTATCAGTTGAGACTAAGTACCAGTCACCTTCGTCAGTACCACGCTTTGCAGCTTCATCAGTAGATAAAGTTATAGTTTCTGGAGTTGTAACGGCAGCAAAGTTCTTATCATCTGTTGTCAAGCCAGTACTCTTGTCAGCATTTACAGTCCAAGTAATTGCAGGAAGCGTACTATTATTATTCAATGCATCAACAAACCATTCGCCATTTACATTTTGTCTAGCATTAACTCTTTGACCCGTAACAGCGTCAGTATAGTAAATGCTACTAGTCAAAGTGACATTTTGAGTTGTATCATCTTGTAATTGATTACCATTTTCATCATTTGCTACATAGTGAATTGTCCGCGTTGCTGTCTTAGTATCAGTATGTGCAATAGCCTTATTTGTAGTTAAGTGAATTGTATATACATACTTAGCGTCATCTTCCGTCCCTTCACTATGCTTGGCATTAGCAGCATTATTAATACTAATGCTACCAAAGTCATCGCTTGCAACTGTGTATCCTTTACTTTTGTATTCATCAACTTGAGCATAAATACTTTGACGAGTCTTCTCAGCTCGATCACGCATGTATTGATAATCATCTCCGGCTTCTGGTACTGAATTCTTTTCATAAGTATTTAATATCTTACCAGTTACATCATCAATAATTGATACTTTGTATAAAGGACCATATGGATCAAAACCATGTATTTCGCCATTATGCATTGGATCATTGGGATCATACTTTACAGCCGGTGCATGAGAATACTTTCCATCGTATCCTTTAACCTGATACTTATCCTTATAAATATATTCAGGGAAAGTATCTGTTGTGACGGGAGTCCATTTACCATATGTCACTTGCCCATCAGTATCGACAGTCTTCGTACGCGTAAACTCAAGAGCTTGGCAGCCACCATAGTGCTGCTTAGTTACATGATCGGTGTTAACCCCTTCATCATTTTCATCGGTCATCCCGTAGTAGAAGTAACGATATACTGTCTCGTGCGTCCCGTCAGCTGATACTTCGGCATCTGCTGTATTAAAATACACTTGATTATTTGGAACATAATCGCCAATTTTTATTTTTGTATAGTCTACCTTATAAACTACTGATTGATTATCAAAAACCCTTCCATTGGCTAATGAATTCCAATGATCAAGATCAAGCAATTTATCAAATGATTCCGTTGTTTCGACTGCTTGAGGCTTCCATTGTTGTGACACATCCGGTGACATGATTGGATCAAAATTATCAACTACTAGCCGATTATTTTGACTATTAAATGTATAAGTTTCACCAGTAGTTAAATTCTCGACTTTAAATGTTCCACCGGCTGGTCTACTCATTACTAAATCATAATCAACAGTTGGTGTAATCCGATATTGAACTATACGATCAGGAACTTCATTCCCTTGATCATCTTGCATCGTTTTACCATCAGTTGCCATTGTGTGACGATAATGAATATTTCGAATAAGAGTAATTGGAGCATATTTTTGCTGCTCTGTTTTATGCTTTAAATGAATTTGAACAGTCATATTTTCACTCGTAAAAGTATTAGGAGCAGTATAATCACCATTTAGTTCATAATACCCAACATCTAAAAGATCCAACATCCTTTTAATACTCATCGTACCGTTATCGTATGCTTTCGGACTAACCTTATCGCCAACTTTACCGTATGCATAATGATGACCATTATTTTCGCTTGGCAAATATTCTGAATAATCTACTATCTTTCCGTTATCGTCATCATCAACAAACGTTAAATCAATTCTTGCATTCTGTTCGATAGCAGATTGGGAAACCTTACTTTCTTCAACTGAAGTATTTTGTATGTTGACATTGTTTTTATTTAAATTAGTAATCGGTTCATAATCGTTATCCTTTACCAATTCTTGATTCTTTTCATTGTTCAGTTGATCTGTGTTCTCATCACTTGTTTTATTTACTAATTGTTGTTCCTTTTGTGAATTACTACTAGTATTTTCGGCTGCGTTTTGTTCCTCATTAGTTTGTTTATCAACTTGTACAACAGAAGTAGAAGCCGGTTGCGTAATATCGGTATTTGCTGCTGTTGCTTCTTGCGTAGTAGATGTGCTATCAGCGTGCGCTACTGTACTTCCCCCAACCATAAAAGTAGTTCCTAGTAACACAGACGCAACACCAATACTGAGTTTTCTTAATCCAAATCGTTGCCGTTGCGGCTCCATTTTGCGTACATATTCTTGTGCATTTTTCTTCGACATTCAATATCCCCCCATATATCTATACGTCATAACTTGTTATTTATATTTCGAAAATATTCTAGCACATATTTATCGAACCATAAACACAAAATTATTATTTCATTAATGGCGGGATTGCTTTTAAATACACTTTTTCACTTGATGTTGCGATAAAGAAATCGATTTCTCACCCTAGTAAAAAAAATACTAGTCAGCAAGCATTCGTCTACTTACTGACTAGTATTTTACTTAAAATTAGCAATTAGCTTATAGATTGGTTGGCCTTTCGCCGCAAATTTTTGTTCGTATTCCGTCTCAACATTATGTTCATTTTCTTCGCTATGGTGCAGGTCTAACCAGACGCCATCAAAGATCATCCCATAGTTATTCATGCTTTCCAAGGAGAATTCAAAGAGACCCATGTTATCAGTCTTCAGTTCAATTGCCCCTTGATCTTGGAGGATCTGCTGATAGGTTGCTAAGAAGGTCTTGTAGGTCAGGCGCCGCTTAGCATGTCGTTTCTTCGGCCATGGATCAGAGAAGTTAAGGTACATCTTAGCGACTTCCCCATCTTCAAAGTATTCTTGCAAGTCTTCCCCATCCCCACAAATCAATTGCAAGTTTGGCAAGTCTTCCTCAAGTGCTTTTTTGAGGGCAATTGCCGCAACAGTCCGCTGAATCTCTAATCCGATAAAGTTAATTTCTGGATGAGCCTTCGCCATGCCAATAATAAATTGACCTTTCCCCATTCCAACTTCTAAGTGGAGGGGTTGTTCTTTGGCAAACCGTGATTGCCACTTACCCTTAAATTGAGTAGCATCATCAATCATTAGTTCTGGATGGGCAGCAATTAATGGATCAGCCCACTTTTTATGTTTCACACGCATAAATTAAAATCCTCATTTCATTAGTTTTTTGACTCTGACATTGAAGTAGAAGCGACTTAATAAGACCACTTCCACTGCCGCAATAATAAGATTAATTACCATCTGGCCGACGTTCAACTGCCAACTGATACTAGCAAGAGCGATCAATAGTGCCTCAAGCGCCGTCACCTTGGCCAACAGCTGCTTAAAGTCCGCCTGTTGCTGGCTAGCAGGGATCGGATAGATGTGGGTAAAGACATTCGATTCATACTGGTCATAGAGTGGCATCAACTGGGTTGCAATCAAGTAGATAAAGAGCACGACCACCACGGTACTCAGCCAACCCGCTGGCAGTAAGAAGACAATCACCATTCCTAGCAGGGTCAACCGACTGACAATCCCGCTCACTTCGGTACTCCGGACAAATGCCCGGGCGTATAAGTAAGACCAGGGTTGACCATCCTTGCTGAGCCAGCGAATCAGGCCATCTGCCCATTTCCGCCGTTTGGTATTCCCTTGAACACTTGGCACATCAGTAAAGAGGTTAAAGAAACGGTAGACACTGTACATCCGATCCTGTTCTGCTTTAACGGCAATCCGCCAATTAACAGCGAGATCACGATAGTAAACAATTACTGCTAAGTACAAAAGCACCGCTACGACAAGACCGACGTAGGGATTAACCAACCACATTGCGATTGAAGCGAGCAGCGGGTTCACCCAGTATTCTAGCCGGGTTCGCCACTGTTGATCACCCCAGCGCAAACTCAATGATTTACGAGCTACATGCATCCAATCAGCCTTATTGACAATGGCGACTAAAAAGATGGTCACAATCTCGGCACTGCTGAGTTTTTCCGTTGTCAATGCGAACGGCAAGGCGATAAAGGCACCAACCACCGTCATTATTTCCGCTAAGATCAAACTATACCAGGTCGCCTGGTTAAGGTAACGATGGATTCCTTCAACTTGCGGCAAGAGAAAGACTGGATCCGGCTTTTTGATCAGGGTAGCAAGGCGACCAATTTGGGCGATGACCGTAAACCATCCGATCAAGATCAACCGGGTCCACCATTCATGCGGTCCCAAGGTTGGTAGCCATTGGGAGTAGCCATACGCCAAGGCTCCGAACAGGAAAAATAAGGCGATTACAAAGTGGTCATTGAAGACTAACCGCCAGTAACGCAGTAGGAGCATGAAGTGTTGACTGCGACGCTTGCTAAATAACTTATTCATCACGATCACCCTTTGCAAGATGCAAGTAAATCTCATCTAAGGATTCGCCGGCATGATCACCAGCGGCTCGTAATTCATCGAGGGTTCCATGTGCCCGGACTTTTCCATCTGCCAATAGGACAAAGCGGTCACAATACCGTTGCGCCGTATCAAGGACGTGGGTCGACATCAAAACCGCGACGCCCTCCTTCTTCTTTTGCTCAATCAAGTCTAGCAAGTCATGAACTGCCAAAGGGTCCAGCCCATAGAATGGTTCATCGATAATCAGCAGCTTAGCCTTAGTCATAAAGGCACAGCAGATCATTACCTTTTGCTTCATCCCCTTAGAAAAGTTAGCGGGGAACCAGTCAAGCTTATTATCCAGCCGAAAAAGTTTTAATAATTTTGTCGCCCGTTGCCATGCTTCATCGTGGTCCAACTCGTACGCCATAATCGTTAAATCAATATGCTCACGGAGGGTCAATTCATCATAAAGAATTGGCGTTTCGGGAACATAGGCGATCTCCTTTTTATATTCTTCCGGGTTAGTCTGGATAGTAAGACCATTAATTTTAATCGATCCTGAAAATGGTCGCAACAAGCCAATAACATGGTTTAGCGTTGTTGACTTTCCGGCACCATTTAGTCCAATCAAACCAACTAATTCACCTGGTTGGACATCAAAGCTGACATCCTTCAACACAGGAATCTGGGAATATCCACCAACAAGTTTATTTATCTCTAAAGCCATTATTCATCCCTTCTTAATTATTGCTTAGTCATATCTTTTTATTATATCATAGGTTATTTCTTCTACTAAATCATGCACGAACGCGATTTTTTCGGTATACTTAGGATAAGTTTAATCTTCAAAAGGAGCGATTAATATGGACGATAATTGTATTTTCTGCAAAATCATTAACGGTGAAATTCCTAGCTACACAGTCTATGAAGATGACGTTGTAAAGGCCTTCCTTGATATTTCACAAGGAACTCCTGGTCACACCCTCGTCATTCCTAAGAAGCACGTTCCCGATTTATTTGCCTACGATGCTGATCTCGCTGCCCAAGTATTTTCCCGTATCCCCAAGATTGCACGGGCAGTCAAGGCTTCTAACCCGGCTATCAAGGGGATGAACGTGGTTAACAACAACGGTGAAGTCGCTTATCAATCTGTCTTCCACTCTCACTTCCACTTGATTCCACGATACACTAGCGATGATGATTTTAAGATGATTTTTAAGGACAATTCTGGTAACTACAACGATGAAAAGTACAAAGAAATCCAACAATCAATCATCGATCAAATGAAAGAAGACTAGTTATGCAACGGCTAAAAGAAATTCAAGAGGAATTCAAACGGCTCAGCAGCGAAGTTTCACAATTGAAGAACAGCATAGATGAACTACAAGCTGCCATCCCAGGTGTGCAAAAGTTTATTAACGATGTTGAACGTGATGTTAAGAAGTGGAAATTCAAGACTGAACCCCGGCTGAACCGTATTCAGATTATTCTGGATGTGCTCAAGATTGATTCAGATGAAAAGAAGAAGTAAAAAATAAGGCTACGAGAAATTTTCCGTAGCCTTATTTTTTATACCCTATTTTACTTATTTGAGCTAGCACTACTGCTGTTATTGCTGGAGCTGCTTGTAGTGGCGCTTGAGTTAAGGTAATCATCAAGAATATTCTTAACATCGTTTTCCTTGATTGAAACGTTACCCTTCTTCAAGACGTTTGAAACAACCTTCCGCATGAAGTTTTGGTTGTTCATGTTTTCTTGAACGATTTGATTCTTCAAGTCATTGATGTGTTGACTCTTCTTACCCTTAGCTGGGTGTTCGATCATGTAAATTACCTGGTAACCATCATCAGTCTTAACTGGGGTCGTAGTGTATTCACCAGTCTTCAACTTAAAGGCAGCCTTCTTGTAAGCTGAGTCAAGTTGGTTGTCAGTATTATCAAAGGCTGGAAGCTTACCACCGTTGTTCTTGGTTTGACTATCAGTTGACTTGGACTTAGCAAGCTTCTTGAAAGTCTTGTACTTGTTGCTGGAGTCATTTAATTGGTTAATGATATCTTCAGCATCGGACTTACTACCAACAAGGATCGTCGCAGTTTGAACTTTAGGTTGGTACTTGGTCCATTGCTTATTGATTTGCTTGTTAGTAATGTGAGAGTAATGACGAGCAGCCGCAGTCAAGAGTAAGTTTGACCGAATTTGTTGCTTCAATGACTTTTCAGTTAAGTTTTGACTTTGAAGATAAGCATTAAAGTCTGAACCGTACTCACTCTTGTAGGTATTGTATTGCGCGTTAACTTGCTTATCACTGACTTCTTTACCGTATTGTTTCTCCAAGACCTTGTCTAAGATCATTTGTTGAAGCACTTGCTTACCAGCACTGGTTTGCTTCATGCTGCTGTAGTATTCGCTCTCAGTGATTTTACCACCGCTAGTAGTAGCGACTGCTTTATTTCCACAGGCAGCAAGCGGCATCATCAATGCGGCTCCCGCAATGATAGCAATTAACTTTTTGGATTTCATGTAAGAAACACATCCTTAAACAAAATATTTTTTCGATAACTTCACTCATCCAATATACCACACTTATTTTTTCGTGCCAGTCTCCTAAATAAATGTTTATATCATCTTCATAATTTATTCACGTTTTAATGCTTGCAGGTCAAGAATTTTAACGTCAAGGTCCTTAATCCGATCATCAGCAGTAAAATAGATAACCTGATTCTTCTCAGCAATTTTTTCTAGCAAGGCCAGCATTCGTTGCCGCCGAACGTTATCAAAATTAACAAACCCATCATCAATAATTACCGGGAAGTTAGCTTGATCACTCATCACGGTGACAAAGCCAAGCCGGAGCGCAATATACAATTGTTCAGCCGTTCCCTGCGACAATTCTTCCACTAAAAAGACTTCTTGATCCCTTCGTACCACCTTGACTCCATCGGCCGTTAAACGGATCCGGGAATAGCGATGAGCGGTCAACAAGGCAAAATATCGTTCTGCCTGACGAATGATTGCAGGGTAACGATCAGCTGAAGCGCCTACCAGGGCCTTATTAATCCACTGAATTGCCAATTGGTACCTTAACCATTCCTGTACTTCATGCCAAATCTTAGCGGCTAGGTTAGCCCGCTCTTGTTCCAGATTGCTGAGAGTTCCATCTTTAACTAAACTATCAATTTCGACTTTATCTTTTTGAATCTCTTCGTGGGTATGAGAGATTGTTAGGTTGAGCTGATCAAGCTGGTGCCGAGTCTTCGATAAAGCCGTCATTAGCTCATCTCTATTTGCGTATGCAGCAAGGGCTTGGCGGTCTTCTGCGGTCAATTGTTGTCCATAGGCATCTGATGCCAAGGCTTGTGATTGTGCTGCAGAACGATTTGCTAAGTACTGGGTAAACTGGTTATCATCGTGCACCCCTGCTTGCTGATAAATCGCCATTTTTTGCTGATGAATTTTACTATAGTCTTGATTGAGCTGGGCTAAATTATTAGCAATCGTTGCTTTTTCTCGAGTATTCGCTTGGATATTCTGGCGTGCTCGTTGCCCTTGTTCCAGCAAATCATCCAATTTAGTCCTAACAGCCGCCAAAGTTAGATTTTGCAAAGCGGGTGGCAATTGTTGGTTAAAGATAGCAAGTTGGTGGTCATATCTTTGCTGATCTTGTTTGGCAGTTTGGAGCTGAGCAGCTAATTCGGCATTTCGTTGTAAATCTCCCTGGATTAATAGCCATTGATCAGGTGGAAAATCCTGTAAGCCATGTTTTTGGCCGAACGCCGTGATTGCTTGGGAATCTGTCGTTACTGGAGCAGAATGACTTCCTTGGCGTTGATAATAAAGATACATAACTGTCGCAAAGGCCGCAATTGCTCCGATAGCGGTAATAAAAGTGGCATTCGCTAACAATCCAATGATAAAAAGGACAAAGCCGCCAACGATTCCGATCATTGCGGCGCGAGAAGGATCGCCATTTGACTGGTTCGTATTTGCCCAAGAAAGCGGTTGGACATTAAGGAGCCCGGCAAGTTCTGCTTTTTCTTGAGGAGTTAAGGGTGCCGGCAAAGGCTGGTGGTAGCGTGTTTTAATTGCAGTTAATTCCTGCTGCCACTGATTAGCTTGCGTTTGTTGACGGTGCTGTAAAGCCTCCTCCGCTTGTAATTCAACTGCTTGCTCCTTAAGGCGTTGAAGTTCCGACATGCTTTGTGGCGAATGCTTAGTTGCTTGTGGAGACTGATGATCGATCCTTGCCAAGCGCTGTTGATAAACCTGTTGTTGGCGGCGAAGTTCTTTTTCCCTCACTTGTAGTTCTTGAGCCGTCGTAACTTGCTGATCAGTTAAATAGTCAGCAATCGGTCGAGTTTGGTGGCTATGTTGCCATTCATGGTAAACCGGCCACAACTGCTGTAAATGTTCTAATTTTTGCAAAAGCGGCTGTTGTTTTTGCAATTCTGCCTGTGCTTGCCGCAATTTTTCTTTGTTTGTCTTCAAATCTGCCTGTAGATCCTGATAACGGTGAAATTTACCACGCGCTTGGTTAATTTTATCTGTCAAATTCGCGTATTGATGAAGGTCTTGATTGAGCGGCCATTTCCGTCCGCGCGGTTTATAGAGATGGTCAGCTTGTTTTTGGTACTGATCGATTAACTGGTCCCACTGTGCACTGCCAACTGCCCCTAGTTGCTGTAGATGTTGTTGCCATTCATCCCGATTAAGCTCGTCCACAGCTGTTAAGTCTCGTTGACCAAAACTAAAAAGAGCTTGATAGAGTGACCGATCCATTGGGCCAAGCAGTTGCTTTAGTTCTTGCTCACCACTTTGACGTCCTTGTGAATCAGTCACACTAACCTTACCGCCATTCCGCCCGCGTTGCCGTTTAATAACGTAATCATGGTCGTTGATCTCAACTAATAAACTTCCACCATAACTAGAAGTAGTTTTCGGAATATACTGGGCAAACCGGTTCTTTCCTCGCCCATCCGCAAAGCCAAATAAAATACTAACAAGAAAGGCCATCAGAGTTGTCTTTCCGGCTTCATTAGGGCCATAAATTATTTGGGGGTTAGCTGTAAAGTCAAAATCTTGATCATGCCATTTGCCAAAGCCATCGATATGAACTTTTTTTATTTTCATATGTTAATCCTCCCGCCGCAATAATTGAGTCGTTGCTTGCTTCAGTTGCTGAAGATCAAGGTTTATCAACTTAGCGGCTAAATCAGCATCCCGTGCTAAACTTTTTGTTAATTCTGCAATATTAGCAGGGGTAAATACTTCTTGGGCGGCTTGTTGCCAATACTGTTCATCTAGATCAGTCATTGATGGCAACAAATTTTGCTGGTGAAGTAAGAGGTCATAGATCCACCATTTACCATTATCTGCATTTTGGTCCTGCAGATGTTCAAGGACATCCCCATTTGCAAGCAGGTGCCGAATCGTTGGTGAAAGTTGTTCAATGTTAGCAATCGTAAGCTCTACCAGTTGGAATGGTGCATTTTTTAGTTTGTTATCAATTGCTTGCGACAGTGATCGCTCTACTTCAGTAAGATTACTAGTTGGTAAAGCATTAACAGTTAGACTTGTCCATTCAATTTCCGCAACTGGTTTAAATTGCGGCACAAGTTTATTGCCCTGACTTTCCACTAAATAATAGCCGTGCTGTCCGGCTTCATTTTTATGCCGTCCCTGAGGATTGCCGCTATAAACAATCGGCGGCTCCTCATTCAAGAGTTGGTGCTTGTGAATATGACCAAGTGCCCAATAATCATAATTTTTAGCGATTAATTCATCGGTCGTAAATGGAGCATAGTGGTTATCTTGACTTTGCTGGACTGCTCCATGAAGCATCCCGATGTGCCAGGTTTCGTTTCTTTTTGGTGGATATTTTTGTACTTGATCTTCTTGAATCCAGCGTTGATCATAACTAAAGCCTGAGATAGCAACACTGTCATGATTTGCCAAGGTAAGGGTGGTAGTCGTTACGCGATTGCCAAAAACATGAACATTTGCTGGCAGCTCTCCCGTGTCTTGGACAATTTGATAATCATGGTTACCATAAAGTAGATAAACGGGGATGTGAGCTTGATTAAGTCGTTCACATTGCTTGATGAAAAAATCAGTAGCGGCAATGCTTTGCTGATCACGGTCGTAAATATCCCCGCTAATTAAAACAAAATCAACTTTTAAGGCAATCGCATCGTCAACAATCTTTTGAAAAGCAGCAAATGTCGACGAATGGACGCGTTCCCATAATGACTTGGGCATCGAAGTCAACCCTAAAAAAGGACTATCAAGGTGTAAATCGGCTGTATGAATAAATCTCATAATTTTTCCTCTTAACAATAAAGGAGCTGAGAAAAATTTTGCTTTCTCCCAGCCCCTTACTTGGATCATAATAAATTAATTATTCTTGTCCTGGCATCTTTGGCATTACTTCACTGTAAAGATCTTGAATTGGACTTGTAATTGTCTTATTCAATTGTTGAAGCATGCTATCAACTTGCCGTTCTTGGTTCATCAAGTCTTGAACAACTTTCTTGCCACTTACTTCCTTGGCAAGGTTTTGGATGTTTTTAATTTCATCATCAGTTGGTTGTTGACCAGTCATTTGCTTGTGCTGAGCATCTGCTTGAGCTTGTTGGAACTTCTTGAAGGTGTCAAAAGTGTCACTGTCAGCCTTTAATGCTTCAAAAGCCTTTTGTAATCCTTGATATTCTTGAGTTTCGCGCAATTGGCGACTAAGTTCATTTGCAGTATCATAAATATTTACAACCATGTAAAAGTCTCCTTTATCTCGTTCTTAAATTAATTGTATCATATTATCCTAGAAAAGCGATCGAACATTGCTCCACCATTGACTCGCCTTATTGCCAAAATTATTTACTGATTGGTTGAAGTTATTTACAAAGTCGTCCCCATCTTTGAGGAATGATCCCCATCCTTTAGAGGAACCCTTTGTCTTTTCTTTTGCCCGTGTTTGAGCATCTTCAACCGTGAATTTGGTTCCAGCAGTATTTGGCAAAATCGCACTCATTTCATTCTTGTAAAGGTAGTTAATGCTCCGTTCAGAAATATCGTTTAGGGTGTGGCTTTGGTTTGTATCATCATAGCCTTCCCATGTTGCAACCACTACATCGGGCGTATAACCTACGATCCACTTATCACGATCATTGGAATCATCGCCTTTTACCCCTGAGTTTGTGGTCCCCGTTTTACCGGCAAGCGTATAGCCACTTGGTTTGGCCGTTTCACCAGTTCCGTGATCAAATACGCCAATTAGCATACTAGTCATTTCTTTGGCTGTCTTACCAGAAATGATCCGCTTATTCTTGCTACCATCATTTTTGGCGATCACCTTTCCAGAGGCATCTTCAATCTTGGTAATGTAGTGCGGTGATGGCATCAACCCATCATTGGCAAAAACTGCATAGGCACGAGCCATTTGTTGCGGTGATACTCCGCGGGTCATACCACCGAGGGCCAAGGCAAGGTTCTTATCACCCTTTTCGACTGGCAAGCCAAACTTCTTTGCCATGTCATAACCACGATTGACTCCGATCTTATTTAATAACCAGACTGCTGGAGCGTTAAGACTCTCATAAAGAGCCTTATACATCGGCACCGTCCCGCTATAGGTATCATCATAGTTCTTTGGCGTGTAATTATTAGTTCCATACGATTGTTTCTTATCTTGAAGCGTTGAATCATAGAAATATCCATGCTCTAGGGCTGGCGTATATACAACAATCGGCTTAATCGTTGACCCGGGCTGCCGCCGCATCTGCGTAGAACGGTTAAATCCACGGAAGACATGTTTTCCACGTCCACCAACGACCGCGGTAATTCCCCCATTTTTCGGATTCATCGCAATCGAGGCTGATTGAACCATTGTGCCATCGGCTGAGTTCTGTGGAAAGTTATCGTCATCGTCATAAGTTTGCTGCATTGATCGTTGTTGATCTTGGTCCAGCGTCGTATAAATCCGATAACCATTATTCATGATATCTTTTTCCGAAATATGATAACGGCTTTCTGCTTCGGCAATGACCGCATCAAAGAAGTACGGGTACTTATAACTATCATTTGGCACGTAGCCGTTGGTAATATTCAACGGTGTCTGCTTATATTGATCTGCCGCACTTTGACTTAATTTATGATTTTCCACCATCAGCTGAAGAACCATATTCCGTCGTTGCTTCGTCGCTGTCGGATGTTCTACCGGATCGTACATCCCAGGTGACGTCAGCATTCCCGCTAATGTAGCAGCTTGCGGTACCCTCAGCTGACTCGCATTCTCATTGAAGTAACGCTTGGCCGCATCTTGAACTCCCCATACTCCATGACCAAAGTAGGCATTATTGAGGTACATTGTTAAAATCTCATTTTTGCTGTATTGATTTTCTACCTCAACCGCAATAAAAATTTCCCGGGCCTTTCGGGAGAAGGTCTGTTGTTGAGTTAAAAAGGCATTCTTAACCAGTTGTTGCGTTAAAGTACTACCCCCACCGGAGATATAGTCACGGTGAAGAAGTTTATTTTTCACTAGTAAGAAGCCAGCCCGGCCTAACCCTTTGACTGAAAAGCCGTGTTCATGATAGAAATTCCGGTCTTCAGTCGAAAGGACCGCGTTAGGAACATTTGATGAAATATCTTTTAATTCCACATAAGTTCCCTTTTGAGCATAGAGGCTCCCGGCCGATTGATTGCTACGGTCATAAATCATTGTTGGCCGTTGCAACCGGTTCTTAAGATTTTTAACATCTGCAGTTTTAGCAACAAACGTCAAATGGATACTGGTAATTAAGAAAATTCCTAGAAAAATAACAATGATCCATCGCGTTAATTGATAACGATGCCAGAATTTTTTCAGCATCGCAACAAAGAGCTGCCAATAGTGCTTAAACCAAACTCGGAACGATGCCCAAGTCTTTTTTAACCACTTCATGATTCGCTCTTTCAAATCTGAATTAGATTGTGGTTCACGATTCATTAACAAATCTCCATTTTCATTTCAAAAAGCTGACAATTATTTTATCACATTTTGGCAAATGGAAGATATTTTCTCCGCCAGCTTTACCAGAAATTAAAAATGAAGAGACTGGAGAAAAACTTATTCTCTCAAGTCTCTTCACACTAATATTTAATAGTTATAACGATTACATCTCATCTGGTGCCTTGATATCAAGTAAGTCAAGGGCTGACTTGAGCACATCACTAACTGCTTGAGTAAGAGCTAACCGTGCTGGTTGAGCTTCGTCCTTATCAAGAATCCGCGTGTGAGCGTAGTATTGGTTAAACTTCTTAGCCAATTCAAGGGCATATTTAGCGATTACTGATGGATCGTAGTTTAATGCAGCCCGCTTGATTGCTTCGCTGTATTGGCCAAGGAAGCTGATTAATTCCCAAGCTTCAGCACCGGCCTTTGTCAAGTCAACATCACTAAAGTCCCGGATGCCACCCTTACGTAAGATACTCTCAGCACGAGCACGAGCATATTGAACATAAGGACCAGTTTCACCTTCAAACTTAACAACATCTTCAAGCTTGAAGTTAACAGCATTCCGACGGTAGTTCTTTAAATCGTGGAAGATAACGGCACCAACACCGACTTCTTTAGCAACTTCATCAGCGTTTTCAAGGTCAGGGTTCTTTTCGGCAATTTGCTTCCGTGCTAAATCAATAGAATCATTCAATACGTCTTCAAGGGAAACAACATTACCCTTCCGCGTAGACATTTTCTTACCATTTAAGTTCATTAAACCAAAGGAGATGTGTTCAATTTGATCCCACCAGTTGAAGCCCATTTCCTTTAAGGCCGCACGTAATTGCTTAAAGTAAGTTTCTTGTTCGGCCCCAACAACGTAAAGGGACTTAGCATGACCATACATCCGCTTCCGGAAAAGTGCAGTTGCCAAGTCACGAGTGATGTACGTTGTCGTTCCATTACTCTTGATGATTAGCAATGGTGGTAAGTTATATTCATCAAGGTCAACAATTTCTGCACCACGACTAGGCTTCAATAAGTCCTTATCCCGTAACAATTGGATAGGTTCTTCCATCTTTTGAGCAGAGAAAGCTTCTCCATTGAATGAGTCGAAGTTAACATCTAGCATCTTGTAAACACGTTGGAACCGTTCAAGAGAAACTTCACGGAACCAGTGCCAAAGCCGCCATGCTTCTTCGTCACCATGTTCAAGTTTAGCAAACCAGTTACGACCTGCTTCAGTGTATTCTGGATGTTCGTCAGCTTCATTATTGATCCGCACATAGTACTTAAGCAAAGTATTAATTGGATCCTTCTTAACTTCCGCTTCGTCTCCCCACATCTCATAAGCAGCCATTAACTTACCAAATTGCGTACCCCAATCACCAAGGTAGTCAATCCGAATCAAGTTGTAGTTAACTTTTTCAAGAATCCGGGCAACAGCTTCACCAATCATGGTTGAACGAAGGTGACCCATTCCCATCGGCTTAGCAATGTTTGGTGATGAATAATCAATCGTAACATTTGATTGGTGACCAAGATCAATCTCACCATAATGTTCAGGATCTGCTAAGATAGTTTGCAAAATCTTAGCACCAACTTGAGCTTTATCAAGGAAGAAGTTGATATATGGTCCTGCAACAACTACCTTTTCAAAACCATTTTGGTCAACCTTTTCAACTAATTCACTTGCAATCATTTGCGGTGCCTTATGTAAGGTCTTAGCTAAGAAGAATGTTGGGAAAGCGTAATCCCCATTACTAGAATCTTTTGGCCGTTCAATCTTAGCTTCAATTTCTTTAACATCCATCTCTGGCAATGCTTGTGCCAATGCAGCTGCAACTTGTTGCTTATCGCTCATATATATTCCTCCTTATACTTATAAAAAAACGCCCCTAATAAGCATAATGCTTACTAGAGACGAGATTTACCCGCGGTACCACTCTAATTGAATTAGAATTCCACTCATTCATTGATTTAATTGAAACATCTGAGGCACGCCTTCACAAATCGAAAAGCCCCTAACTCTCATCAACAAAGGGTCGCTGTAGATTTCAAAATGCTACTACTCCTCAAATCCTATTTTCATACTCAATTATTATAACAAATTTAGATTTAAAAACAAGGACTAATCTACAAGGGTGAGTTATTGCTTTTCTCTTACTTATTATATGTTACAATTATTATCATTAAATAATAATGAAAGGTTGATGAGTTATTTATGACAAACCCTACAATTCAAGCTGTCACAATTGCAGGTCATGATTCGGACGGGAGTGCTGGAATGCCCGCTGACCTTCATGCCTTTTTTGCGGATGGCGTATATGGTCACGGTATTTTAACTGCCGCTGTTTCCGGAAATTCTTACGGGATCACCTCTTCCCAAGTAATGCCGCAAGAATTTATTGCCGAACAGTTTAAGGTATTAAGTGAAGATTTTGACATCAAAGCAGCCAAAACTGGAATGCTTGCTAATGACGATGTAATTAATGTCGTTGCTGATAACTATTCGCCTGAACATTTTGGCCCGTTAGTTGTTGACCCTGTGATTATTACTAAGCACGGTGCAATGTTGCTTGAACAATCCGCCTATGAACTATTTCGTGAACGAATTATTCCCCTTGCAACTGTTATTACCCCTAATTTCTATGAAGCACAAAAATTAACAGGAATTGAAATGACCACAGATGAAGAACGGGTTAAAGCAGCTCATTATCTTCAAGACTTAGGGGCAAAAAATGTGGTGATTAAGGGCGCACATAATGATGATAGCCAAACAACTGTTGATGACTTTGTTCTTCTTGAAGACGGTGATAGCTTCTGGCTCAGAAAACCTTTTGTTAAGACTGATCGATTGAATGGAACCGGGGATAGCTTTTCCGCGATCATTGCTGCCGAGCTTGCGAAGGGAAATAATGTTAAAATAGCAGTAACAAAGGCTAAAGATGCCGTTTACGCAGCAATCGCAAATCCATTAACGGTTGGTCATAAATTTGGCCCAATCAATCATTGGGATGCGCAAAAGGAGCTGCATTAGGAGGAATTTTTGATGCTTGATACGTATAGGCACAAAGTTGTATTAATAGGTGACGGGGCTGTCGGCTCATCATTTGCATTTTCATTATTGCAGTCAACAAATGAGGTCGATGAATTGGTACTGGTGGATCGTACAAGGTCAAAAGCAGTTGGGGATGCGGCTGATCTTGCTGATATTACACCCCTGACAAACCCAGTAAAGATTTATGCGGGAACCTATGAAGATGCTGCTGATGCTGACGTAGTTGTTATTACGGCTGGGATTCCCCGTAAACCTGGTGAAACTCGTTTAGACCTTGTTAATAAAAACACTACGATTCTTAAGTCAATTATTGAACCAATTGTCAAAAGCGGATTCACTGGTGTTTTCGTTATCTCGAGCAATCCTGTTGATATCCTTACAACAATTGCGCAGCGAATCAGCGGGTTTCCTAAAGAACGTGTTATTGGGACCGGAACTTCTCTTGATTCAATGCGGCTACGGGTCCTCTTAAGCAAGAAATTACACCTATCCGTCAATGTCATCGATGCCTTAATGCTTGGCGAACATGGTGATACTTCTTTTGCGGCCTTTAATGAAATCACAATCGGTGGAAAGGCCCTCAATACAATTACTGCCCTTTCAAATACTGATAAAAGTGAAATTGAAAAAGCAGTTCACGAAGCTGGCAGTCAAATAATTGCCAATAAAGGGGCTACTTTCTACGGAATTGCTAAATGCCTCTCGTATATTACACGGGCAATCATCGAAAACCGTAATCTTGTCCTACCGATTTCGGCTCCGCTTGATGGACAGTACGGAATTAAGGGCCTGTACTTAGGAACGCCTGCCATCATTAATAGTCAAGGAATCGGCCAGGTCGTTGAATATCCATTAACATCAGATGAAGTTAAAAAGATGCAACAGTCTGCTGAAGCAATGCATCAAGTTTTAGCGAAGATTGAGATCTAAAAAAGCTGAGGCTGGGAGAAAATTTTCTCTCAGCCTCAGCTTTTTCATAAGAGCGGGTAACGAGAATCGAACTCGCGACGCAACCTTGGGAAGGTTGAGTTTTACCACTAAACTATACCCGCATTAACTAACTAAGTTCAACACTTAGTTAGTATATACCTCTTCTAATTATTTGTCATCTTTTTTTAAGATTTTTTTGAAGATTTAGCATCTTCTGCTGTTTCTTCGTCATCCTTTTTTTCTTCACGAGGAACAGCTTTTACCATCTTAGCTTCTTTTTGGCGAATAACAGCGCGGCCATTTAATTCGTTAACCCCGCTTTTATCAGACGGATCAAAATCTTGGATAGATACCATAATTGAATTAGTATAAACCTTTTCAACAACACCAGAAAATTCATGTTCGAGGGGACCGAATTTCTTTCCTTTTACAATATCGCCAATTTCAAAATCTGCCACTTGATTTCACCTCAAATATTATTTATTTTTACGCAAGCAATATACGTACCATACACTTTTTTTATTATATTTTCAAGTCAAAAGCATATAGTCAGTTTCTCTCATTAATGCTAAAATCAAAGCCGAAAGGAGTTTACCCATATGTTAAAAATAATAGTGGCGGTCTTAATCATTATTTTGATTCTCACCACTACCACTGGTCTGCATGCAAAAATTGAACGGAAAGTGACTAACTGGCTTGAACTAAGCCGTTTATTCTTTTTTCTTTTATTGACCGCTTCGATTGTCCACACCTTTCTTCATTTTAAAACTCAGCTTCTGAGCAACCTAGTATGGATCATCTTTTTAATTCTAATCTATATCTTAATGGAAACTGCTTTCCGCCTTAAACGGGAAACATTTGGCAATCCCTATCTAACAGCCTTACTTTTTATTGCCCTTATTATTGCCTTTGGGATTGGCTGTTGGTGGATCTAAACCAGTAACTATTTTCAACAGTATCGATCATTTTCACTAACTGACTAGTTTCCTCAACATCATGAACTCGTAAAACACGACCGCCTCGCAAATACATTGCTGTCTCAGCAATCAATGTTACGCCGAGACGGTCTTCTTTTGCTAGATTAAATAATTTTTGACCAAAACCTTTTCGGGAGATCGCAACCATAATTGGGCGATGGAGGTAATTAAGCTGGTCAATGTTGCGCATCATCGCATAATCTTGGTAACCGTCAGCAACCTTTGCATACCCAATTCCTTGGTCTAAAATCACTCGTTCAAGATCAATACCAGCAGCCGCTATTGTCCCAAGATTGTGTTCAAAGAATTTCTGCATCGCTACGGTGAGATTATCATAGTCATGGGTTCGGCTGCTATGCATCGTTACCATTCCAACATTTGCCTTAGCCATCAAAATTAGTTTTTGTTTTGAATTAAATGCCTGCACATCATTGATAATATCTACCCCGGCCTCAATTGCCGCTGCCATTACCGGGAGTTTATACGTATCAACTGCGATCGCAATCTGGGGATAGTTTTCACGAAGAAGCTGAATAGCCGGCATAATTCGCGCAATTTCTTCTTCCGGATCAACCTCTTTAAAGCCACCCGGTTTCGTAGTTTGCCCACCGACTTCAATTACATTTGCACCGGCTGCTACCATCTTAGCAATTTGATTGACGATAGCGGAGTGGGATTGAAATTTGCCTCCATCATAAAACGAGTCAGGAGTTACATTTAAAATCCCATAAATCACTGGTTGCTCTGTCAGATCAAAAGTAAACCGACCTGCATGCCAAATAATTTGATGATGACGGTAAACCTGCTCAAGAGAAGCGATTAATTCTTGGTCGTTCTCCCACCGCTCTTTCACCCGCGCTATTAGTTCTTTTAGAGAAAGGAACGGAAAAGAAAATTCTACGCGCTTTTCAACACAAGCGACGGGGGTATCAAAATGACGGATAAATCGCTCTACCATTCCAGCCGTCTCCACATCTGGACACTCCCACGTCAATAAAAGCTGCTGATGGCGATTAACTTGGTCGGCTAAGATCGCGGACACTAACTTCGAATGGTCTTTAGTAACTAACTTTTCAGTAACTTTCATTTCATTCTCCTAATTGATCTAATAAATTTTTAACAGCCCGTGCACGATGTAAATAAGAAATGCGGGTCGGCTGGTCCATTTCGGCAAGTGTTTGTGATTCGCCAGCTGGAATAAAAATCCGATCAAACCCCGTCGCATTGACTCCGCGTTCGGCATGAGCAATCGTCCCCTTTAATTGACCATGACCAATTTTAACCACTTGATTATTTATCGCTAGGGCAATGGTTGTTTTCATTATAAATTGTCGTGACTTACCATCGACTAAATGGATCAAGTAATCATTTAAATCACCATTGGGAACTTCTTGCGCCAATTCCCGCGCTGTCTGCACCCCGTACTTTCTAGGAAAAGCCGGGAGTTCTAAGCCAGAATCATCGGCAATTATTTTTGCTGCTGGTAGCTGTTGACTGATAAAAAGGGCCTTCGCCTTTGCATTTTCTTCATAGCTCACTGTTGATTCAGGAGGAAAAGCTTGTTGCGGCAAATTTTTTCGATACCCCTCACCATGTTGGCGGTAAAAATTTAGAATGGTTTCGATTTCTTTAATTTTATGAATATTATGGGTTGCAATAATAAAATTATTTTTCATCTAAATTGGCCTCGATATCTTTAATCGTATAAAAAGAACCCGTTACAACAATTAAATCGTTCGGCTCTGCAATCTTTTTTGCCACCACTAACCCTTTTCGGGGATTATCAGCAAGAATCGCTTGAGGCAGAGCTGATTTTAACGCACTTGCTTCAAGGGCGCGGGTCGGATGGTCAGGAGTAGTAATTATTATCTCATCTGCCATTTGCTGATAAATTTTAACCATCTGACTAATATTTTTATCAGCAAGAAAACCAAGAACCATAATTACTTTATTATGGGGAAACTTAGAGATAGTTTCGGTAAGTTGTTTGGCTGCATCTGGATTATGAGCCCCGTCCAAAATAATAGAAGGATGATCAGCGATTTTCTGCATTCGACCAGCAATCTTCACTGTCGCAAGCGTTGATAGTAAAGGCTGCCAAGAAGTAACAAGTCTTCGTTGAAAAAGAAAATTAAATACACTGACAACGGTGCCCAAATTTTCACTTTGAAATGTCCCTAATAAATTAAAAGGAGCTTTATAAATTTTATGATTAACTTTCAGGATTGCCTTCCCATCAATAATTGACTGGGCATCTGCTTGCGTTAATCCCACTCTTTGCTGATGAGCCTTTTCCTTGATAATTGTGAGAGTGTCTTTTTCTTGGTGCGGCGCTAAAAACACTTGCTTAGTCCCATTCTTGATAATCCCTGCTTTAGCTTGGGCAATTTGAGTAATCGTTGGGCCTAAGATCCGCGTATGGTCAAGGGCAACATGCGTTATCACACTAATAAAAGGCGCATTGATAATATTGGTTGCATCATCTCGACCGCCTAACCCGCATTCAATGACTGCCCAATCCACTTTTTGATCCGCAAAATATTGCAGCATTATTAAGGTCCACCACTCAAAAATGGTAATATCATCAGGCGAAAGATCAATTGGCAAGCATTCGGTGATCTTTTGGTAAGTCATTGCAAAATCTTTTTTACTAATCAAATGGTCATTAACCTTAATTTGCTCCCGATCATCTACCAAAGCAGGACTGCTAAAATAGCCGACCCGGTATCCAGCATTTTGCAAACCCTGTTCTAACATTGTTCCGGTCGAGCCTTTTCCGTTTGTCCCCGCAATATGGATAATTTTAAATCGCTGGTCAGGATTTTCTAAACGAGTAAGAATTCGTCGTAAAAATTTTACCCGATCCTGTTGTCCTCCCAGCATTTGGCGATTAAAGCGCGCGTTAATTTGTTCATAGGTCTGCACGATAATTCCTCGTTTGATTTAGAAATTCTTGTTTCAAATCACGGTCAGTCTTAAATTGACCTGTAAATTTATCAGTATAAGTAAATTGACCAGCCTTATTAACACCCCGCATTTCCATACAAAGGTGGCGGGCCGCAATGGTTACTGCAATCCCGGCTGGATCAAGAATTCGTTGCAACTCGGCTGCTAAATCTGTTGTAACGCGTTCTTGCATCCCCGGTTTTTTCGTTACAAAATCTAACAACCGGGGAATTTTACTGAGGCCAATAACTTTCTTATCTTTAGGAACATAAGCCACATTCGCGTATCCAAAAAATGGCAGCAAATGGTGTTCACACATTGAATAAAAAGGAATGTGCTGTACTAATACCATTTCTGGCACATCATCAACATGAAAGACCTTATAGTTCGCCACTTCTTCTGGTTGATGGTTAAGAGAAGAAAAAACTTCTTGGTACATTTTGGCAACGCGTTGGGGTGTCTCTGCCAATCCTTCTCGTTCCGGATCTTCACCGATTGCAATTAATAAATCTTTAACAGCCTTTGCTATTTTTTGTTGGTCCATGAAAATACCTCTCGTCCATATATCTTTTTAAGCCAATTATGGTCTGGAGTCTTATTTAACAAATGATCCAATTGTTGATAATAAGGATCATTTTGATTAGTAATTTCGCGCATTGGTAATAAAACAAACTGCCGGTTAGCCATTTCTGGATGAGGGATCGTTAATGTTGGGGTTTTAATATGTTGATGACCAAAATCAATAATATCAAGGTCAATTGTCCGTGGTCCCCAATGAATGAGCCGGCGTCGATGTAACTCTTGTTCGATATTGTGAAGGTGGTCGAGGAGTTGCTGAGCTGTTAACCCAGTTGCAACCTTAACCGCAATATTGTAAAAAGAATCTTGTTTGACACCTCCCACCGGTTCTGTTTCATACACTGAGGAGATCGCCGTAATATCAATTTTAGGCGGCACATTCAGCATCTGAATAGCTTTTTGAAGATTTGCTAACCGGTCGCCCATATTACTGCCAATGCTTAGGTAAGCTTCAGTCATAATTACTTGCTCCCTGCTACTTCAATTTCGACATTATCAAAAATTCCGGCAATCGGCACACTATACTTACGAATACGAAGGCGAATACCATTAAGCATTGGGTATGTCTTGAAAAGCTCATGTAATAAATTATTGGCAAGGCTCTCAATCAAATTGTAATTATGGTGGGCAACAAACTCCGCAATTGTTTCATAAACATCAGCGTAACTGACAGTTTCTTCTAATTCATCGGTTTTAACCATCGTTTCAATTGGGTAGTCCATTTCACAGTCAATTTCAATTTTTTGACCAAGCTTTTTCTCTTCCGCAAACACACCATTGTAAGTATTAAATGCCATGTTGTTAATTCTAATCTTTCCGATAAGCTATTGCCCCTTCATTTTTTATTTTCTATCATAACGCATAAGTTAGTTGGTGAAAATATCTTAATAGATTAAGGGCGCAATATTTTCTTGGTACCATTGTTCCCCAGCTTTTGAGAAAGGATTAGTAAACGGCGCAGGTTTAATCAAGCGGTCATCGACATTAAACAATTTTAACTGTCCTTTAACTTTTAATGGTTCAATCCAATAAGAACCACCTTCCTCAAAGGGTGCAATCACCCATGCATAATATTTTTGTTCACCGTCATATCGTTCCTCAATTCCAGTGATCTTAGCAACACATAAGGCATGACCAACTACCGCCCCACGTGTCTTCTTCGCACTATTGCAAATTAGGAGGTCACCACGATATTTAGTTGTCCATGTCCGGTATTCCTCTGTTTTTGTGCCATTTAAGATTTCCATTCCATATTTGGGATGAATTGATAAAGCTTTCATCTTGGTCTTCCTTTGCAGTTTTATTTCAATATAAAGAAAAAAGCCCGGCAAATCAATGTTTACCGAGCTATGATGATGCCTCAGGCAGGATTCGAACCTGTACATGGATAACCATACAACGACCTGAACGTTGCGCGTCTGCCAGTTCCGCCACTGAGGCACTAACTATTTTGTAACATTATTAAGTATACCGAACTCATCAAAAATTACAAGTATTTTTATTTACAATCCTCAATTTGCTCTTATTTAACAAATTGAATCATTGTTCCATATGCGGTTAGGACCAAGAATTTGGGTGCAACCTGCATATTGGCAACATCCGTAGTAAAACGAACCCCAACAACACCATCAGCACCTTTTTCACTGGCCCGTCGCTTTAATTTTTCTTGAACATCACTAAATAATTGGTCCATGGACTCAAATGAATCAATTGCTTCGGTAGGCATCGCTAAATGACTGGTGGCATTGACAATCCCTAAAATGCGGTGGGCTTGAGGAAATCCCTCAGTTGATAAAAACATCTATTATCCTCCCTAAATTCTTTACCATTTAAAAATAACAAAGAGGCCGGAACATTTCCAGCCTCTTTTGTTTATTGCGGAAAGAATCTGCTACTTTGCTAGGGAACTAATTATTAATTCATTTTGATTCTAACTTCCGCAAAGTCGCATTTATATCATCAACCTAGTGCACCCTGGTGACCTTATTACATAAATATTCAGTCTAAGATTTCATGTCACACTTATGTTGCTTCTAGCCTACTATTAATTTCTTCGGTGCTAGATTGATATAGGAGATCTTACTATTCTAATCTTTCCACACTTATAATGTACCATCAATTGTAAGCGATTTCAAGAAGTAACTTTAGATAACTTGAACCAAGAGAACATACATCGCAATCGCATTATTAATCATATGAATTGCAATCGAATTTCGAATGTCATCCGTTCGCAAATAAACATATGCTAAGACCATCCCCATATAAGCATAGATCAAAAAGCTAATGGGGTTGGTACTCATATGACCGGTAGAAAAGATTACCCCCGAGAGGATAACTTTCGGCCAAATGTTGCCACGCTTAAAGAACATATTTGTCAATGTACCACGAAAAATAAATTCTTCAGCAATTGGACTTAGAATAACTGCCGAAAAACAAAATACGATCGTAATTACTTCATTATGACCAAGCATGCTTCCTAGTGCCGCATTGTTCGCTGTTTCAGTTTGATGATAGATAAGTTGATTAAGATAGCTAAGAACATCCATTCCCAAAATAATCGCTAGGTAACCACCGATAATCCAGCCAACCTTTATTCCCGCTGGCTGTCCTAATTGGTTATAAGTTTCATATGTCCGGTGTGCCCACCAAATAATCGCTAGCATTAAACAGATGAATAAGACCATGAACCCGTCCACGATAAGCTGGTTGGTCTTTGAATAACGTAGAGCAAAATTAACTGCAATCGGGGGAATCTCAATTGCAATTAACATCAGCGCAATTAAAATCACCCTAAATATCCACGATTGTTTAATTACTTTTATCATTATTTTTCTCTTCCTTTGCCCGTTTCTCACGCATTCGTTGAATACTCCACCGGGTAGAAATTTTTGTCACAATGATGTTTGCAACCACGAAGCCAATTACCCAGAGAAGGTACATTACCCAGCCAGAGATATAATGTTCGGCAGTTAGCCATACGAGGATCGCAAAGATGATAAATGGCGGAATAACCACCTTAAGAATAAATTCTGCTTTCACAAAGAAAACCTCCATTATTATTTGTTCAACAGTTTACTAAATTGATACGTTAAGCGCAAGGTTACTGAAAAAGATAGAAAAGGACTGTGACATAAGTTAAGTTACTTTCATAAAAAGCGAATACGCAGTACAACAATGGCCTTCAACGTCCGGCAAACCCGAACGTTGAAGGCCTATTGTTGCTTGCGGGGGCTCGAAAACGAAGTCACAAGTGACTTCTGTCTCGCTCCCTCCCCATTTTTAATTTGTATTTAAATAAATCTAGTTATTCTTTGATGCAGCAACTACTTCGTCATAAGTAGGAATTGATGGTAATGCACCAAGTTTTTGAACAGCTAATGAACTTGCACGTTGAGCGTAAACAATCGCCTTCTCAATGTTACTCATATCAGGCTTTAATTGGGATGAAAGAGCACCGATAAATGTATCACCAGCGGCAGTGGTATCAACAGCATTAACCTTAAAAGCAGGAATAAAGTTGTAGCCATCTTGAGTACAGTAGAAGGCACCCTTTGCCCCAACAGTAATAATTAAGTTACGGACACCCATTTGAGCAAACTTTGCGGCTGACATAAGCATTGAAGTTTCGTCTGTAATAATAATCCCTGTTAAAGCAGCACTTTCTGTTTCATTTGGAATGATTAAGTCTGTTAACTTCAATAAGTCAGGGTTAATTTCATGAGCAGGAGCAGGATTTAAGATTGTCTTTACACCATTTTCCTTTGCAATTTGGAATGCCCGTAGAGTAGCTTCTTGTGGAGTTTCAAATTGAGCAATTACAAAATCAGCAGCGGCAATTTGATCACGAGCATCTTCTACTTCCTTAATGCTTAATTGTTGGTTAGCTCCTCCGTACACTAAGATACTGTTTTGACCACTTTCATCAAGCAAGATGGCTGCAGATCCAGTACCTGCTTGATCGTCAACGTGGATCCCTGTTGTGTCGACGTTGTTGTTCTTGAGGTCATTGATCATCATCTTACCACCAGCGTCATCACCAACTTGACCAACAAAAGCTGTTTCAGCGCCTGAACGAGCAGCAGCCACGGCTTGGTTTGCTCCCTTTCCCCCAGCAGCATTAGTCTTGCTTAAAGCGGCAATTGTTTCCCCAGGTAATGGCATCCGCTTAACTTTCATTGTTGTATCAACATTTAAACTACCTACAATTGTTACATGATTTGTCATTTGTTTATTTCCTCCTTAAACAATTGGCATCTAATTGATAATATCATCATACCATATTATTTTGGACGATAGGAACTTGTACTATCTCGTTTAATTAATTTTACTGGAAAGTTTTGAACGCGGGCTTCCGCACTACTATGACTAATCTGTTCAATGAGCATTTTAGTAGCTCCAGCACCAAGGTCAAAAATTGGCTGTTGCACCGTAGTTAATCGTGGATAAACATAGTCGTCCCAGTAGATATTATCATAACCAATTACAGAAATATCTTCGGGAACTTTAACGTCTAATTCATGCAATCCTCGCAATAATCCAATTGCCATCTCATCGTTCGCCGCAAAAACAGCAGAAGCACCAGTTGCTAAAACATCTTTTGCTGCTTTATATCCGCCATCCTTCGTCAAGGGTGCTCGAATAACATCGTGAATAGGATCTAAACTTAGGTTATTTTCTTTAATAATATTTTTGAACCCATTCATTCGGTGATTTAAATTTTCAGTAGGGTTATCAGAGGTAAGAACGGCAATATGTTTGTGACCAAGTTCGATGAGGTGTTTAGCCGCGATTTGACCACCAAGGTAATCATTCGTTTGAACTCGATCACCCTCCTGCGTATGATTCTGATCAAACAAGATATAAGGAATCTCATTAAAGGAGATAACTTCTTTAATTGTCTCTGTAGTCATCGTGGCACTAGCAATCACTAATCCACTAATTGATCGTTCAATCATCTGGGAAAGGTAATATTTTTCCAATTTTGGGTCACGGTTGGCACTAAAGACAAGTGGAATAAATTCTGCTTCACGGGCAATACTCTGCACTCCCTCGACAAAAGTACCAAAAAATGGGTTAGCAATATTAGGAACTAATACCCCAATTGTCTTGGCACTCTTTAAAATTAAATTCCGAGCATTAAAGTCAGGAACGTATTTATATTTGTCCCGTAATGCTAAAACTCGTTCCTGAGTTGCTGTGCTGAATCGATCGCCTTTATTATTTAAAATTTGCGAAACAGTGGTTACAGAAACACCAGCTTCTTTTGCTAAATCACGAATTGTTATTTTCTTTTTCATGGCTGTTCAACCTCTTTAGTAAACAGTTTTATCTAGTTAATAATATTTAATTAATTTAAACTATCTCAACTCATATTGCAATCACATTTCGTTAAAAATATCATTAAAAATCTGTTTCCCGGTTGCCATCTGAGTACCACGAACACGGAGATAGTCAATCTTTGCTCGCAAAATATCATATTCCCACAATGATGACAGGTCATGGTCATTATAGTAATGAATTGTTACTTTAATGGGTGTGAGATCAGTAATTATTCCTGTAAAATCATCACTCCCCTTATACTTTTCAGTGCCAATCACAACTGGAAGGCGGTTCTCATAGGAATCATTGAGAAGATTTGATAATAGGTCCCCCTGGGTAATTTCTGGATGGTTATCAATAAAATTTTGCACTTGCCAAATATCAAAATAGTTGTGATCATGGGCAACTTTAGTTTTTTCAGAAACCGTCATTAAGTAGTCACTATGGCGTTCTGTATAAAGAATGCTCTTAATCCGAATAGCAATTAAGCCGTTGATTTTACCATCCCAGTCAATACTGATCATCAAACAAAATACTGGATCGAGGGCAACGACAAATCCGACATTAAAATAATCATCATTTGGCAAGTTATGAACCTCAATCAATGTTCCTTGCTGCTTGGCCATTGTTAATTGAACGCGATTCTCACTTTCACTTTCTTTTCTCATCTTTACTTCCTTAATATTAATTTTTCACATGATTAGATTTTTAAAATTTAATCACATCTCTACTTTTATTATAATCGCTAACAATGTAGATGTGATAACTTTTACCACGATAAGTTAAATCTGGTAACCACCAAATATTGTAAAATTAGGTGTGTCATTCCACAATATTTTGTAGTAAGATATTTTTTGTGACAAAAAAGTAAAGAGGGGCCATTATGGTGATTATTACAGCAGGGATGATTGGTGTCGGTAAAACAACTTTAACTGGGAAGATTGCCGAACACTTACATACAAAAGCATTTTTTGAACCAGTCGGAGAAAATCCAGTTTTACCACTGTATTATAAAAATCCAAAACAGTACGGCTTTTTACTCCAAATTTATTTTTTAAACAAGCGTTTCTCAATGATTAAACAAGCACTTACCGATGATAACAACGTGCTTGACCGTTCTATTTACGAAGATGCCTTGTTTACGCGAGAAAATAACGCCGAGGGTAATATTACTGATACTGAATTAGAAGTATACTTAAAGCTTCTCGACAATATGATGAGTGACCTCCAACAGTTACCTAAGCGCGCACCAGACTTAATGGTTTATTCTGAAACTGATTTTGAAACAATCTTATACCGGATTAAAAAGCGCGGGCGGGATTACGAGCAAATTGATACTAATCCAGAGTTAAAGGATTACTATTACAAGATGTGGAGTGCCTACAAGCAATGGTACAAGGATTACGATGCTAGTCCAAAAATGAAAATTGATTTAGAGCGTTATGACCTTGAAGATCCTAAGAACGTTGATGCGGTCTTAACAATGATTGATGAACGGTTGAAGTCATTACGCTAAATAATTGATAAGAGCATGATTAGAGGTTTGCCTTTTAATCATGCTCTTTCCTTTTCTTCAATAAACGACGAAACATTTCAATCATTCCTGCCGTCCCTACTCCACCAAGCAAAGGAACATATTGAGGGATATTAACATCGTTCTTTCTCGCTTGAACGGGATGTTTGGTAACAATTGGCATCGCCTCACTCTCCTCTTTCCTGTCAGTTATTGGAACAGGATTAGCCCTTTCATTGCTGGTGTTAACTTGATCATCATATTTAGTAAGTTGGTAAGTATCAATCAGCTGGTTTAGCTTCCGATCATACTCAGGATCTGTTGCATATCGTCCGCGAAGTGCCCGTGTAGCTTCACGATAATTTTTGGTATTTTGACGGTGAACTCCTTGATAAAGTGGGTCTTCTAATGTTTGCGCATAATCCCTTAACGCTTCGTATTCACTTGCATACTGTCGAAAATTACTAATAACCTGAAACTTATGGCCCTGCTTATCATACTCAGTCGTGGGTTGAGCAACTGTTTGGCGGGCAAAATACCCCTTAACCCCAAAAAGATTATTATTAGGCGCCTTGCCCAACGTACTGCATCCCCAATCACTCTCTAAGGCCGCTTGCGCAATAATAATTGATGGGTATAAATCATGCTCCCGACCAATTTGTTGAGCAGCTGGGGCTATTCGATTAATAAATCGTGCTTGGATTGGGGATGGTTGTTGAGGCTGATAAACCTGCTCATCTTTTTTATTTTCTTCTAGCAGCTGCCTTTGTTCAGCAGAGTTTTCAGTTGAAGATTGAATAGTTTCATGCTCTGGCTCTTTCTCTGTACCTGTCAAAGCATTATTTTGCTCATTTGCCTTTGCTTGAGCAGCATTTTCATATTCTGTTAAATAAGCATCAATATATTCTTCATCATGATTAGCTAAGGCTTCTTCGTCAATCGGCTTTGCACGTTTCACATCTTCATTTGCATCAAATTGTGCTTGTTGGATAGCGTCCGCTTTAATCGGTTGCCCATTAAGACTTGTTAAAACAATTAATGCACTCGTAATAGCACGGCGGTTTAACACAATAAAACACTCCTTCATAATGTCCTATAGTATATATACGTGAAAATTATGAATTTGCATTTTTAAACTAGAAAAGACTAGAAGAAAATTCCCCTAGTCTTATGCTTTACATTTCAGGATATGTCGTTTCTTTGATATCCAATTTTTGATTCTTCAAGTTTGTCTTAACAACGGTAACGTCACATGGTGCTTCACGAATAGTATAGGCAGCCGTTGAACCCACAAGCAGACGACCGACAACATTTAATCCGGTTGCGCCAATAATGATTAAATCAATATCATTTTCTTTTGGATAACGTTCCGCAAGTTCAACCTTAGCGTTACCAACCTTGACATCAGTTTTGACATCTTTTATTCCAGCAGCTTCTGCTTTTTTCTTGTAGTCAGCTAGCTTCTTTTGCATCGTTTCGATTGCTGAATCATAAATACTATGACTAACAAAACCGTACCCACCAGGACCAGTACTTGGATAACGTTCACCATTAATAATACTTAGTAAATACAACTTGGCATCATTGGTCTTAGCAGTGTCAACCGCTTTTTCAAAAGCCATATCAGCTTGCTTGGAACCATCGACACCAACAAGAATATTTTGATAACTCATTCTTGACACCTCCATCTTCTGCCTTTATTTTAGCACAAAATTAATCAGTAACGAGATTATTAATTGCTTCCATGTAAATTGCCATCGATGTAATTAAATCATTCACAGGTTGATATTCATTAGCCTGATGCATTGTATTTGGCGTATGTGGCATTAAAGCACCAAATGCAACACCCCGCTTCATCAAACGACCATAAGTTCCTCCACCAACAACTTCTGGTTTTGCGTCTGTATCTCCAGTTTGATCAATATAAGCTTGCATCAATGTCTTAACGATTGGATCATCTGGATCAACATAATGTGGAGCTTGGGATGGGCCTTGCGTAACTTTAATTTGTAATTTATCAGCAATCGCCTTTACAGTATCCTCTAACTTATCTGGTGTCATGCCTTTAGGGAAGCGGAAGTTCATATCAATGTGACCACCCTTGTCCGCATCGAAGTTTAAGATTCCGGCATTCATAGTCAATTCACCCATTACTGGATCAGTGTAAGCACCATTAAACCCATCCATTCGCGTATCTAAATGAAGATAGTCAGCTAAGAATTCAATGAAACTCTTTGCGCCTCCACCAAAGTCATATCGATTTAAGAACTTTGCAAGGTAGGTTGCT
This sequence comes from Limosilactobacillus reuteri subsp. simiae, assembly GCF_020784875.1. Classification (GTDB taxonomy): domain Bacteria; phylum Bacillota; class Bacilli; order Lactobacillales; family Lactobacillaceae; genus Limosilactobacillus; species Limosilactobacillus reuteri_H. Next base: position 9,157 of record NZ_JAJGUI010000091.1, on the reverse strand, counting down.
GCATTGATTCCCTTTTCTGGTTCCATTCCATGGGCAGCTTTTCCAATGACAGTAATCTTAAGACCTTTATCTGTTGATTCAATATTACCTTCAACCGGATTTTCTTCAATAAAGTGACCAAAATCATTCGTAACTTCTTGAGGATTATCTGTCCGCATAAGGGCAACTGCTTCCCGCGGTACCATGTTGAAACGCAAACCAGATTCAAAACTAACTAGTTGTGTTGAGGCATCCCCATTGCCAGCAGGGACATCAAGTAAGAGTGATACTTGACCCTTTTCACCATTAATTACTGGAAATTCCGCATCTGGTGAAAAACCAAGTGTGGGGGCTGGTTCGACTTCAAAGTAACGATGCATTCCAGTCCAATTACTTTCTTCATCAGTTCCAACGATAAAACGAACTTTCTTGTTAAACTTTACGCCTTGATCTTTCAAATACTTCAAGGCATAGTAAGCAGCCATTCCAGGTCCCTTATCATCAGAAGCACCACGACCATATAAGTTGCCATCCTTGATAACTGGGTCAAATGGATCTGTATCCCAACCCTTACCAGCAGGCATTACATCAAGATGGGCTAAAATGGCAAGTGTCTCATCACCTTCACCCCATTCAGCATATCCAACAAGGTTATCGATGTTCTTTACTTTAAAACCGTCTTGTTCTGCCATCTCTAAAAATGCTTTTAGCGCTTGAGCAGGACGAGGACCAAGCGGGTATTCATCTGTTGCCGCTGAATCATCACGGACACTGGGGATCTTCATTAATGCTACGAGATCATTTAAATAATTTTCTTTTTGCGCCTCTGCGGCTTTCATCCAATCAGTCAAGATTAATCCCTCCAAAATATTCTACTTTGACTAATTTTAATGATACCATTAAATTGTCTATTAAATAAAATAATAAGGAGTCTTAACTGTGAAAAAACTTACTGACCAAATCTTAAAGGATGTTATTACTCCCCGTCCTGAAAACAGTTTTAAAGGTACTTTTGGGAAAGTTACTCTTATCGGCGGCAATCGTAATTTTGGTGGCGCAATTATCATGGCATCAACCGCGGCCGTCTGTGCTGGAGCTGGGCTTGTAACAACTGCAACTGATGAAATCAACGCTAGTGCCCTCCATGCGCAGTTACCAGAAGCGATGTTCGCTGATTTTACTGATGATGCCCTAGTTGCTGACCTTACTAAAGCTGCTACCAGTGTGGTCGTTGGGCCAGGCCTCGGAAATGATGAAACAAGTTTACGAATTTTGAAGAATGTTTTTGCTCATACAACCGAGAAACAAAATGTGATCATTGATGGGTCGGCAATTACCCTGATGGCGATGGAAAAGCTTGAACAGCCACAAGGAAATATCATTTATACTCCACATGAAATGGAATGGCAACGACTCTCTGGAATTAAAATTGGCGATCAAACTGAAGATAAGAACAAGGAAGCCCAAGAAAAACTTAGTGCTACCGTTGTCTTAAAGAAGCACCACACAGAAATTTATACTGATGACCAAGTATATCAATTGCCAATCGGCACCCCCGCTCAAGCAGTTGGTGGAATGGGGGATACTCTTGCTGGAATGGTTGGAGGTTTCACTGCTGAATTTAACGAGAAGGCAGACAAAGCCGTCCTCGCTGCCGTTTATGCGCACAGTGCGATTGCGGAAAAGATCGCCGAAAGCCAGTATATCGTTCTCCCTCACCAAATTAGCCGTGCTCTCCCAGCCTTCATGAAAAAGATGGAGGGGATGAATGAAGACCACCATATTGGCTTTTTAAATTAAGAAATTTTAGGATATAAAAAAGGTTCAGAGCAAATTCTCACTCTGAACCTTTTTGTGTGCATTGTTATTTAATGTGTAAAATCGTTCGTAATCTTGCTACTCGTGGTCCCAATAGCTGGTCGGCTAATCGGGACTTTAAGCAGAGATAGAGATAAATTCCTGCTCCGACTATTACTCCTGGAATCAAGGAGAAGAAAGCAGTATAGCGCCCATATGGACTAACAAAATGGCCAATGATTAACATTACAATCTTTGTCCCGGCAAACATCACTAAGGAGTAAGCTAAAATCTGGTTAGTTGGCAGGGCCATCTTATCAAAACGTAGGTGGAATTCCATATTAAAGGAATGCAAGATCAAATAGTTAATCACGAACATTGAAATCCCAGTTGAAACCAGTGGTCCTAATCCTTCAAAAATCCAAATACAAGGGAACTGGAGGATAAATTTAATTACGATTCCAATGGCTAAGAACATCATCATCTTCTTATTCTCAGAAATCCCCTGCATCATTGCTGCGGCTACAGTATACAAGCCTAACATAATCGAAATGTAAGCCGCAAATTGCAGTACTACGACCCCTGCCGCATCATAACGGTAAAAGACGGTGTAGATTTGCTGAGCAACCGCGGATAATCCAAGAGCTGCCGGAATCATCACGAAATAGAATAACAAGAGAACATTTTGAATCTGTTTTCGCATATCCTCTTGATCGTTCTGAGCCCGGGCTGTCGCAAGCAAAGGAATAACTGTTGCGGCTAATGCAGAAGCCAATGAAATAACAATCATGTAAAGCTTATTGGCATTAAACGCAAACAATGCATAAGTAACATCCATCTGATACTTAGTAAAGTGACCGACTAATGGCATCATCCGCTTAAAAGTATATTGATCAATTAATTGGAAAATCGTTACCCCTGATTCAATAATGATGAACGGAATTGACTGATAAATAATCTTAAAAATTAATGTTTGGGTTGAAACTTCAGTATTTACTTCACCTTGTGCCACTAAGTCATTCATTTCGCGTTGGTGACGCATCCAGGCAATTCCTAAGACGATCACTGCACCAATTGCCCCGATAAAGGCCGCAAATGTTGATTGGGAAACGGCACTAACCCAATTGCCATTTTGAATCTTCATAATGAAATAAGTGGCCGCCAGCATATAAATAACCCGGAAAAGCTGTTCAACAAATTGTGAAATTGCTGATGGTGCCATCCAGTTATACCCTTGTAAAAATCCTCGGGTAATCGACATCCCCGGAATAATCAAAATAGCCCAAGCTAATGAGCGAATAACCGGAATCATATTTGGATCTCCATTATCCATTAAACGAGCCCCAAACATCATCACCGTCGTACAAATTACACCCATTGCCATTGCAACGTACATTCCAGAATGATACAGTCGGCGACTAACGCCATACTGATTTATTCCGTTATAATGCGCGACCATTTTAGAAATTGCAGAAGGAATTCCCGCCGTTGCAATCACTAAAAACATATTATAAATATTGTACCCCTGAGCATATAAGGCATTCGCTTCGTTGCTGTAAGCTCCTAACCATGTAACCCACGGAATAATGTACAGCGCCCCTAAGATCCGCGAAGTAATACTACCAGCTGTCATCCAAGCTGATCCTGTAATCATTTTTGTTCGCGAATCTTTTTTAACTGCGGTGCTGCTCAAATCATTTACTTTATTTTCTTCCATGATTTGTTGCAATCCTACCTTTTTTATTTTAATCGAGTTTACACAATCCTAATCATTTTATCGTGAATAAAAAGCTGGTGCAATTCGATTTATCGTTTTTAATATTTCTTTAACCTAGTATTGTTCCAAATCGACAGTTACCATTTTAATGATTTGATCTGGATGTTGTTGCTTTAATACCTCTAATGAGCTTACGGAAGGGGCTTCTTCAAAGTGGCCGAGTTTATCATTAAGGGTAATTGCTAAGCCCAATTTAGCAAAATCCATCGCCTCATCCATTGTTTTCCCCTGGGTAAATGCTTCCGGCAAATCTGGAAAATCAACTTGAATTTCATTATCTTTCGGGGTAAAAATTGCTGGATAACTCACTATTTCCATAATTTATATCTCCTCAAATAAAAAGAAGCAGGAAAACATAGATTCCCTGCCCTTTATTAATTTACTATTTTGCAACAATGTTAACGATCTTGTTAGGGACAACAATGACTTTCTTAATATCCTTGCCGTCAGTAAACTTCTTAACATGTTCGTTTGCTAAAGCAAGTTGTTGTGCTTCATCGCGGTCAGTATCCTTGGCCATCTTAATCTTAGCCCGTACCTTACCGTTAACCTGGACGATCATTTCAACTTCGTCTTCAACTAAAGCTTTTGGATCGTAAGTTGGCCATGGTTGGTAAGTGATTGTATCACTCTCACCAAATTGACTCCAGAGTTCTTCAGCCATGTGAGGCATGATTGGTGCAATCATCTTTACAAAGCCTTTCATGTATTCAACTGGTAAATCATCAACCTTGTAGGCTTCATTTACAAAGACCATCAATTGAGAAATAGCCGTGTTGAAGTGCATCCGTTCGTAGTCTTCGGTAACCTTCTTAACAGTTTGATTGTAAACCTTGGTAAGCTTACCATCATTGAAAGTGGATACCCGGTCACGGAGGTGGTTATTATCATCCATTAACAACCGCCATACACGTTGAACCCACTTATTAGCACCATGAAGTCCCTTTTCATCCCAAGGTACCGATTCTTCAAGTGGTCCCATGAACATTTCGTAAAGACGTAAAGTATCAGCCCCATATTGGTCAACAATGTCATCAGGGTTAACAACATTACCTTTGGACTTCGACATCTTTTCATGGTTTGAACCAAGAATCATCCCCTGGTTAACAAGCTTCATGAATGGTTCTTTAGTTGGGACGAGACCGAGGTCATAAAGAACCTTATGCCAGAAGCGAGCATAGAGCAAGTGAAGAACAGCATGTTCAGCTCCACCAACATAGAGATCAACTGGTGACCAGTAATCAAGGGCTTCTTTTGAGGCAAATTCCTTGTCATTATGAGGATCAGTGTACCGAAGCCAGTACCATGATGAACCGGCCCATTGTGGCATCGTGTTAGTCTCACGAAGACCATGACGACCATTTTCGTCATAAACGTTAACCCAATCTTCAACATTTGCTAATGGACTTTCACCAGTTCCTGATGGTTCGATGTTATCAGTCTTTGGCAATTCAAGTGGGAGTTCGTCTTCTGGAACTAATGAGGTTGTCCCATCATCCCAGTGGATAACTGGAATTGGTTCACCCCAGTAACGTTGCCGACTGAAGATCCAATCACGAAGACGGTAGTTAACTTTCTTATGACCAGCATCGTGTTCTTCAAGCCAATCGATCATCTTTTGCTTTGCATCAGCAATGTTTAAACCATCAAGGAAGCCAGAATTAATGTGTTTACCATCGCCATCAAAAGCACCTTCTGACACATCGGCTCCTTCAATAACAGGCTTAATTGGCAAGTCAAACTTAGTAGCAAAGTCATAATCACGTTGATCTCCGGAAGGAACAGCCATTACTGCCCCAGTTCCATATGAAGCAAGCACGTAATCACTAATCCAAATTGGCAGTTTTTCACCGTTAACTGGATTAATAACGTAAGAACCAGTAAATACACCAGTCTTGTCCTTGTTTAAGTCAGTCCGCTCAAGATCAGAGCGCCGTGATGCTTCTTCCTTGTACTTTTCAACTTCCGCCTTGTGTTCAGGGGTCGTCAATTGGTCAACTAATTCTTGTTCGGGAGCAAGAACAACATAAGAAGCACCAAAGAGCGTATCTGCCCGCGTCGTAAATACTTCAATCTTAGTATCTTCATCCCCCACAACTGGGAAAAATACTGAAGCACCTTCTGAACGACCAATCCAGTTACGTTGCATTTCCTTAACGCTTTCTGGCCAGTCAACAAGGTCAAGGTCATCAATCAAGCGGTCCGCATAAGCAGTAATCTTTAAAACCCATTGACGCATTGGCTTACGGTAAACGGGGTAGCCACCACGTTTTGTCTTGCCATCTTCAACCTCTTCGTTGGCAACAACTGTTCCACCCATAAAATCAGGGGCCCAGTTAACCATAATTTCACTTTCGTAAGCAAGCCCCTTCTTGTAGAGCTGTTCAAAAATCCATTGAGTCCACTTGTAGAACTTAGGATCAGTCGTATTTACTTCACGGTCCCAGTCATATGAGAACCCAAGTGATTTGATTTGGTCACGGAAATGATCAATATTTTTGTTCGTAAAGTCCTTAGGGTTATGGCCAGTCTTTAATGCATATTGTTCAGCTGGTAAACCGAATGCATCCCACCCCATTGGATGTAAGACATTAAATCCTTGCATCCGCTTCATCCGTGACATTACATCCGTAGCTGTATAACCTTCTGGGTGACCAACGTGGAGTCCTTGACCAGATGGATATGGGAACATGTCTAATGCATAATACTTCTTTTGGTCCTTATTAAGGTCTGCTTTAAAAGTTTCATTCTTCTTCCAAAACTTTTGCCACTTTTTTTCAATCGTCTTATGATCGTAAGCCATATTTTCTACTCCTTATTCTGATTTTAATAATCGTAATAAAAAAGTCCCGTAGAAATCAATCTACGAGACGAAATAACTCCGCGGTACCACCCGTTTTCCATGGAATCCATGGCGCTTAGGACCTTAACGCGGTAAACGTCATTACCTACTAAAATTCAGTAATAATCACATTTAGATGAGTTCGTAAATGACCAGTCTCCTGTTCACACCACCACAGGATCTCTGCTGACCTCGTCAAAAACTACTATTTCTATTACGATCAAATATTTAACGCCTATTTTAACAACCACCGTTAATGATTGCAAGCGTGTAACTAAATTATTAGCCTAAAATTTCTTTTAATTCATCAACTTTATCAAGGTGTTCCCATGGTAAGTCCACATCAGTTCGACCAAAGTGACCATAAGCAGCAGTTTGCTTGTAAATTGGCCGCTTCAAGTCGAGCATTTCAATAATTCCAGCTGGACGTAAATCAAATACTTTTCGAACAGCGGCAATTAATTCTTCTTCTGAACGGGTACCGGTACCATAAGTATTAATCATGATCGATACGGGTTCTGCTACACCAATAGCATAAGCAACTTGAATTTCTGCCTTCTTAGCATAACCCGCTGCAACAATGTTTTTAGCAATGTAACGAGCAGCATAACTAGCAGAACGGTCAACCTTAGTAGCATCCTTTCCAGAAAAGGCTCCACCACCATGATGGGCAGCCCCACCATAAGTATCAACAATAATCTTCCGTCCTGTTAAACCGGCATCCCCTTGAGGCCCACCGATTACAAAGCGACCTGTTGGATTAATGAAGTACTTAGTTTGGTCATCAAGGTACTCAGCTGGAATGACTGCTTCAATCACTTGTTCTTTAATATCCTTTTTAATTTGGTCAAGTGAAACCTCTGGATCATGCTGGGTACTTAAAACAACAGTGTCAACACGTAATGGCTTGTCATTCTCATCGTATTCTACAGTTACTTCGGCCTTTGCATCTGGACGAAGGTAAGAGATAACGCCATCCTTACGTAGTTGAGCAATCTTACGCATTAATTTATGGCTTAAAACCAATGTTAATGGCATATATTCAGGTGTTTCGTCAGTAGCGTAACCAAACATTAATCCTTGGTCACCAGCACCAATCTTATCAAGCGGATCAGCTTCACCTTCACGCGTTTCTAAGGAGTCATCAACCCCTTGCGCAATGTCTGGTGATTGTTCATCGATCGCAGTAATAACAGCACAGTTATCAGCATCGAAACCGTACTTGCCATCTGTATAACCGATCTTACGAATTGTGTCCCGCACAATCTGTTGGATATTAACGTAGGCCTTAGTAGAAACTTCACCAAAGACTAATACTAGTCCAGTAGTAACTGAGGTTTCAACTGCAACCCGTGAATCAGGATCCTTCTTAAGCAATTCATCTAAGATCGCGTCACTGATTTGGTCAGCAATCTTATCTGGATGTCCTTCTGATACTGATTCGGATGTAAATAAATGTCGTTCTGCCATTTTCTAATTCCCCCATATTCTATTGAAACTTTCAAATAGTTTGTAGTTGCGGTTACAAGGCATCTTCACGTTCAGACGTGAATCCTATCGGGAATTGCTTTATAACGAGAATAATCTTAGCATAATTGTCAACCAACAATCAATGTTAATCCTTACATTCTTACTTTAAACGGGCATTGACCATTCCCACCGCTGTCATGAAAGAGTAAATAATTGTCGGACCAACAAATTTAAATCCATCCTTCCGCATTTGCTTGGCTATTTCTTCTGAGGCCGGCGTTTTAGGAGCTAATTCAATATCGGCAGTTAACCCCAAGTCTTGCGGTTGATCATCAACAAAGTTCCACATATAATCATCAAACGTCCTTCCCGCTTTCCGTAATTTTAAAATCACTTATGCATTATTAATTACTGCTAATATTTTACGACGATTACGAATAATAGTTGCATCCTCGCATAATCGATTAATATCTTCATCGGTAAAGGATGCCACTTTTTCAATATTAAAGTTCGCAAATGCCCGGTTAAATGCTTCTCGTCGCCGCCAGATTGTTTGCCAAGTTAAACCGGCCTGAAATAATTCTAAAGATAACATTGCAAATAACTGCTGGTCATCATGAACTGGAAATCCCCAGTAGTGATCATAATAATCTTGCATTTCTGGTGTCGCATTTGCCCATTGTGGTCGTTTAAGTGTCATTATTAATACCTCTTTTTTGTTTTTAAAATAAATAGAGGCCGGGAATTAACTATTAATTTTTGGCTCTCAAACAGTAAAATCCGGACTATGATTTTTGATCGGTTCAAAAATCGTAGTCCGGATTTTAAATTATTTATGAAATTAGTCTCCAATCGACTAATTGATTGGCCAAATTTCGTTAGATTTAATGCCATCAGGGCTAGCCCAATGTCATTTTCCACAGCCCGTTGGCCACGGAGATGAGTTCGGCGTATGCCAAAATCCCTCTTCATATGACCAAAGACTGGCTCAACGTCGAACTTCCGTCGACGATAAATTGCCTTGCCTTCGTCACTTGAGAGGGTATCTTTAACTTTAGCTTTATAATAATTCCAGGTTGGGTTAACCTTCATATAGCGTTGCCGACCACTCGGTGTCTTCGCTAGTTCATCTAATTTAACTGATAGTTGATGTTTATCAGCACGATAGATTTTAAAGTCACGCTTAAAGCCATACTTATCAGTGGATTTACTATAGCGATAAAAACTAAAACGAACTCCTTGATGATCAATGTAGTAGTCGTCATTAGCGTTATATTCCCAATTCTGTGACC